>NZ_JACGVR010000001.1:0-380931 GCF_014077325.1 Colwellia sp. BRX8-5
ATTAACTATTAACTATTAACTATTAACTCTAGTTTGCATTATGGGTATTTATTGTGCAAGTCTCTATTTTTTAATAAATATTTGACTAACCCTTTTACTGTTTTTGTAGTATTAAAATTTCCCCAGTATGATCTTCCATTATAACGGTGAGGCCTAACTTTGCTGTAATATCCAATAATATAGTTAACTACTGAGTTTTCAGCTTCAAAAAATGAGCGATAACCCGTTGTTGGTATTCATTGCTTTTTAAACGTCTAAAAACCCTTTCATTGAGCTATTATCGCAACAGTTTCCACGACGACTCATTTCTCATTTTATCAGTTCTCCATGAGTGTCAAATTAATATTCGCACTTCATTTCATTGCTTTAGTCAGTAATGATATTATTGATATAGTCATAGCAAGATAGGGTTAAAATTAAATACAGATGCTTAATAAACTAACGAGCCTACTCTAGACAATTAGCTTTAATAGATGATTTTTATGTTGCTCGCTTTCTATTTCTTTTTTTAGTAAATCTTCTTGGGGTATTGGATTGGGGCAAATCAGTAAATGCAATATCTTTAACTTCAAGGATGAGTTGTTGTAAGTTTTTTTCAACTCCTTTAATAAAGAATTGGTAGTTGAGTGTTTTATTACTTATTGATTCTAGCTGTGACTCCCATAGTGCTGTCATGTCAGGCTGGGAGATTTGAACGGGTAAAGAGGTAATGAGTTTTTTCCCAATCTCTGTTGCTCTTATATCCTTTCCTTTTCTCACTAAAAATTGACGCTTAAACAGGAGTTCTATAATACCAGCACGTGTTGCCTCCGTACCTAGTCCATCAGTATCTCTTAGTAACTTTTTTATTTCAGCATTCGTCACATAACGAGCTATGCCGGTAAGGGCACCTAATATCGTTGCATCAGTAAAGTATTTAGGTGGGCTAGTATTTTTTTCTACAAGCTCGCCATGTAAACAATGCACGCAATCACCCGCTATAACATTGGGTAACTTAATCGCAGAAAATTCGGAATTATCTTTACTTTTATTAGAGCTAGGAAATAAATCTTTCCAGCCATTTTTAATGATATCTTTTTGCTTACTGATAAATAAACCACCATCAATAATAGTGTCTATTTGCTTGTCCATATATTCAAAATTTGGATAAAATTGTGCAATATACTGCCGAGATATTATTTCATAAATTTTAGCTTCATCATTTGATAGTGCGCCAGTTGGGGTGTTTTTAGCTGTGGGTATAATAGCATGATGAGCACTGACTTTTTTATTGTTCCAAGCTCTACTTCTTATCTTTAAATCTGCATTTTTTAACATATCGGCTAATTTCTCAGATACGTTACTCATAGCGTTGGTTACGGCAGGTACATCATTGAGGTGTTCGGTCGGTAAGTATTGGCAATCAGATCTAGGGTAAGTTATTAATTTGTGCTTTTCATAAAGTTGCTGACAGATATCTAATACTTGCTTTGCACTCATACCAAAAGCTTTAGCGGCTGATATTTGTAAGCCAGATAAACTGAAAGGTAATGGTGCTACTTGCTGTTTTTTATCCTGTGTAACCTTTTCAATTTTTGCCGGTTTGTCATTAATACGATTGACTACATTTTCAGCTAGCTTTTTTGATAATATGCGTTTCTCTTCATCCATGAAAGGCTCACAAGCCTTACTTGGCTTCCACTTACCCTGATACTTTTCACCGTTTTTTGTCGTGATATGAGCAAGTACTTCATAAAAAGGCTTTGAGATGAAATTTTCTATTTCAATATCTCGGTTTACCACTAAACCTAATATCGGAGTCTGTACCCGACCAATTGATAATACGCCTTGATAGCCTGATTTCTGCCCTTGTAAAGTACAAAGACGAGTCATATTTAAGCCATAAAGCCAATCAGCTCTAGCTCTTGATAATGCTGAAACAGCAAGAGGGATATAATTTTTATTAGGTTTTAAGTTATCTACCGCTTTTTTAACCGCATTAAAATTCATATCGGTTATTAGACACCTCAAAGCATTATCTATTTTGGATTTAGATGCTCCGCTAAAGCTAATCGCTTCATCAACTAATATTTGACCTTCACGATCCACATCACCAGAATTTACGATGGTATCAGCTTGTTTTATTAGCCTTTTTATAACGGTCAGTTGTTTTCGAGTTTTTGGTTTTGGTTTTAACTTCCATTGCTCAGGAATTATGGGTAAATGTTCAACTACCCATTTTTTATATTTAATATCGTAATCTTCAGGTGGAGCTTGTTCTAATAAATGTCCTATGCACCAGGTAACGACATCGCCATTACCTGCTTCTATATAACCATCATTTTTTTTATGAGGTTTAGGTAGTACGTCTACAATTGCTCTTGCTAAGCTAGGTTTTTCTGCAATAAATAATTTCATAAATATTAAGCCTGGTCTAACAGTGGGTTGTGATTGTCAAACAGAGTCAAGAACAAGCTCTTTTTTTGTATGTATTTGTCAATAATAGTGAGGCTTTTTTTCAACGTTTTTAGCTTGGTAACTGCGTCAAGCTTATATCGTGATAATATGACCTTGTTTATTGAATTATATAATAAAAATATAGTGTCAAACTTATGGTTATTGATTGTTACATCATTGCCGTGCGCTATATAGCCTTGTTGACTTTTATGGGGATTGGGTAAAACTGCCGCAATGGCACGTCCTAAACTTGGCTTTTCGACAATATATAGTTTCAATAGAATTTCCAAGGGTTCAATACAGACCATTAGAATAAGCTTAGCACAATAACTGTTTTTATATACAGTGTTTATTCTCGGTTATAGTCAAATTGTTTCATCCGTAACCATATTTAGTTAGGAAGCGACCCACTCATTCACTATGTGGTGAGTAGGTCATTATCACAGCGGTAGGATAAAAGTGGTTTTACTTGTCTTTAGGTAAATATTTAAAGCCGTGGATCATTGAAGAAACAATAGAATGTTTTTCACGTCGTTCAGCAAAAAATACGGCTAAAATATGTAGTGGGATCAACAGCAACAAAAAGTAAAAGCTATAAACGTGAGCAGTTATAAAAGGCTTTCTTACATTGCGCATTTCTTTATAAGCATCTGCATCAACATTTTCTTTACTGTAGGGCTTAATCAAGGCTACTTGGCTTTTATCTTGAGCTATGCTGCTAGCAAAGTATTGCCCAAAAGGAGGATAATAAATGTCAGTACCCGCAATCACTAAACCTGAAATCATTTGAATAGAAAGACTTAACATTAAAGCGCCAACCATAAGTTTCCCCAGTGGACTATGACCTTTAAATGTCTTATTTTTATCTTTTTTGAAATCGGCTAGTTCTTGTTTAAAGACTTTATTAAAAGGCAGTGTTTGTCCCCAACGTTCATATCCTTTACCAATAAAACCAAGAATAATTCTAAAAATTAAATTTGCAGCAAAAACATAGCCCACACATACATGTATTGTTTTAAGCAGTATTTTACCTTCTGTTGAGAGACCTAGATCTTTACCAAAATAAATAACGCTACCAATAACAATAAGCAAAAGTACTGACAAGACATTCAACCAATGAAATAAACGAATGTTTCTACTCCAAACAAAAGTTTTTACTATAGTGGAAGTGATATTTACTGGGTTATATTGCATGATGATGACTCTTTTTATTTGTTAACATTTTGCCTGTTATTTTAATAATAACCGAAATATTTATCCGCTTCTAACACTAAGTGATCGTTATTTGGATTAATGGTTACAAGATATCTTAAAGTAGCTGTGTGTCTTTACAATTAAGCGGCGTTATTTTAGTTTACTGACGATTACCTAGCAGATAATTTAATTTAATTTTCCGCAAGTGTCAGCGTTTTTCAAGATAAGTTCCTGTAAACTAGCCAAACAGCCGTAAAATAATTCTGTGTATTATAGTGTGTATTATGGGCACCCATTTAACATTTATTTGTTGAAGATAATGCAGCGAATAAATAACCAAGGAAATTTAGCATGAAGAAAATTGTCTTATATAGTATGAGTAACTGCCCTCATTGTGATACGGCGAAAGCGTACTTAGATAAAAATAACATTGCTTATCGCTTATGTAATGTGAAAACAGCCGCGGGACAAAAAGAGTTTCGCAGAGCAAACTTTAGATCCGTACCGGTAATAAAGATTGGTGAAGAATATCTGCAAGGTTTTAAAGTGGCGGCTTTTAAAGCGCTTTACGAGGATTAATATTGGTTAATATATTGGTGATGATACAATTTTATGGCTTTAACTCGTTTTAAAAAAAGGTCTATGTTAAGGTTGAAATACTTACATGAATTAACAAGATCATTAATTACGGATGTGTAATGAAATTTGATTTTTATCGGTTTTTTTCGGTTGTTGTTATTATCTTTTTTTTTTCCTGTAGTCAATCACAGGCAAATAGTAGTGGCCAATTAGCGGTAGAACAAACCGATGAGCTAAATCGCTTATTGAACATGGATGAAGAAATACGCCAACAACCTCTGCAATCTTATCAACAATTATTAAACGCAGAAAAATCTTTTTCAACTATGCCAAAACTACAACAATCTTGGTGGTTGTTACGTAAAGCTCAAGCAGAAAATTTACTCTATTTTTATGAAGACTTTAATAAGACCATCGCACAAGCCGTAGCGCTTATCGACGACAAAACCCCATTAAAAATTCAAAGTCACCTTTATATTTATCAGGGGTTAATTTATCGTCGCCATGCTCAGTATGCAGATTCTGTACTTATTCTTCGAAAGGCTATGTCTATAGCAAAAAAAAATAATTTAACTTACCTTTTTATCCTTGCAAAACAAGAGCTTGCTTTTACAAAAAGTATCACTGAACTCTTCGAACTGTCATTGAATGAAATGCAAGAAGCTTACTTAGATGCTTATTCACTAAAAGAACACTTTCTAATTGCTGTTATCAATGAAACCTACGGTGCTATTTATGGCTATATGGACGATTATGAAAAATCGATAGAATATTACCAAAAAGCATTAAATACTTATGAACGTTTAAATTATCCAGCTCATGTTTCAGAGGCTATTTACGGCATTGCTATAACCTATCGATATTGGCAAAAATATGATTTGGCGATTCGCTACTTTGAGCTTTATCAAGAAAAAATTGCCTATACCCCTAACACTGAAATTTCTTTTTTTTCAGCGTACGGTTTAGGTATGACACTGGCCGAAAAAGGCGATTGTGTTAAAGCTATCGATGTTATTAATCATGCTCTAACGTTAAATGGCTTGATTGATTATAATGCCGAATTATATAAGCAACAGGTTCACTGTTTTATTATCTTGGGTGAGTTAGAACAAGCGCAGGCATCGTTGACTAAAGCTGAAAATATATTCATGTCTTTACCTGAATTAGTCGGCACTAAGTGGCAATTAGAAGTTATAAAGCTTGGCTCAGAGCTTGCTCACGCAAGAAATAATGACAGTGAAGCTTTTCAATTATCTCGACAGTATTATCAAAAATACAATGAGTTATTGGTCAAAAATTCCAGCACACGATTAACTACAGCGCGCGCTGCGATGGAAAATGAGCGAAAATATGTTGAACAAGCACTTACCCTGCAACGAAAAAAGGTCGCCGCTTTAGAAAATGATTCCTATCATCAACAAAAATTACAGAACCTTTATCTACTGATTTTTATGTTATGTGCCGGCGTGGTTGTCATTATCGTGATAACCATTCAGTATAAAAATAATAAGAAAATGTATGCACTGTCAATTAAAGACCCATTATCAAATTTATATAACCGCCGCTATATTTTTGAGTACTTATCGAACTACCTGAACGATGTCTTAGTCGAAAAAACTGAACTTTCGGTAATTTTATTTGATATTGATGACTTTAAAATGGTCAATGATAAGTTTGGTCATCCTGTTGGTGATAAAGTTATTAAAAAAATAGCTGATCTTTGTCATGATGTCTTTCGTAATGGAGATGTCATTGGCCGTGTTGGCGGAGAAGAATTCTTATGTATTTTACCTCGTACCGACGAAAAGCAATGTAAAGTAATTGCTGAACGTTTTTTAAAAAAAATAAGTCAGCAAGTTTTCCAAGTCGAGCCAAGTTTACAGTTAACCGTAAGTATCGGTATAGCAACCTTGTCTCAACTTAGCCCAACGAGTGAAATGTTATACCTACATGCCGATGCTGCCCTTTACCAGGCAAAGCATAACGGTAAAAATAATGTGGTTATATATCAATAGAAAGCCATTATCTCATATGAATAATACAACACCGTTCGCCGTTCAAGCTATTATATTATTACAGAATTATATAAAACAGCTTGGCTTTACTCCTGTAATTCACTTTGAATTAGAAGGTTGTTACCAGCTCGATAGTAAAATAAAAAGGTTTTCACTAGATTATCAAAGAATTAATCGTCAGTTAGCGCATGCAGGAATTGACGGAGAATTAGTGCCAGAGTATTGGTATAGTCAGTGGGAGTATGTTTCTTTGTTTAATGGCCAGTCGCCGTTAAAAGAGGCTAATAATTTAAGCCAAGCGTTACACCTTTTACCTCGTTTTTTTGCCGAACAAGGCATAAGTAAAACATTAATCAAACCGGTTGTTTGGTCTGGTGATAAAGGCAAGTTAGCCAGTGGTAGTGGTGATATTTTCACCACAGAAACACGGGCAGTGCATATCCCTAATGCTGTTCAAATGAATATTAGTGCGCTTGATAGTGAAGGTAAAAACATTATTATTGAACGCGGCTTTGGTGAATATTTACAGCAATGCTTTCTTGATACTAGTTTAAATTGTTGTTTGATTTATTTACCTGAAGAAGAAGCTTTTGAGCGACTAGCATTAAAAACTAAATACGGTTTAGCGGCTGAGTTATGTTCACCCGTTGATATTTCAGGCGGACACCAAGGCAGTATTGCCTTGTATAAAGAAGTGGGTAAACATAATCAAGCGATGGGCGAAGAGCCGGTACTTTATAATCACAAAAATGAAGTACTAGTTAAGCGACAAAATTGGCAAAAAACTGCTCGTATCGAGCACAGAATTGGTGCTTCAAGTATGCAATACAATGCTTATTTTAATATTATTTACTCTTTATTGAACTTAATTGACGCGCTTGAAGTATATAAGGTGGATAACTGTCGCAAATTGCTCCGTAAAGAAGTTCATCATCAAAATTTACCTTTTTCATTGTATGATAATACAGAGCAAGAAAAATTGGGCGCAATATCACTATTTGCAAATGATCACTGGTTAAGCGAAAGTTTAAATAAGCTATCGGGTGAATTTATAAATGGTGAGCAAATATCAGGGCAGTTGCAGTTAGGTGACAAATTAAAGCAAATGATTTTAGCGCCGTATCAACAAAAACTTATTCTCACTCATACATCATAATTAATTTAAAAAATAAAATATGACTCTTATTAATAATCAAAATATTACCCCGCAGCTTAATGGTTTATCTATAGATGATAAACGCGCCGAGCTAAAAAGCTACTTCCATAATACTTGGACGACTTACGAGTCGTTGTTTGCTTTAATCAACAAAGATGAAGCCTATTATTTACGGCCTGAGACTTTACGCCATCCACTTATTTTTTATTTTGGCCATACGGCTACCTTCTTTATTAATAAATTACTTTTGGGTAAGTACATTAATAAGCGTGTTAATACCAAGTTAGAAGCTGTTTGCGCTGTTGGTGTTGATGAAATGAGCTGGGATGATCTCAACAGTGAACATTACGACTGGCCTAATGTTGATGAAGTAAGAGAATACCGTCAACAAGTTTTCACTGTGGTTAATAACCTTATTGATACCATGGAAATTAGCTTACCTATCAAACAAGACTCGTTAGCTTGGGTGATATTGATGGGCTGTGAGCATGAACGCATCCATCTTGAGACTTCATCAGTTATTATGCGCATGTTACCGCTAGATTGCTTAACACAGCCATCTGAAGTAGCGGGACAATGGACAAGTTGTGCTCATTTTTCAACGGCTCCAACGAACGAATTACTACCTGTTACAGAACAATCTATTGTATTAGGGAAAAAGTTAACCGATGAAACTTACGGCTGGGACAACGAATATGGTGAGTTATCTGTTGAGGTTAGTGCCTTTTCAGCGTCAAAATATTTAGTCTCTAATCAAGAGTTTTTAGCTTTTATCGATGCAGGTGGTTACAAAAAACCACATTATTGGAGCGAAGAAGGGCAAAAGTGGCTAAGTTTCACTAAAGCTGAAATGCCGCGTTTTTGGCGAAAAAATAACGATGAATACGTACAGCGTAACTTACTTAATGAAATGCCTTTACCTTTGAATTGGCCTGCAGAAGTGAACTACTTAGAAGCGAAAGCTTTCTGTCATTGGAAAAGTGAACAAACTCAAAAAAATATTGCTATGCCTACTGAAGCACAGTGGCATTGTCTAATCAATAATGCCAGCGATAATGAACAACAAGTATTAGGTAATATAAACTTAGCCCGTTACGCTTCTTCATGCCCGATTGATGAATTTTCAACAGGGGATTTTTATGATGTTATTGGCAATGTATGGCAATGGAATGAGTCAGCAATAGATGGATATGAGGGATTTAAAGTTCATCCACTTTATGATGATTTTTCTACGCCAACCTTTGATGGTAAACATAACTTAATTAAAGGCGGTTCATGGATTTCTACCGGCAACGAAACCATTCCGTCATCTCGTTATGCTTTTCGTCGTCACTTTACTCAGCATGCTGGTTTTCGTTATGTTGAAAATATCGATGGCAAAATACCATTAACGCCGGTTAATCGATATGAAACTGATCGTGAAGTTTGTCAGCAACTCGAAAGTCATTATGGTGATCAACATTTAAGTGTTGAAAACTATTCACAACAAGTTAGCCAATTATTGCTTAATAAAGTACGAGCTCTGGGCATTAATACCGACAAGTTATTGAACTTAGGTTGTAGTGTTGGACGAACCGCTTTTGAGTTGTCAGAGCATTTTCAGCATATTGATGCGGTAGATTTTTCTGCGCGTTATATTCAATTTGGTGTGCAACTTCAACAACAGAAAACACTCCGTTACACCAACGTTATTTCTGGTGACATACAGAGTTTTCACGAGGTGTCTCTTAAGGCCTTAGCGCTAAACAACAACGCTGACCATATTGTTTTTAGTCAGGGTGATGCGAGCAATTTAAAACCCATTTTTAACGGTTATGATGCGATTTTAGTTGAGCATGCGCTAGAAAAGAGTTATCAACCTAAACAGTTGTTAGCCACACTGTCTAAGCGACTTAATAAACAAGGTTTACTTTTTGTATTAACCGACCATCAATACTCAGCGAAACACACTGAAAAAGAAAACTGGTTGGGTGGGCTTAAAGTCAATGGTGAAAATGTTATTGGCTTTGATGGTTTACAGGAAAAACTAGCAGAAGAGTTTACTTTTTTAGACGCACAGCCATTAACGCGTGTGATTAAGCAAAATCAATGCACTTTCACCGTAACCACCACCGAAATGTCGATTTGGCAGCGGAAAATATAGCAAGGATGAAAAATATTTTACCGGCACATATCGCCTTTGGCCAACAGCTTGCAGAAAATCAAAAGGTCACAATTAAGCACAATTTGAGTAACTCTTGCGGACAGTCGTTGTCCGCAGCACAATTGTGTCTACTCGGTGAAACGAGTCTTGATAATCTACTGGGTGACCAAGCGTTATCCTATGCGTCGATAAGTGGCAGCCATTATTTGCGATCACTTATTGCCGGTTTTCATCAAGACTATAATCATCATCAAGTTGAGTTAACTGCTGACAATGTTCTAACTTTTTGTGGCGCTCAAGAGGCGTTGTCAGCTATTTACCAAACAGTACTTAGCGAAAATGAACGAACGCAAGGTAATACAGTTGAGCAACAAGCAGCGATTGAAATTGTTGTTATTACACCTTGCTATCCCTCTCTAGTGACGATGGCAGAGCAGATGGGGATTAAAGTAAGGTGCCTTACGGTTGATTTTCAACAAAACTGGCAAATTAACCAAGCGGCACTTTTAGCCCTAGTAAACGAAAATACCCGACTAATTGTCTTGAATTCTCCCCATAATCCCAGTGGTAGCATAATAGACACTCAATTTTCGGAGCAAATATTAGCCATTGCAAAACAGTTCAATTGTTACCTTTTAGCCGATGATGTCTCTCAAGCAAGTAACTATAATGATCTTAAATTAGCTCATCGCTATTTAGATTATGAGCGCACGATTGTTGTCTCGGTATTATCGAAAAGTTTTGGTTTGGCGGGGCTACGTATTGGTTGGGCAGTGTCTAAGGATAAATCACTGCTAAAAAAATTATTAGCGGTAAAAGCTCAAGGCTCAATTTGTACTTCAATCGTTGATGAAAAGCTGGCAGAGCTTGCTTTAGAAAACCATGTTAAAATCATCAGTAAAAATAATCTTATTATCAAAGATAATATCGCTTTATTTCAGCAGTTTATCGACAAAAACCAGTTGCATTTTAGTTGGTGTCCTCCTCAGGCAGGCTTACTAACATTAGTGAAGTGCCATAGTGATTTACCTATGCTTGAATGGGCTGAGCAACTCGCTGAACAAGCGGGAATATTCGCTTACCCATCATGCCTATTTGGCCTTACTGGGCCATATTTTCGTTTAGGGCTGGGTGCAAAAAACTTTTCAATGATACTGGAATCATTACAAGGGTTTGTTGATAGTCGCTTATCGTTGACTGTGAATTGAAAGTTGGATTGAAAGCTTAATTAATTTATTTTTGCTATGAACCTATTAATTAGTAGCCGCATTCCAATTACTAAGAAAGTTGACGATAACTCGAGAATCAAGCCTAAAAGCCTGCAAAGGCCATAGCGTTTTAACGGCTGATCTAGGTATAAATTAATTTACCATCCTCACCAGCAACTATATCTCTGGTTATTTCTTTTGTCAGCCTTATCAGCGCTTATAAGTAGAAGTAAATCATAAAGAAGTGACATGCTGCGCCACCTAAAACAAATAAATGCCAAATAGCATGGTTGAAATGTATACGCTTTTGCACATAAAAAATAACCCCTAAACAATAAATAATACCGCCAAGAGCAAGTAGTGTTAAGGCTTGATTTGATAATTTGTCATTTAGCTGTTCAATAATGGTTATAGATATTAGTCCCATACCTAAGTAGGTGATCAGCGAGGTTTTTTTATAGCGGTGACCAAATTTCATTTTAAAAAACACCCCTAATATAGCCATACTCCAGATAATTGTCAGCATAATAGTACCGAGTTGGTCGTTTAAGGCAACCATCATTAAAGGGGTGTAAGTTCCTGCGATTAACAAGTAAATAGCACAATGGTCGAGTAATTTAAAAAGCTTTTTTTTGTCAGGATCTTGAAAGGCATGGTAAAAAGTTGAAGCGGTGAATAATAAAACCAAACTGGCACCGTAAACGGCATAACTCACTATTTTTACTAATGAGTTATCAGTAAAAGCTGCAGTGAGTAGCATGTAACAAGCCATAACAGACAATATTGCGCCAAGAGCATGAGTCAAGGTGTTGGCTATTTCTTCATTTTTGCTGTAACTAGCTTGGCTTGTCATTTGTTATCCTGTTATTTTTCATTGTTTCTTTAAATTTAATTTCAGTGTACACGTGTAAGCTGAGATTGAATGATAACAGAAAAAACAATTGAAACAAGAGGTCAGACCAATGAATTTAAGGTATAAAAAAAGAGCTTAGTTAAGCTCTTGATTAGATGAAAAATAGTAAAGTTACTTTCTCAACGAATAATTGGAGAAGGGTAAATTTTAATGAAAAACGCTACAAAGCTAACTCAATCACCATAGCTTTGAGTTCTTCTTTGGAAATTGAATTATTATGATTAACATCAAATTTATTAAAAATACTCTCACACATACGGATGCCTTTATCTTGCAAAAGACAGTCAATTAATTCAACAAATTCACTTCGACTAATCGCACCGTCTTTATCTTCATCAAAAAATTCAAATAGTTCATCAACCCACTGATTAATGTCCATCAGTTATCCTTATTAGTAGTATTGCATCTACTAAATACTTTATCTTTTATTGTGCTATTTGTGAATGATTAATTGCAACATTACGTTAATAAGCGTGATTTATTATCTACTAGCGTAAAGTTTCTCCACAGCACAAGTATCAAAGCTACAATTTCTAGTAAGTAGAGTATATACTTTAACATATTTAATCATGACTAAATAAAATGACTATTATTAGGCAAGAAACAAAAACACGAATGAGCCGCATCGTTAAGCACAATGGTGTTATTTATTTATGTGGGCAAGTTTGTAAAGATGCGAGCCAAGGCATTGAAGAACAAACACGTTCAATGTTAGATAAAGTTGATGAATTACTTGAACAAGCAGGTAGCGACAATAAGCATATTCTATCGGCAACTATTTATATTAAAGATATGAATGATTTTTCAAAAATGAATGAAATTTGGGATAATTGGATCCCTCAGGGATTCGCTCCTGCAAGAGCTTGTGTCAAAGCTTCAATGGCAAGAAACGAATTACTTATTGAAATATCGGTAATAGCGGCCGAAATATAGTTATTTTTTAAACTTGTTCTCTAACATTTTTAATATATTAATCTACACTTCATTAGCTTACCTGTAAACTAATCGATTTTAATAAAATATAAGCATGTAAAAATATAAACATGTAAAAACATAAGCACGTAAAAATACAAACTCTAAGGTGGATAATATGAAAAGTAAAATAGCGGTACTAGCGCTTGCTAGTAGCTTTATTTCCTATGCGGCTCAAGCAGATATCAATTTAAGTGGCTTTGCTTCGATAACAGGTGGTATCACTACATCGAGTGATGAAGAGTTGTATGGTTTTAACGATACATTTGACTTTAAAAATGGTTCTCTACTGGCTATTCAAGCATCAAGTAATATAGGTGAAGGCCTTGATATTACTGCACAAATTGTTTCTCGCGGTGAGAATGATTGGGATACTGAATTTGAGTGGGCCTACGTTAGCTATAACGTAAACGATAAATTTAGGGTTTTGGCTGGGCGTCAACGAGCACCTTTCTTTATGTATTCAGACTTTTTAGATGTTTCGTATGCCTACCCGTGGATAACACCACCAAAAGGTGTTTACGATTTAATTTTTAATACTTTTGACGGTCTTAGCGGCATATACAGCAGTACTCTTGGAGAATTTGATACGACTTACCACTTTATTGCGGGTAATAACTCCGATGAAATCGAAGTCTTTGATGAAAAATCATCACCTAACATGGATAATATCTTAGGTGGCGCAGCTACCTTTAATAGAGATTGGCTAACCTTGAGAGCTGCTTATTTTAATGCTGATGTAACAATACCTTCAACAGGGTTAGATGGACTTGCTAATAATTGGAACGCCTTTGGTTACCCTACATTTGCAGACAATACTAGTATTTTTGAAGACAAAGCAACGTTCACTGAACTTGGCTTTCAAATTGACTATGAAGGCATCTTAGTTGTCGGCGAATATACTACGCTTAAAATAGATAATACGTTATTAGGTGAAGAAGAGTCTTATTATGTGATGCTAGGTAAGCGCTTTGATAATTACTTAGTACACGTTACTTACGGTGTTGATGAAGACACTGCGGCGAACGATTTTACTAGCGTTATACCGTCTGGAACTCCTCTTGATGCTTTAAAAGTACCAACACAAGATGTTATAGCGAGTCAAAAAAATGATTCAAGCTATGTTACTGTTGGTTTACGTTGGGATTTTCATAGCTCTGCATCATTAAAGTTTGAATATACCGGTTTTAATGATGACCTTAATGGTGCTAATGATGCTGGTTTATTCCGCACTTCACTTGTTACTGTTTTTTAGGGGATTGATGATGAAATATATAAAAGTCACTGCGATCTTACTTTCAATAGGCTTTAGTTTAACGGCTTCTGCCGATATTGCTGTTATTGTGAATCCGGCTAATTCTAGTGAGCTTACCGACAGAGACATATCTCGGATTTTTTTAGGTAAAAATAAGAAATTTACTAACGGTGCTTCTGTCATGGCAGCCAATTTAAAAGATGAAAGTCCCGCTCGAGAAGAGTTTGAAAGCAAAGTGTTGCAAAAGACTAGCTACCAAGTTAAATCTTATTGGGCTAAGCTAATTTTCTCTGGTAAGGCGAAACCTTTAGCAGAATTTGATAATGATGCCGATGTGTTAAGTTTTGTTGCTGATAACCCTGATGCTATTGGCTATATCGATGCTGCTAATGTCAGTGATAAAGTTAAAGTGATTAAAACCTTTTAAGTAACTCTGTTATTATAAAACGAGTATCAACAGTGATTTTCAATTGACTGTTGGTACTCGTTTTTTTTTAATTCATTTATTTAATAGGTATTTCTTGTGTCATCTCTTGTTAACTCACTCAAGCAAATCTTTGGTTTTGATGCCTTTCGTGATGGACAGCAGCAAACGATTGAACAGCTCCTCAATAGCCAATCTTCTCTCGCTATATTTCCGACTGGCTCAGGTAAATCATTATGCTATCAATTAGCGGCTATAGAACTACCTCACTTAACTATTGTTGTTTCTCCCTTGCTGGCGCTAATGAAAGATCAATTAGCCTTTTTAGCGACGAAAAATATAGCAGCGGCAAGTATCGATTCAACATTAACCCCACAGCAAAATCAGCAAGTCATGGCGGATACGCGTTCAGGTAAAATAAAAATTCTTATGGTGTCGGTTGAGCGTTTTAAAAACGAGCGTTTTCGCCAATTTATTGAGTCAGTAAATGTATCTATGTTGGTTGTTGATGAGGCACATTGTATTTCTGAATGGGGGCATAACTTTCGACCCGATTATTTAAAACTCCCTAACTATCGCCAAGAACTCAACATTCCGCTGGTGCTTTTGTTGACCGCCACAGCGACCAAAAAAGTCAAGCAAGATATGGCCACTAAATTCGCTATCTTACCAGAGCACATCGTACAAACAGGCTTTTATCGTCAAAATTTAGATTTGTCGGTGTTAGCGGTTTCAACAAAAGATAAAAATCAACAATTGCTAACAAGTATCGCTGATCAAACCGGTTGTGGCATTGTATATGTGACTTTACAGCAAAGTGCTGAGTATGTGGCAAACTTTTTGACGCAACAAGGTTTGAATGCGCAACCTTATCACGCCGGATTTATAAGTGAAAAACGACAGAAAATTCAAGAAGATTTCATGTCGGGAAAAGTACAAATCATCGTGGCTACTATTGCTTTTGGCATGGGCATAGATAAAGCAGATATCCGCTTTGTTATTCATTATGACTTACCCAAGTCAATTGAAAATTACAGCCAGGAAATTGGCCGAGCAGGGCGTGATGGTTTAGCATCAAATTGCATTACCTTGGCAAATTTAGATGGGCTAAATACCGTTGAAAATTTTGTTTTTGGTGATACACCCGAACTGAGTGGTATTGAATGTGTTATAAAAAACATTCAACAAGAATGCCAAAATGATCGCTGGGAATTACAAGGTTTATCGCTGTCAAATGCCAGTAATATCCGCCAATTACCCATGAGAACCTTACTTGTTCAGTTAGAGCTGCAAGGTGTTATTAAACCACTATTTTCATATTTTGCCGATTTTAAATATAAATTCACCACCAATAAAGACGAGGTGTTAAATTTATTTGAAGGTGAGCGCAAAGATTTTCTTGCGACTATTTTTAAATACAGCGGTTTTAAAAAAGTATGGGGAGAGCCAGACTTTGATGCACTATTTCAGCATTATGGCTGTGACCGTGGCCGAGTGATTGTGGCTTTGGAATACCTTCAAGAGAAGCAACTGATCACCTTGGAAACAAAAAAAATCACTGAAGTTTTTAGTGTTAACAAAGCCTTGTTGTCAGCTAATATACTTGCTAAGTCACTACATGATTATTTTGTCGAAAAAGAAGAAAAAGAAATAAAACGTATTGCAACACTGGTGCGCTTCTTTGAATTATCCTCTTGCCTAAGTCGAAATTTATCCTTGTACTTTAATGATAAAAACACCCCTGAAAATTGTGGACATTGTTCAGTATGCCGTGGAAACGTTGCTAAGCTAAGTTACTTACAAGAAAGTATTCTGCCAGATGACACTGCGATAGTTGACATGCTAACGGCGCTTATTGAACATATGTCGACCAAGCACAAAGGTGTTTTATCTTTAGAAACGATGTGCCGATTTTTAACTGGATTAACCGTGCCGCTTTTTAGCCGTAATAAAATAAAACAGTTATCTGGTTTTGGCTGTTGTGAAAATATTCGCTATCAAGAAGTGCGTGAAAAAGTGATCAGTGTGATGAATATTTAGCGGCAAATAATTAATAAAAAAGCGAAATATAAGTACTTATATTTCGCTTTTTATTTTTCAAACTCAGTATATATGAGGATTAGTCGTGGTTGTGACCACAACCCCCTTCACCATGGACATGTCCATGTTTCAATTCATCTTCTGTGGCATCACGGACTTCTAAAATTTCTACATCAAACTTTAAATCAATGCCTGCCAAAGGGTGATTTCCGTCAACAGTTATTTCATCATCAGTGACATCTATAACAATAACTGTTTGCTCACCATCATCAGTCGTTGCACGTAATTGTGAACCAACCGCAAGATCTTCAACACTTTCGAACATACTTTTTGGTACGGTTTGTACAAACTCATCGTGGCGATCGCCATAAGCATTTTCAGCGCTAACTGCGACTTCGAATTTATCATCAACAACATGATCTGTTAAAGCATCTTCTAAGCCCGGAATGAGATAACCTGTACCGTGAATGATAGATAAAGGGCTGTGATCATAAGAGCTGTCGATGAGTGTGTCTTCGCTGTCGGATACGGCATAGTGTAAAACGACAACTTTGTTTTCTGAAATTTTCATGATATGTCCTAAATTTTAAATAAATGTAACTCGCGACTATTCCGCTAAGTTATAAGGCAATTCTACTAAGCTTAATGCTGAGTTTTCGTGGTTTTTAATCCGTAAGTTTGTGGTGCTATCGATATCGCTGGCTAAAACAGCCTGCAGATAATAAATGCCATCATCACTAATATAGCTCGCTAAGATGTCACCAGCTTTACGCCAGTTTGCACCTAACTGTTGCTCAATAATATCACCTGCTTGCAAGGTTATTAACTCATTATTTGCTGATTTACTCTTTAACGAAAATAAAGCGCGTTTGTTTTTTCCTAAATACTGCATTCGAGCAACAGTCTCTTGTCCTAAGTAACAGCCTTTAGTAAAGCTTATGCCGTGAATTGCTTGTAAATTCAACATTTGTGGCACATAAGAAGCAACTGTTTCTGGTGCTAGTAAAGGAAAACCTTCATTAATTTCGATTAAATTCCACAGCGCTTGAGAATAAGTGACTAAGGCAAAGTCATTAATAATTTTTTCAGCAGCCTTCGCCTCATCAATTATAAGATAACGTTTTAATTTTCCCGCGAGGTAGACAATAGTGGTACTACCGACTTGTAAAACCGGTGTTAAACTATTAGGTAATTCAACAAACTGTTGATGGAGTATTTCTGTTGCCTTTTTTCCTGCAACCGCATAAAAAGCTAAATCTGTGGCTTGTTCAATGGTTACTTTGGCAAATACGCCAAATTTCTTCAGTTCGGCTAATGATTGGCTAATACTGGTTTTAGGTTGTAAAAGTAAATGAATATTTTGACGATTTATCAATCTAAACACTGAAAAAACTTTACCTTTAGCGTCGCAATGACCACCCAATAATAAGTTATTATCTGTCAGTATATTTACATCGCAAGTCACTTGTCCTTGTAGGTATTTACTTTGTTCTGCTCCATGTACAGCAATTGCACCATATTCAGCTAAACTAATGATACAAGCATCAGGAAGGTTATCGTAACTAGGTAAAGTATTTTCAACAGAGATTGTCATAATTAAATTGGCATTTTTGTTTTATTGATAGGTTAAATAATGAGGACTTTCTTGTGAAATTCAAGGTGTATATGATATTCGTTAGTTTATTTTTCTAGATCTGATAAACAATATTGTAATGGCAAATGACTTTGTTAGAATAAGCCTAAATTTTATTTTACTGGGTGTTACATGTCTTTAACTGATAATAAACCGCGTTTAAGATGGGCTTGCCGTCGTGGAATGCTCGAATTAGATATACTTTTTATGCCTTTCGTTGAAGAGGCTTATGATTTGCTCTCAGAAAAAGAGAAGCTAGTTTTTGAACGTTTACTGGAAGAGCAAGATCCGGAATTATTTGCTTGGTTTATGGGGCATCAAGTTTGTGAAGACAAAGAACTCAACGCCATGGTGCAACTTATCCTTAAACGAGTTAAAGTTTAATATAGTTGTTGAGCATACGCATAATAAATTTAATTTTATGCGAATGTTCTATACTGAACCTAACAGTTTTACTCTTGATATAATGGGTGAATGCCAGTTTTCGGCTAAAGGTAAAAGACAGTTAAGCGCGTCTAGTCGTATTGGTTTTTGGGGGTGTTGGTTGGTCTTTGAAGATAATTTACCAGCACAAGTTACCTGGCTGAAAAATAATTTTTTAAAAAACTGTCTCGCGCAACTGAATTTACCCAGCTACTTTATTTTAAAAACGAGTTTGTCTGCTAAACATTATTCAAGGTTATGCCGTGTTATCGTCAAGTTAAATAACCCAACTTAGGGTGATTAAACCTTTGATAACTCAGCATAACACTTATTATTAAGGACGTAGAATAGTTGGGGTTGCTACCTGACTTAATTCAGGATAATCAAGCGTGTAGTGCAAACCACGGCTTTCTTTACGTTCCATCGCACATCTAATAATTAATTCAGCTACTTGTACTAAGTTTCTTAATTCTAGTAAATTATTACTGACTCGAAAATTTTGATAGTAATCTTCTATTTCTCTTTGCAACAATTCAACACGGTGCAGCGCTCTTTCTAAACGTTTTGTTGTTCTGACAATACCGACATAGTCCCACATAAATAATCGCAGTTCATGCCAGTTATGTTGTATAACAACTTCTTCATCAGAATTTGTAACGCGACTTTCATCCCAAGCGGGTAACGCAACAATACTCTGTTGACGGTCAATTTTTTGTTCTATGTCTAATGCCGCTGCGCGAGCAAACACTAGGCATTCTAATAACGAATTACTCGCCATACGATTAGCGCCATGTAAACCGGTATAAGCGACTTCGCCAATAGCATACAAGCTCTCGATATCTGTTTTACCTTGCTTATTAATCATGACACCACCACAAGTGTAATGGGCAGCAGGTACAACGGGCATAGGTTGTTTGGTAATATCGATGCCTAAAGATTGAGTTTTTTCATAGATATTAGGGAAGTGTTGCTTAATAAAATCAGCAGGTTTGTGGCTGATATCTAAATACATACAATCAGCGCCGAGGCGTTTCATTTCAAAATCAATAGCGCGGGCAACAATATCTCGAGGTGCAAGTTCGGCGCGTTCATCGAAGCTTGGCATAAATCGACTGCCGTCAGGGCGACGTAAAATAGCCCCTTCGCCGCGTAATGCTTCCGTTAACAAAAAATTTCCTGCATCAGGATGGAATAAACATGTCGGATGAAATTGGTTAAACTCCATATTAGCGACACGGCATCCTGCTCGCCACGCCATTGCTATACCATCACCGCTGGCAACATCAGGATTTGAAGTATATTGGTAGACCTTACTTGCACCACCCGTCGCTAAAATGGTTTTACGGGCAAATATACGTTCAACGCATTCGCTATTTCGGTTCCAGATGTAGGCGCCAATGCAGCGCTTTTGCTGGTTATTGGTATCGTTTGGTTGTTCACAGACTAAATCAACCGCATTGTAGCGTTCAAAGATTCGAATACGGGGATGATTTTTAACTTGGTCGACTAACGTGGTTTGAATGGCTTGACCTGTGGCGTCAGCAGAATGAAGAATTCTGCGATGGCTATGACCACCTTCACGGGTTAGATGGTAACGTAACTCACCTTTTTCATCTTCTTCTTGATCAAAGTCAACACCTTGGCCAATTAGCCATTCCAAACATGCTCGCGCATTTTCAGCGGTAAATTGCACTATTTCTTGGTCACACAAGCCTGCACCAGCAATTAAAGTGTCATTTACATGAGCAGCAACACTGTCATTCTCATCAAAAACAGCAGCGACACCCCCTTGGGCGTAAAAGGTTGAACCTTCATTAACCAAGGATTTGCTGAGTACAACGATATCGGCATTATTTGCTAAATGTAAAGCAAGCGTTAAACCCGCGGCACCGCTACCAATAATTAATACGTCACAGTTGTGTTGTTTGTTCATAAAGTTATGATTTTAATGTATTCTACATATAGCAGGAATCTTAACGGTTATTCACCTGTGGTAACAGATAAAATGGGCTGTATTTAGAAATAAACACGAAATTTGGATAGTTTTATGATTTATTTTAATTTTTTTCGAACTTTTTCAAACTAGTGTAGTCCTACTTGATGTGTTTACCATGAGCCAAATGTTGAACCGGATTTTAGAAGTAAGTAATAATTAGGAGTATTGGCTCAGATGAGCGAAATAAACGTTGACCAAAAATTGGTTGAACGAGTACAACGCGGAGATAAAAATGCTTTTAACCTTCTGGTGACAAAGTATCAGCATAAAGTAGCAAATTTAGTGTCGCGTTATGTAAAAAATCACAGTGATGTACCCGATATAGTTCAAGAAGCATTTATTAAGGCATACAGAGCTTTACCTAATTTTAGAGGGGATAGTGCTTTTTATACTTGGCTTTATCGTATAGCCGTTAATTGCGCAAAGAACCATATGGTGGCGAGTAATCGAAAACCACCGGGCTCTGATATAGAAGTAGAAGATGCTGAAATTTATGATTCAGGTGAAGCTTTGCGAGAAAATGCTTCTCCTGAAAAGTTATTATTAACCAATGAAATCAAAAAAGTTATTTTTGATACCATTGAACAACTACCCAATGATTTGCGAACGGCAATTAACCTTCGAGAGTTAGAAGGGTTAAGTTACGAAGAAATAGCACATATTATGGATTGTCCTGTTGGGACTGTCCGTTCGAGAATATTTAGAGCTCGAGACGCGGTAGATAAAAAAATTAGGCCATTATTACAAAACTAGCTATTAAGAGTAGATTTTTGGTATAGAAGATAAAATTAATTTAATTCACACGAATGTAAGTGTTAATTTTTAAGGTGTATATATGAGTGAAGGTAAGTTTGAAACAGTGTCATCTTGTGTTGATAATTTTCAACATAATGATAAAACGTTTGATGATATTATCAACGATGAACATTTGTCGACTACTTGGGATCGTTATCATTTAATTGGAGATGTTTTACGTAATGACACTCCTGATGTTTTACAACTTGATTTATCTGCTGAAATAGCAAAAGCGATTGCCGCTGAGCCGACCGTTTTGGCACCGAAAACGACTAATGTTTTCATGCTTAAGTTAAAAAATAAAGTGGTCGAGTTTGCTAAACCCTTTGGCCAATTAGCGATTGCTGCTTCAGCCGCAGGTTTAATGGTTTTAGGTGTACAAAGTAATGTTGCACAAAATAATGAAACTATTTTACCTAGCCAAATAGTAAAAACTATTCCTATGGCAGGTTTCGCTGAACCGGTAAGCTTGAACTTTCAAGAACCAGACAGAGCTTCACAAAAGCAAGCTTTTATTGATCAACAACGTCGTTTTCATGCTTTGCTGTCTGATCACCAACAACAAATTAAATTAGGTTCACTGACGGTTGATACCACAAATACAGACAATGAAAGTGAAACAACTAGCATTGACAACAAAAAGGCAAATAAAAGTAATTAATGAAATTCTTAAGTTATGTTTTACTGCTGTTAAGCATCAGCTTTTCCGCGGTTGGTGAAGAAAGTGAGTCAGCAAAAGTTTGGCTCGAACGTTTATCTAGCGCATTAAATAAACTTAATTTTAGTACGTCTTTTGTTGTTGTAAAAAATAATCAAGCTCAGCCATATCACTGGTTTCATGGTGTCGATGAAAGTGGTAAAGAACTTGAGATACTTTCTTTACTCAATGGACCGCGTCGCGATATTTTGCGCAAAGGCAACGTAGTTAGCTATATCGAACCTGAACTGCCTCCTTATTCAGTAACTTCTCAACAAATTAGTGGTCCTATTCCTGCTATTTTAGCGGGAGATATTTCTCGATTAGAAAATATTTATGATTTTATTTCTGTTGGCCGAAGTCGTGTATTAGGCCGACCTGCACAATTGATCAGAATAGAAGCAAAAAATACCCACCGTTATGCCTATTGGCTTTGGTTAGACCAACAATCAAGTATGCTATTAAAGTTGTCTATTGTGACGAAACAAGGCCAACAATTAGAACAGATTCAGTTTACGCATCTTGAAATCACAGAAAAACCTTCAGAAAGTGTCTTACAGTTAAATGAGACTGAACTTCCTGTGCTAGTTGATATTCCTGAAGAATACCAACAGCAAGAACTGCAATGGGATGTTAACTGGTTGCCAGAGGGCTTTACGCAAATTAACGCTAATCGACATAAAATATCACTAACAAAACAACCGGTCGAATTTATGCTGTTGAGTGATGGCTTAGTCGATATTTCAATTTATGTTAATGGTAGTCAAGAAAAACAACGCAATGCGGACTTTGTTATGGATGGAGCTACTTTGGTGTTAAACCAAGTGAGTGATGGTATTGAAGTGAGCATTGTCGGAAAAATACCGTTTAAAACAGCGAAAGCTATTGCCGACGCTATCACGATAAAGCCACCTCAAAAACCATGATTGAAGAAAACGCTACGGTTGTTGCCATAGAATTAACGGCGGATAAAAATGCCGGTCTAACCGCTATGCATAAAGTGACCGTGGAAAGCCAAATCAAATCAAGCTGCAGTGGCTGTAAACAGGTTGATAACTGTGGCAGTGGTCAAGTGGCTAAAGCTTTTCCACAAGCCAAACTTAGCTTAGAATTAGAAACTGAATTAGCGGTAAAAGTTGGTGACACTGTGGTCTTGGGTTTATCAGACAAGCATTTATTATTAACCGCTTGGCAAGTTTATCTATGGCCATTGTTGGGGCTAGTCATCGCGTCAGTATTTGGCCAATGGTTGGTTGAAAATAGCATATTTAGCCACGAGTTATTTGCGATAGCGTTAGGTGTATTGGGCGGATACATAGGTTTTTCGCTCGCGAGGCACCAACAAAAACGTGGTAAATATTGTAATTTGTTAATCCCAAAAATTCTCCGTATACATAACTCGATGATCAATATTGTCGAAATTACCGATTAAAATTTTTGCGACTGACTCTGTGTCCAGTACAAGCCTTTAAAGTAGACGCTTCTGCGTAATAGATATGAGCCATTAAAGAACTATTATGTGCTACTAATGCCTAGTAATTTACCTATTTTAGACTTGCTTAAACCTCTATCTCGAAGTAGAACGGCTATATACACAAGTTAACACAACATAAAGATAGCCCCAGCGCGCTAAATTCGCTAAAATCTCACCCTATTGAATTAACCACAGCATTATTTGAACTTCCATTTATGAAAAATATACGTAACTTTTCAATTATCGCCCATATCGATCATGGTAAATCTACACTTTCTGATCGCTTGATCCAACATTGTGGTGGCTTACAAGAACGTGAAATGGAAGCACAAGTCCTAGATTCTATGGACATTGAGCGCGAGCGCGGCATCACGATCAAAGCGCAAAGTGTTACGCTTGATTACCTAGCCAAAGATGGTGAGACGTATCAGCTTAACTTTATCGATACGCCAGGTCATGTTGATTTTTCTTATGAAGTTTCGCGTTCACTTGCTTCTTGTGAAGGTGCCTTGCTTGTTGTGGATGCCGGACAAGGGGTTGAAGCACAAACCGTTGCTAACTGTTATACCGCCCTTGAAATGGATCTAGAAGTTATCCCAATTTTAAATAAAATTGATTTACCTCAAGCCGATCCGGATCGCGTCAGCGAAGAAATTGAAGATATCATTGGTATTGATGCGACAGGCGCAGTGCAGTGTTCTGCAAAAACTGGCTTAGGTATCGAAGATGTTTTAGAAACTATCGTTGCCAATATCCCGGCACCAACTGGCGATCCTACGGGTAACTTACAAGCCTTGATCATTGATTCTTGGTTTGATAATTACCAAGGCGTTGTTTCATTAGTGCGTGTGATGAATGGCGAAGTGAAAAAAGGCGATAAAATGGTGGTCATGTCGACAGGACAAGTTCACCAAATTGATAAAGTCGGAATATTCACACCAAAACAAAAAGAAACGGGTATTTTAAGAACCGGTGAAGTTGGTTTTATTATTGCTGGTATTAAAGAAATACATGGCGCGCCAGTGGGCGACACTATTACCATTCATAAAAAAGAAGCTGCAAAAGCGCTTGCCGGTTTCAAAAAAGTTCAACCGCAAGTTTATGCTGGGATTTTCCCAATAAGTTCTGATGACTACGAAAATTTCCGTGATGCGTTGAACAAATTAAGCTTAAACGATGCTTCTTTGTTTTTTGAGCCAGAAAACTCATCTGCGCTTGGCTTTGGCTTTCGTATTGGTTTCCTTGGTATGTTGCATATGGAGATTGTTCAAGAGCGTTTAGCACGTGAATATGACCTTGACCTTATTACAACAGCTCCTACGGTTAACTATGAAATTGCTTGTACCAACGGTGACGTTATATCTATTGATAACCCTGGCGATTTACCGGCTATCAACAGTATTGACGAAATTCGTGAACCTATCGTTGAAGCCAATATCTTAGTACCCCAAGAACACTTAGGTAATGTTATTACTTTATGTATTGAAAAACGTGGTGTGCAAAAAGATATTATTTATCACGGAAAACAAGTAGCGGTAAGATATGAGCTACCTATGGCTGAAGTGGTCATGGACTTTTTTGATAAGTTAAAGTCAACGAGTCGTGGTTATGCTTCACTAGATTATAACTTTATCCGCTTCGAAGCTGCCGACATGGTGCGCGTTGATGTGATGATTAATGGCGATCGCGTTGATGCTTTAGCAATGATCACCCACAGAGGTAACTCGGTTGCACGTGGCCGTATGCTCGTCGATAAATTAAAAGAACTTATTCATCGTCAAATGTTTGATATTGCGATTCAAGCGGCGATTGGTAATAACGTTATTGCCCGTACTACCGTTAAACAACTACGAAAAAATGTTACGGCAAAATGTTATGGTGGTGATATTTCTCGTAAGAAAAAACTACTGCAAAAACAAAAAGATGGTAAAAAACGTATGAAGCAAGTTGGTAACGTTGAAGTACCGCAAGAAGCGTTTTTAGCTGTACTTAAATTAGAAAGTTAGTAGGGAAGTTATGGCTGTTTATTTTTCAATATTTCTCGTTATTATTACTAGTATCACTGGCATTGTTTGGTTAGCTGATAAGTTTTATTTAGCGCCGCAACGTAAATTAAAATTAGCTGACGCTCAAGCCCAATGTCAAGAAGTATTGCCAGCTGAGGTTATCGCTAAATTAGCAGAGCCTTCAGCAATTGTTGATACGTCGGTACAAATATTTCCGGTTATCGCTTTTGTTTTGATTTTACGTTCTTTTTTATGGGAACCGTTTCAAATACCTTCGGGCTCTATGATGCCGACATTACTTGATGGAGATTTTATTTTAGTCAATAAATTTGTTTATGGATTACGCGATCCAGTTGCACGTAATAAATTTATTGAGATCGGGCTACCAGAACGTGGCGATGTGGTGGTATTTAAATATCCACAAGACCCAAAGATTGATTATATTAAGCGTGTTATTGGTTTGCCTGGCGATAGAATTATTTATCGTAACAAATCCATATATATCAAGCCTGCTTGTCAAGAAAGTGACGTTAAATGTCCAGACTTTGAGCAAGTAATCAACACCTTTAAAAAAGAAGATGAGTCACCTGACGGTTCATATGGCCTGAGTCGTTACACAGCTGATATGCCAAACAAGACACATGATATTTTAATGGATAATCAAATACTGCCACGCACGCAGCATTTTTATCAACAGAAAAATACCCAACGCGATGAGTTCTTTGTACCTGAAGGTCATTATTATGTGATGGGTGATAACCGTGACAATAGTCTTGATGGACGCTTTTGGGGATTCGTACCCGAAGAAAATCTTGTTGGCGAAGCCGTAGCAATTTGGATGAGTTTTGATTTTGATCGTGACGAAGATAGTTTTTTACCAAAGTGGATACCGACTAATGTCAGGTTTTCACGTTTGGGTGGAATAAACTAATCGTGAAAAGCTCAGCAGTCGCACTAACTAGACTCAGTAAAAAGTTAGGATACACCTTTAATGATAATGACTTATTGCTTCAAGCATTAACACACCGAAGTGCTAAAGGAACTCATAACGAACGTTTAGAGTTTCTTGGCGACTCCATTCTTGGTTTTGTCATTGCTGAAGTACTTTATCAGCAATTTCCTTCTCATGACGAAGGAGATTTAACACGCATGCGTTCGAGCCTTGTGCGAGGTGTTACCTTAGCTGAAATTGGCCGAGGCTTTAATTTAGGCGATTACTTAATTTTAGGCCCAGGTGAATTAAAAAGTGGGGGACATCGTCGAGATTCAATTTTAGAAGATGCCGTTGAAGCGATTATCGGTGCTGTTTATTTAGATTCAGATAACGACACGACTAAAGCATTAGTGCTTAGCTGGTTTGCTGAACGACTAGACATTATTAAACCCGGTAACGAACAAAAAGATCCTAAAACACGTTTACAAGAATATTTACAAGCACGTAAAATTGCTTTACCACTTTATGAAGTCATTCACACCAGTGGTCAGTCTCATAATCAACAGTTTACTGTGCGATGTACAACCAAGGTGATAAACACCGAAGTGGTCACTAAAGGCACTAGCCGTCGTAAAGCCGAACAAGCCGCAGCGCAACAAGTACTCGCGCTCATTTTTGATAAAAAATAACTCAGCGAAATATTATCATGACAAGTGAAAATAAACATTGTGGCTTAATTGCTATTGTCGGTCGTCCTAATGTTGGTAAATCAACATTGCTTAACAGCTTGTTAGGTCAAAAAATTAGTATCACCTCACGCAAGCCACAAACGACACGCCATCGTATTTTAGGAATTTTAACAGAAGAAAATAAACAAGCGGTATTAGTTGATACTCCTGGTTTGCATTCTGATGAGAAACGCGCGATTAATCGCTTAATGAATCGTGCTGCAAGTAGTTCAATAGCAGAAGTTGAATTAGTGGTTTTCTTGGTTGAAGGAACACATTGGACAACTGATGATGAACTTGTGCTTAGCAAGATAAAAAAATCTGGCGCACGTTGTATCTTAGTGATTAATAAAATCGATAATGTCCAAGATAAGGAATCATTATTACCTCACTTGCAGAAATTAGGCGAGAAGCACAACTTTAGTGATATCGTACCTATCTCTGCAGCGAAAGGCGATAACGTTGATACCATTCGTCAACTTTGTCTTAGTTCACTGCCTGAAGGTGATTTCTGGTTCCCAGATGATTATGTTACTGACCGTTCAAGTCGTTTTATGGCTTCTGAAATTATTCGTGAAAAACTTATTCGTTTCACCGGTGATGAATTGCCTTATTCAACAACGGTTGAAGTTGAACAATTTAAAATGGACGAAAAGGGTATCATCCATATTAATGCGCTAATTTTAGTTGAACGAAAAAGTCAAAAGCGTATGGTTATAGGTAATGGTGGAGAGCGACTTAAAACAATTGGTCAAGAAGCTCGTCGTGATATGGAAGCGCTTTTTGAACAGAAAGTGTTTCTTGAAACTTGGGTGAAAGTGAAATCTGGCTGGGCTGATGATGAACGTGCACTGCGTAGTTTAGGCTATGGGGATGAATATTCAGGTTAGACTTCGAACCGTCTACTGGACTAAAAATAATGGAAGAATTTGAGCAAAGTGCTTTTTTATTGCATTCACGACCCTATCGTGAAAATCAAATATTGCTTGAATTCTTAACCGCTCAACAAGGAAAAGTGTCTGCTATTTCTTATTTAGGTAAGTCCTTAAAATCTAATAAAAAAGCTTTATTACAACCTTTCTCTCCACTAAAAATTGTTTTGAAAGGTCAAGGCAGCCTCAAGTATTTACAACGTGTCGAACCCGAAAGAAAATCCTACCAGCTCAGTGGTAATTACCTCTACAGTGGCTTTTACCTTAATGAGTTACAAGTGCGTCTACTGGGTGAACATATCCCTTATGACGAACTTTTTTGTCAATATCAACAAAGCATTGAACAATTATCGGAACAACGTTCAATTGAATTTATATTGAGAAATTTTGAAAATAGATTACTAGAAGAATTAGGGTTAACTATTGATTATTCGCCGATATTTTCAGAAAATAATAATCGTTATCATTATTTCCCTGAACAAGGTTTTGTCCCGATAATAAGCAAGCAGGTACAGACTGGTTATAATGCTGAGCATTTAAAAGCGATAGCCGAAGAAGATTTATCATCTAAAGACGTAATGCAAACGTATAAAGTGCTGATGCGGCAAATTATTAATCATTTACTTGATGGTAAACCACTAAATAGCCGGAAATTATTTACAAAAAATTCATAAATTTAAGAGATATAAAAATGAGCGAACTATTATTAGGCGTTAATGTTGACCATATTGCTACCTTACGAGAAGCAAGGGGCACAAATTATCCTGATCCAGTCTATGCTGCATCAGTAGCAGAGCACGCTGGAGCCGATGGCATTACCGTCCATTTACGTGAAGACCGCCGTCATATTCAAGACCGTGATATCTATGTACTAAAGCAAACATTGCATACCCGAATGAATTTTGAAATGGCGGTTACTGATGAAATGTTGGCCATAGCCTGTGAGGTTAAACCGGTATTTTGTTGTCTAGTCCCTGAAAAACGTGAAGAATTGACGACTGAAGGCGGCTTAGACGTTGTTGGTAATTTTGATAAAATTAGCCGTGCAGTTTCACAACTAACTGCAGCAGGTATAGAAACAAGTTTATTTATTGATGCTGATAAAAGCCAAATTGATGCTGCTATTGCAAGTAAAGCTCCTTATATTGAAATTCATACCGGCCATTACGCTGATGCAAAAAATGAACAAGATCAAAAAATTGAATTGATCCGTTTAATTGAAGGCATTAAATATGCGCATGCCAATGGTTTGAAAGTTAATGCTGGGCACGGCTTAAATTACTTTAATGTTAAACCTATTGCGGCAATTGAAGAGATAATCGAACTCAACATTGGTCATGCTATTATTGCTCGAGCGGTGATTGACGGATTAGACAAGGCTATTCGCGATATGAAACAGCTAATGAGAGAAGCGCGTAGTTAACTTTTAGAGCACAGCGCTTAGACCCTACCCGGCAGAGCTAATAAAGTTCTGCCTTATTTAACGAAGTGAAGCTAAATTAAATGTTAAGACAACATTTATCTAGCGCTTAAAAAAGTGATTCATTATGTCTGTAGTTGGCATCGGTACTGATATTATTGAAATAAGCCGTATAGAAAAAATGGCGATTAAGGTGCGAGACCGATTAGCGCTTCGTGTGTTAACGCCAATAGAATATGAAAAATACCAATCGTTAAAAACCCCTGCATTATATTTAGCCAAGCGCTGGGCAGGAAAAGAAGCCGCATCTAAAGCGCTTGGTACCGGCATAGCCAACGGGGTTTCATTTCAAAATTTTGAAATAAAATCATTAGCTTCTGGTCAGCCACAACTACTACTAAGTGGTCGTGCAGCAGAGCTAGCAACTGAATTAGGGGCTGAAAACTGGCACATTTCGCTCTCTGACGAAGCATTATATGCTACCGCGTTCGTAGTACTTTCTCGCTAGTTAACGCAATAATAAAATCTTTGTTGGTAAAATCTGTTCTATACTTACGTTAGGCACCGCTGTTTATCTGGGCTATATTGATACAATGACGTTAGTATTTATTTAACGGGTGGGTAAGTTATGCAACAACAAAAGCAACCTTTCAATGAGAGAAGGCACGAATCTCCTGAGCATTCAGTTTGGTGGGAGAAGCTGACACTCGCTCAAAAATTTTCAGCAGGTAGTCTTGGTAAGTTTGGCTATGAATTGCTTTTTATACGTAATAATAATGGACGTAGCATTGCTGTATTATCAAATAATAGTGGTACTGTTATCATTACCGAAGATGGTGAAATTGACGGTTCACCCGATATCACTATTCGTTAACGTATCTATTTAAAGGCTCCTTAGTCCGCCAATAGCAATTTATTTTGCTTTTTTTTAACTTGAAAATGACAGCGTTGTCATTGTTGGGTTTCAATGTTAATCTTATTAGTAGACAATTATCTTTTTTCATTTTAATGGAAATTTAATAAGGCGTATTCGACTTTAGTTGAGTAGTCGCACTAATTAACTTCCTATATGATGTTGTCACTGTTTTAAAAATAACCTCAAAATCTATTAGTGCTTAGATGAATATCAATAGCATTTAAGCAATAATCAACTTGATATAATATCAAGTCAGCAATGAAGGACTCAACATGAAAGAATTGAAAAGCTGTTATCCAGTTTTAGAACAAGCTAAAGCACACACTCATATTGATAGTGCAACATACGATGCGATGTACAAGCAATCGATTGAACAACCTGATGTATTTTGGGGTGAGCAAGCTGAAAAATTTCTTGATTGGTATAAACCTTGGGACAGTGTCAGTGATGTTGACTTGAAAACGGCTGATATTAAATGGTTTTCTGGTGGTAAATTAAATGTAAGTTATAACTGTATTGATCGTCACTTAGCTACTAAAGCCAATGATACAGCTATCATTTGGGAAGGCGATGATCCCAGCGACGACAAAAAAATTACTTATCAAGAATTACATGATCATGTTTGTCGTTTAGCGAACTTATTAAAAGCACGTGGTGTTAAAAAAGGTGATCGGGTTTGTATCTATATGCCGATGATCCCTGAAGTGGGTTATGCCATGTTAGCCTGTGCTCGGATTGGCGCGGTACATTCTGTTGTCTTTGGTGGTTTCTCAACTGAAGCTATACGCTCACGAGTTGCTGATGCTGATTGCCAAGTTGTTATCACTTCTGATGAAAGCTTACGTGGCGGTCGTGTTATTCCACTGAAAGTGAATGTTGATGAAGCTGTTGCCGAATGCCCCAATGTACATACGGTTATTGTTGTTGCTCGTACCGGTGGTGATGTCGCATGGAATGACAAAATAGACATCAGTTATGAAGAAGAAGTTGCCAAGCAATCAGCCGTTTGTGAACCAGAGGTCATGGATGCAGAAGATCCATTGTTCATTCTTTATACATCAGGTTCAACAGGCACACCAAAAGGTGTTTTACATACCTGTGGTGGTTATTCGCTCTATGCCGCGATGACTCATAAATATGTTTTTGACTATAAAGATGGCGAAATTTATTGGTGTACAGCAGATGCAGGTTGGATCACTGGTCACTCTTATATTTTCTATGGCCCGTTAGCTAACGGTGCAACTACACTAGTATTTGAAGGGGTACCTACTTACCCCGATGCTGGACGTTTCTGGCAAATATGTGAAAAACATAAAGTTAATATTTTTTATACTGCACCTACTGCGATAAGAGCCTTGATGAGTATTGGCGACGATTTAGTCCATCAATCAGATCTTTCATCGTTGCGTTTACTCGGTACGGTTGGCGAGCCTATTAATCCTGAAGCTTGGCATTGGTATTATGAAGTGGTTGGCAAGTCTAACTGTCCTATTGTTGATACTTGGTGGCAAACAGAAACTGGGGGTATTTTAATTACTTCATTACCCGGTGCTGTTGATATGAAACCAGGTGCAGCAGGTAAACCCTTTTTTGGTGTTCAGCCAGCATTGTTTGATAAAGAAGGTAATACACTTGCAGGTGCTGACCAAGGTTTGTTAATGATAACGGGTAGTTGGCCTGGGCAGTTACGCACAGTTTATGGCGATCATGATCGTTTTTATCAAACCTATTTAAGCCAATATCCTGGTAATTATTTTACTGGAGATGGTGCACGTCGTGATGAAGACGGATTTTATTGGATCACCGGGCGTGTTGATGATGTCCTTAATGTTTCGGGCCATCGTTTAGGTACTGCTGAAATCGAAAGTGCTTTAGTGCTTCATCCTGCTGTAGCTGAAGCTGCTGTTGTTGGTTATCCGCATGAAATTAAAGGCCAAGGTGTTTATGCTTATGTGACTTTAATGGCTAGTGCCAGTGAATCACCAGAGTTACTGAAAGAATTAACTGAGTTTGTTGCTAAAGAGTTAGGCCGTTTTGCAAAACCTGATTATATTCAGTATGCACCTGGCTTGCCAAAAACACGTTCTGGTAAAATAATGCGTCGCATCTTACGTAAAATTGCTGAAAACGATATTGATACCTTAGGGGATACATCGACCTTGGCAGATCCTAGCGTTGTAGAAAACTTAATAAGTAATCGAATTGTTCACGCTAGTTAGTCACTAACAAGCACTTAATTAAAAGCGCCTTAGGGCGCTTTTAATGTTTTTATTGGCGGGAAAGTGGCTTGAATACGTGCACTGATCTCGTCATTAGAACATGCTGCGAAAGGCCATGCTTGATTCACCCTTGGACGCTTCGCTCTGTATTCTAAATAGCCAAAGTTGTGAACAGTTACCTTCTTTACCGTCTCGGTAAATGCTCCTACGTTACTCTACTTCCTATGTCCATTTAGTCACGGCACCACGTTATACCGTTCACCCTCAACATAACCTAGAATAAAAACACTAAAACTACTGTACCTTCAAAAAAAACCCCTGTAAGATATTGTGTACAAACAGAGTAAATAATTCTTTACGATATGGCGATTAGCGGAACTATTATGAAAAACCAACAACATCGATATTATTACTAGCCCTTCTTTTGCTAAGTCACACTTAGTTCTTTTGTTCTATATTTACTTTAATAAACAATATTGCGATAAATGGAAAATACAATGTCTAACTCATTACCGAACGTTCAACCTAGTAAAGGTCCTCACATAAAAACCCTTAACGATATTCATGTCAATTCAGAAGATGTATTAATAACGCCTGATCAATTAAGAGATGAACTCCCCTTGTCAGAAAGTGGACGTAATTTCGTTAAAGCTGCCCGCAAGGTGATCGCTGACATTATTCATAAAAAAGATCATCGCTTACTCGTTATTTCAGGTCCTTGTTCTGTACATGATCTCGAGGCCGCTAAAGAATATGCCCAAAAGTTAAAAGCCTTACATGATAAGCATCAAGACAGCCTTTATATTGTTATGCGTGTTTACTTTGAAAAGCCTCGCACCACCGTTGGATGGAAAGGTTTAATAAACGATCCTCATATGGATGGTACCTTTGATGTTGAAACCGGTTTGCGTAAAGCTCGAGAATTATTGATTTACTTAACTGATTTAGGTTTGCCATTAGCCACCGAAGCGCTTGACCCCATTAGCCCGCAATACTTGGCTGAACTTTTTAGCTGGTCGGCGATTGGCGCCAGAACAACTGAGTCGCAAACACATAGAGAAATGGCGTCAGGTCTTTCTATGCCTATTGGTTTTAAAAATGGCACCAATGGTAGCCTAGATGTAGCTATTAATGCTTTGCAGTCAGCAGCGTCTTCACATCGCTTTATGGGAATAAACCGTCAAGGACAAGTATCATTGATTAAAACTTCTGGAAACCCTGATGGTCATGTTATTTTACGTGGTGGTAAGAAACCTAATTATGATGCTGCTAATGTTGCGTTATGTGAGAAAGAATTGAGTGTACAAGGTTTAGAGCCTGGTATTGTTATCGATTGTTCGCACGGTAATTCAAATAAAGATTACCGTCGCCAGCCATTGGTGGCAGAAAATGTATTTGACCAAATAATTGAAGGTAATAAATCAATTATTGGTATAATGTTAGAAAGTCATATAAATGCAGGTAACCAAAGCACTAATGGCCCGAAAGAGTCATTAAAGTATGGTGTTTCAGTCACTGATGCGTGTATTGATTTTAATGATACGGCACTTTTATTAGCAAATGCGACCGATAAACTTAATGGTGTTTTAAAGAAGCGTTTATCTTAAATCAGTATGAAGGCGAGTACGCGAAACGTAAATGAGTAAATTAATGGATAAGAAAAGTATTGCTCCTCAGTTAACCGCATTGAGAAATGAGATTGATGAGATAGATACTCAATTAGTCGAGCTATTAGCCAAGCGCCGCAGAGTTACCACTAAAGTGGGAGAGCTAAAAAGCCGAGTTGGTATGCCAATTTATGCGCCTGACCGAGAAGCTCAATTACTGACTATGCGACGTCAACAGGCGATGGAGGCAGGCGTGTCTCCAGAATTAATTGAAGATATTTTAAGACGGCTAATGAGTGACTCTTACATCAGTCAAGATGCGAGTGGCTATCAATGTGTCAATACAGAGAGTGGTAAAATAGTTGTTATCGGTGGTAACGGACAGTTAGGTAAAGTGTTTGTTGATTTATTTGAGCGCTCTGGTTATCAGGTAGCCGTTCTTGAACAAGATGACTGGCCAAATAGTGACAATATCCTTGCCCAAGCCGGTGTCGTTATTGTTGCTGTACCTATTCGCTTAACATCAATGATCATTCAAAAGCTTTCTTGTTTACCCAAAACATGCATTTTAGCTGATGTGACTAGCGTAAAAGAAATGCCACTTTATGAAATGATGAAAGTTCATCAAGGACCGGTTGTTGGTTTACACCCAATGTTTGGACCTGATGTGTCAGGGTTAATCAAACAAACAATTATTACTTGCGAAGGGCGTTTACCCGAGCAATATAATTGGTTGCTGAAACAATTTCAGGTTTGGGGAGCAAAGATTTATCCCGTCGATGCGTCGGCGCACGATCAAGCAATGTCTATGGTTCAAGTTATGAGACATTTTTCAACAATTGCTTACGGTTATCACTTAATGACTGAAGGGGCTGACATTTCTCAACTTGTTGAAATGAGTTCGCCTATTTATCGTTTAGAGTTAATTATGGTTGGTCGTTTATTTGCTCAAGATCCTGTGCTTTATACTGATATCATTTTTTCAAATCAAGATAATGTCGCGATGATGAAACGTTTCGCTTATCGGTTTCTAGAGTTGTTAGAAGATGTTGAAATGGGTGATAAAGATGCTTTTGTTACCATGTTTAGCCAAGTCTCCGATTGGTTTGGTGATTATGCTGATATCTTTTTACAAGAAAGCAAAGTCATGTTATTAAAAGCTAACGAATTAAAAAAACATTAAACATTACCGTGCTACTAAAAAATTGCTAAACAGCTAGGTTGCAGTCGCACGGATATAACATAAGCAGAGTCGCAATGATAAAAGTCCTACTCACAGTATTCACTATAGCTTTTTGCCATCTATTGTCATTATCAGTTCACGCGGAGGATAATAATGGCTTTGCCTTAGGTGTGATCAGTGAAGCTAGATTGTTGAGTGACTTTAGTGCTTTTAATAAAAACTTCAATGAGTCTTTAATTACTGAGCAAGAAAAAGAAATTGTTGCGCAGTGGCCTGAATCGTTAAAAATAGACATTTATTTTGCGACTTGGTGTCATGACAGTGAACGTGAAGTGCCTAAACTACTTAAATTACTGCAAGGCAATAAGCAAATTAGTGCGACACTTATTGCACTCGATTACCAAAAAGAAGACCCACAGCAATTAGCCAAAGAAAATAATGTCAAATACACGCCAACTATCGTTGTTTATCGAGATGAAAGTAAAACCGAAGAGCTGGGGCGAATTATTGAAAGGCCCAATACTAGTTTAGTTGCCGATATTAATCAGCTGTTACTTGATTAGCCTTTGAATATTCATAGCCTTTCAGGTCCTGCTATCAGCTTTAACCTGGTCACCTTTACCGAAGCGCTAACGCCTATATTTAACCTTAAGTAAGTCATTGAGCCAATAACCCTAGCGGTGTCACTTTTTTTTTAAAGCTAAAGTATTATCAAATAATTATTAGTGCTCAATGTTAGGCTTTTTATTAAAAACTTCTGGTGCTTGATTAATGACATTATCAATGTGTTCAAAGAATTCAAAAAATTCAGGTTCTAAGTCATCGATAGTGACACCACTTTTCAGTTCTGTTTCTATCTGATGAACAACACGTCCTAGGCTGGGTACACCCGAGTAACAGCAAGCACCGTTAAGCTTATGAATAAGTACTTTTAATTGCTCAACATCTTGCGAGGTCAATGCTTCAGAAATATTCAGTTTTGTTTCAGGCAGGCTTTGCACTAAACCTTTAAACATCTCTTTGGCAAGTTCTTCTTTATTGCCTGCTCGTTTTAATGCTAAAGGCCAGTCAATTACTTGATGGTTTCGTCGGTGCATAATCGTTGCGTTGTTAGTATCAAAAGCTTGTTGATTTAAATCTGTGTTATCGATATTTTTATTTTTCATTGTTTTAATATTTTGTGGCTGTGTTAAATCACAATATTCATAAATACAGTGACGTAACATAGCTTCGTCAATAGGCTTAGTCATATAAGAGTCAAAGCCCAGTTTCAACAGTTTATCTTTTTCTTCTTTAAGGGCATGGGCGGTTACTGCGATCACGGGAGTATTGTCATTAAAAGTGATTGCTTTAATGCTTTTTAGCGCGGAGATGCCATCCATTATCGGCATTTGAATATCCATGAATATCATTGCAAATTTTTCATGTTTACAAATATCTACCGCTTCTTGGCCATTGACGACAGTAGTAACCTCATTGACTTGTTCGAGTAAAAGTTCATTAATAAGCTTTAAATTGGCTTCATTATCGTCAACCGCCAAAATTTTAACTGGAATTTTATTGTCTTCTGACGTTGATCTCACGATATCTAGCAGGTGATTTCTCGGTAACAGTACCTTATTTAATCGCTCTGGCGTAATGGGTTTACTTAAACAGCTTTTCGCTCCACAAGCGATCAATGCTTCCTGTAAATTTGGCGAGTTACTGTTAATCGCTAAATGAATTTGAGTCACGTTTTTTGAGAGTGTGACGATAAGCTCTTTTAGCTCAACTAACGCTGTCGGCGTTATATCATGACTTATTAGAGCAAAATCAAAATGTACCTTTTCATTCAATAAATCGTTAACTTGTACTAAGTTTTGGACCGGATGAACAGCCAAGTTCCAATCGGTAAGAATTTCGCTGGTCGCAATACGGCTATGCGTATGAGGTTCAAAATAAAGAACACTTTTACCTGCTAACTCATGATTATCAAAAATATTATCAATAGAGATAGGATTTACTTCACAACGAAAAGTAAACCAAAATGTTGAACCTTGACCTTGCTCGGTAGAAAAACCCATATTGCCGTTCATTTCAGTGACTAAGCGTTGAGAAATAACTAAGCCTAATCCTGTGCCACCATAAAGCCGCGTAACACTTTTATCAGCTTGACCAAAAGCCTCAAAAATAGTTTTCTGTTGCTCATGGTTCATACCAATACCAGTATCTTTAATTGTTACTTTTAAAACCGCAATATTATTTTCAATGCGTTCGCTGTCGACATCAATATCAACAGAACCTTTGTCAGTGAATTTCATGGCGTTGCTGGTCAGGTTGATCAATACCTGCTTAATTCGCATAGCATCACCAATGAGAGCATCAGGTAATTGCGGATTAACACGTAAAGATAACTCAATATTTTTCTTATGAGATGTTGGCGCAAGCAATGTTAATGTTTCCTCGACCGCTGCTCGCATCGAGAAAGGAATGTTTTCGATAACCATTTTTCCAGCGTCTAATTTCGAAAAATCTAAAATATCATTAATAATGGCTAACAAGTTAGCTGAGGATCGCTCTATGGTTTGTAAATAATCGCGCTGGGTAATAGTCAGCGGTGTCTTTAATACCTGGCGAGTAAAACCAATAACACCATTAAGTGGTGTGCGCAGTTCGTGACTCATATTGGCTAAAAATTCTGATTTAACTTTATTCGCTTCTTGTGCTTTTCGTTTAGCGATATCAAGTTCAACGTTTTGTATTTCAAATTGCTCTAAACTTTCTCGTAAATCGGTCGTGGCTTGATCTATGCTGCCTTGCATTTCTTCTTGGTAATCACCTAATGATTGTGCCATCGCATTGACACCGTTTTTCAAAAAGTTTAATTCACCAATTAATTGTCCTGTGACTCGACTCTCTAGTTTTCCTTCTCTAATACGATCAACGGCAAGTACCATAGCGTCTATTGGACGCGTAAAGTTTTTAATCAATCGATAAGAGAAAAATGCACTAAAAACACTGCCAAGCAAGACAATAAGAAAAGAAAATAGCATCTGGTCTTGTTGTTTTAAACGTATATTACTGCTGTCAATCTGCATAGCAATATAGCCAATATTATCTTGAGACATTGAGCGAGTTGCCTCATTTATCAAAGTTTCATTAATAATAGGACTATGAAAAATAAAATCATCACCATTTTTAGAGAAAATAGTGCTGTTGGGAATAACTTGCCCTGCTTTTAGACGTAATAAATTGGCGTCACCGTGGTAAGAGCTGGTGACAAAAACTTGGTTATCTTTAGTAAAAACAGCAATACTTTTGATAATTGATGATTGACTGCGATGGGTGAAATTCATCAGATTACGCAGTTGAACACGATCTTTGTTTAACATACCTAAAGAGCTAGCAATTGCTAGGGGTTCAATAATACTTTGAGAGCGCTGCGTTAAAAACGTATTTAATTCGTCATAACGGCTATATGAAAAATAGCTAGCTATCGAGAAAGCGATCAAAGTGGTTGGCACTATGGTAAGTAAAATTACCCAATCTTTCAGACTTATTTTATGCATTATCTGCTGAACTTTAGTGTAAAATCATGACATTGAATAACCTTATCATGGCATATCGTCATATAAATTTATAGCACTTAACAGGTATATTTCGTTATGGCGAATTTTTTTAAAGCAACAGCTAAAAAACAAGAACTAGGTCAAGAAGTTAGTATCAAGGTTACTCGTCTTGATATTAACGGCTGTGGCGTAGGTTTACACAATAAAAAGCCTATATTTATTGATGGTGCTTTACCTGATGAAGTTGTAAAAGTGAAGGTTATTGAACAAAAAAACAAATATAGTCGTGGCAAGTTAATTGACGTATCCGTTGCTAATAAACGGCGTGTTGCCGCTAAGTGCCAGCACTTTCTCAGTTGTGGCGGCTGTGATTTACAGCATTTAGCCATTAGTACTCAGCTTGATTTTAAGCAGCAGAAGGTCAGTGATTTATTTTCGCGAAGCAACCACGAGCAGTCACTTCCTTGGCAAGCGCCTATCGTCAGCCAGCCTTGGCATTATCGCCGCAAGGCGCGTATTGGTGTGCAGTATAATAAAGCAGGCCAAGCCATTATTGGTTTTAGACAACGGGGCAGCAATCAGCTGATTAATATTAAAAGTTGCCCTGTACTTATCGAGCCGGTAAATAATATCTTTTTACCCTTAAGAACATTACTAAAAAAATTATCAGGTAAAAATGCTATCGGTCATATTGAAGTTATTGCCACAGAAAAAGTGACGGTAGTCGTGCGCCAGTTAGAGCCGCTGACCAAGCAAGATAAAAGTCACTGGCAAGCATTCAGTGATGATTTTTCTTGTGATGTTCTCTTTGACTTAGGTAAAGAGGTAGTAACGCTCGATAAAGCGACTTTAACTAGTTTGCACTATAGTTTAGCTGACAATATTGTTATTTCTTTTAGTAGCGACAACTTTATTCAGGTTAACCACCAAGTTAATAAAAGCATGATAAATCAAGCCATTCAATGGTTAAACTTGACCGAGCAAGATATTGTTTTAGATTTATTTTGTGGTTTAGGTAATTTTAGCTTACCAATAGCTAAAAAAGTTGCGCAAGTTGTAGGTATTGAAGGTGTTGAACTTATGGTCAGCAACGCGCATAAAAACGCTTTGCAAAATGGTTTAAGTAATTGTGAGTTTTATCAAGCTGACTTAAATAGTCATTGGAAAGAGGAAGCTTGGGCAAATAAAAAATATACTAAGCTGCTATTAGATCCCGCGCGTGCTGGCGCTTATCAAGCGTTACAACAATTAGTACATTTAAATATTAATAGCGTGCTATATGTCAGTTGTGATCCGGCAACCTTAGCCAAAGATAGTGAATTATTGCTAGCACAGGGTTATCGCATTGAAAAAATATCCTTAATGGATATGTTTTCTCAAACAAAGCATATTGAGACTATGGTATTGTTTGTGAAGTAGACATTCATTTTTTTTCTAAAATTTAGTAGGTTATTTTTATGGTTTCGGTACGTAAATCTCATCAAATATCGGAAATAAATTTTGAGCAATGGTTAAGTTCATTGGAGCTTAGTGAACAAAAAAATCAAGCACTTGAAAAGCTTTGGCAGCAAGTCAGTGATTTTTATGTTGACCAGCAAGAATGCCAGACTAAGTCTTTAGAGATGGTTGAGATCCTCGCCAGTTTGAATTTAGATCGCGATTCTTTATGTGCTGCATTTTTACTGCCGTTATATGAATACCAATGCATATCATTAGAATATATAGAAGAAAACTTTTCTAAGAAAATTCTAAATTTATGTAATGGCGTTAGCCAAATGCAAGCGATAAAGACATTACAGCAAGGCCAGTCTAATCAAGTGTCGGCCAATCAAGTTGATAATATTCGTAAGATGTTAGTTGCCATGGTTGACGATGTTCGTGCTGTTGTTATTAAACTTGCCGAGCGAGTCTGTTACTTAAGGCTGGTAAAAAATGCCGATGAAGAAACGCGAGTTTTAGCTGCCAAAGAAACCGCCAATATTTATGCACCTCTCGCTAATAGACTAGGCATTGGTCAATTAAAATGGGAGCTTGAAGATATTTCCTTTCGCTACCTTCATCCCAAGGTGTACAAAAATATAGCCCAACAATTAGATGAAAAACGCTTAGACCGTGAACAATATATGGCTAATTTTGTGAGTAATCTTAGTGGGCAATTACAAGATTTAAATATTGCCGGTGAAGTGTATGGTCGGCCCAAGCATATTTTTAGCATTTGGAAAAAAATGCAGCAAAAATCGCTTGGTTTTGAACAACTTTTTGATGTTAGAGCCGTGAGGGTTGTTGTTGATAAACTTCAAGATTGTTATGGCGCATTAGGTATAGTTCATACCAGTTGGCAGCATTTACCTAACGAATTTGATGATTATGTCGCCACACCAAAACCTAATGGTTATCAATCGATTCATACGGTTGTATTAGGTCCAGAAGGCAAATCAGTAGAAGTACAAATAAGAACTCAGCAAATGCACGATGATGCAGAAATGGGTGTTGCGGCTCATTGGCGTTATAAAGAAGGCAGCACTGGCAGTAAGAACACGGATAAAAAAACTGGTTTTGATGAAAAAGTTAGCTGGCTAAGAAAAATTTTACAATGGCAAGATGACGTCAGCGAAAGTGGCGATTTACTCGATGAATTACGTAGTCAGGTCTTTGAAGACCGTATTTATGTATTTACACCTAACGGCGATGTTATTGATTTACCTGCTGGCTCTACACCTTTAGATTTTGCTTACTATATTCATTCAAATGTAGGTCATTGTTGCATCGGCGCGAAAGTCTCTGGACGGATTGTACCTTTTACTTACCGCTTAAAAACAGGCGATCAAGTCGAAGTGTTAACCAGTAAAACACCTAATCCAAGTCGTGATTGGTTAAACCCTAATCTGCATTATACCCATGCACCTAGAACACGGTCAAAAATTCAACATTTTTTTAGATTACTCGACCGTGATAAACATATTGCCATAGGTAAAGAACAGTTAGAGACAGAATTATCTAAAATCGATTTGACCGAGACTGATTTAATGTCAGCGAGTAGGCGCTTTAATATAAAATCGATTGATGATTTATATGCAGCTATTGGCTCAGGTAATGCCCGTTTAATGCAAGTGATTAATCATTTGCAATATCATGACGAGAAAAACAAACCACCGGTAGATCTTGACCCACAAAGTTTGGTCAAACCTCAACAGGCACAACAAAAATCTCAAACCGATGCTAATGGCATTACGGTATCGGGTGTCGGTAATTTATTAACGCATATGGCAAAATGTTGTCATCCGGTGCCAGGCGATGATATTGCTGGCTTTATTACTCAGGGACGGGGTATCTCGGTGCATCGCAATGATTGTGACCAATTAGCGAATTCGTTAGTTCAGCAACCTGAACGAGAAGTAGAAGTACAATGGGGTGAGCAGAATCAACAGAGCTATCTAGCAACAGTGAAAGTTATAGCGAGTGACCGTCAAGGTTTAGTGCGTGATATTTCTACGATTGTTTCCAATGAACGGGTCAGTATTGTTGGCATGGAAAGCCGTTCTGATCCAAGCAAGCAAACAGTCGCTATGTTGTTAAATATTGAAATTCCAAATAATGAAATATTAGGACGTTTAATTGGCAAATTACTTCAACTTGATGATGTATTAGAAGTTAAGCGACTCTAGTTGTATTTTATCTACCTTATGGAAAATGTATAAATATGTTAACTGAACAAGCCTCAATGAATAAGCTACGTTGGATCATGACCGAGTTACGCGACCCTAAAACAGGGTGCCCGTGGGATATCAAGCAAGACTTTGCTTCGATAGTACCGCATACCATTGAAGAAGCCTACGAAGTTGCTGATGCGGTCATTGACGCTGTTGAACAGCAAGACTTCTCAGAATTAGAAAAAGAATTAGGTGACTTGTTATTTCAGATTGTTTTCTATAGTCAGCTCGGGCAAGAACAAAAACAATTTGATTTTGACAGTGTCGTCGCGGCCATTTGTGAGAAACTCATTCGTCGACACCCTCATGTCTTTGGCGATAAAAATCTAACATCTGATGCAGAGATTAATGCCAATTGGGAAAATGAAAAAGCGCAAGAAAGACAACAAAAAAACCTCAACGAACACATCAGTATTTTAGCCGATATTCCGCGAAATTTACCCGCACTTTCTCAAGCCGCTAAAATTCAAAAACGCTGCGCACATGCTGGTTTTGACTGGCATAACATTGAAGATGTCTTTGCTAAGGTTGTCGAAGAAGTCGAAGAAGTTCATCTTGAAATTGAGCAAAATAATCCGCAAGCGCTCGCTGAAGAATTAGGTGACTTAATGTTTGCCGTTGTCAATCTTTGTCGCCATGCCAAACAAGACCCTGAGCAGTTATTACGCCAAGCAAATCAGAAATTTACAAAACGGTTTCATGGTGTTGAAAAACAAGTGGCAAGCTCTGGCGTAGAATTTGAACAACATTCGCTAGAAAAACTTGAAGAATATTGGCAACAAGTCAAACTTGATGAGAAACAACGATGAAAGAAAATCTTCCCCAATTAGCCGACTGTCTACTCGCACTAGATAATAATATTGCTACGCTAACCTTTAATCGCCATGACGTACGTAATGCGCTAACAAGTACCGCAATTGCTGATGATATTGTTACCACCGTCGAGTGGGTTAATAAAACGGCTGATGTGGCTGTGCTGATTATTACCGGTGCCGGCTCTGCGTTTTCATCGGGGGGAAATATTAAAGATATGGCTGAACGTGGTGGTGATTTTGCTGGTGATGTACAAGAACTTGAAGCTCGTTATCGTCAAGGAATTCAGCGCATTCCACTAGCATTACATAAATGTGAAGTCCCTATTATTGCTGCTGTTAATGGTGCAGCAATCGGTGCCGGTTTCGATGTTGCTAATATGTGTGATATCCGAATAGCCTCAACAAAAGCTAAGTTTGGCGAAACATTTGCTAATTTAGGTCTTATTCCAGGGGATGGTGGTGCATGGTTTATGCAGCGAGTTATTGGTTATCAAAAAGCCGCGGAGTTAACTTTTACAGGCAGAATAATTAATGCCGATGAAGCGAAAGAAATGGGGGTGGTGTTAAATGTTGTTGATGCTGAGTGTTTAATGGATAACGTTATGGCTTTAGCAAATGAAATTGCCAGTAAACCAACGGCGGCAATGCGTTTAACTAAGCGGTTAATGAAAATGGCACAACGTACCGACTTACCAGACTTTCTTGATATTTGTGCGGTATTTCAAGGAATGTGTCATAACAACCCTGAGCATTTAGACGCGGTAAACGTGATGATGGAAAAGCTGGCTAAATAAAGGAGCGTTCCCCTTTAACACCGATGTGAACAGCATATAAGGTTGATACATATTGATATAGTAGAAAACAGGATGTCTGATAACAGACATCCTGGACTTAATACTGTTGCAAATTACGACTCTGCAATATCGGCATTATGATAAACGTTTTGTACATCATCACAATCATCTAACATAGCGATAAATTTCTCGAAATTTGCTGTGTCATCTTCACCGGTAATTTCAGTGTAGGTTTGCGGTACCCAAGTGATTTCTTCAACTTCTAAATCAAACTCTGGCATTGAATTAGCAAATTCAGTTTTTATTTTGAAAAACTCAGTATGTGGTGCATAAACAGTAATGATACCGTCTTCAAGTTCAACATCTGTTACATCAATGTCAGCCATCATTAAGGTTTCTAATACAGTTTCATCATCTTCGCCTTGAAAAGCAAAGACAGCTTGATGATTAAACATATGAGAAACGGTGCCCGATGAACCAATTTTAGAATAGGTCTTGGTAAAACATTGGCGAACATCTTTAATCGTTCTATTACCGTTATCCGTTAAACAATCAATAATAACCATACAGTTACCTGGACCAAAACCTTCATACCTTGCGGCAACAAAATCTTCGCCTCCAGCGCCTGATGCTTTCTTTATTGCATTTTCAATGACGTGAGTAGGTACTTGATCTTTTTTAGCTCTATCGATTAAGCCACGTAGTGTTAGGTTACCATCTGGGTCAACACCGCCTTCTTTGGCACTTACATAAATTGCTTTACCGTATTTTGAATAAACTTTAGTTTTTGCGCCTGCTGTTTTCGCCATTGATAATTTGCGATTTTGGTATGCTCTGCCCATCTGAATGCATCTCGTCGTTCTTAATAAATTGATGGGCTAGATTCTACCCGCTGAAGTCAATTTTGACTAGCCTGTAGTGAATTAATCATCGATATTTTTATTTTGAACGCCATTAAATCATAGCTAAGGGACTTGAACTCTTGGTTAATTAGTGGAGCAAAATATTGCTAAAGATAAACTGACATGATTTTAGTAAAACCTTAAATAACTTCTGTCAGTAATAACAGTGAATATTGTCAGCCATTTAAATGAAATAGACACTAAGGTAATCTTTTTTTATTATCTTCATTGGAAAGTGTTATTTTTTTAGTAGTGTTTCTGCTTTTGCGCCAAGGTAAACATATAGGCCTAAACCAACAAGTAGGCCAACTGAAGTAGCCATCATAGCAACAGCATTAACTAAATATTCAGGGGAGCCAAGTACTGACTTAAACATTAGCAATAAAGCTTCTATTGAAACGGCAATTAAGATAGTGGCAATAAATCGAGTTATTGTTCGTCTTGTTGAACTATGGCGTAATATATCTTTTTGCATTAACACTTCTTCTTCTATCGTTGTTTTGCCTAAGTCGAAAATGGCCAGTGCTAAGGTCAGAAAAATAATAATACCAAAAGGTTTTATTTGTAGATCTTCAGGGGTTGGTGAGAGTAATAAATTAACTATTTCGCTACCGGCAGAATATAAAAGAATACCGACAATAAAGAATAGTCCAACGACAATACATGAATAGACACTGACGAAAAAAGGATGGAATTTTTTTCTTTTTACATCCCCCATTAAAAATTCAATGGCTTGAGCTAAGTTAATATCAATCACCAATACACCAATAACATCACCATTTTTATTAGCATATTTCATTGATGTAGAAATACATAGATTATGGCTAGAGGTTGATAAATAAGGCTCAGTAACAATGATGGTATTATTTTTATCTGCCTTTATATAATAGGGGCGATAAGAGCGGTCTATCCCAAGGCCTTCGGCAATACTTTTATTTATATTATTCTTCTTAGAAATATTTTTACTACTTTGAACGCCATCGCTATCTAAAGTGAACATCAACTCAATAAAAGGGTAATGTTTAGTTAGCCAGAGCATTGAAGTTTGTAGCAGGGTTTCGTCTTTAAAAAAGTTTTCATCAAAGGCTCCTGCGACGATTGACGCCATAAGTTCATGAATAGCATTGTGATATTCATGATATCTATCTATTACACTTATATAATTCATTAAACTCTACTTTGATGATAAATATTATTTAGGGGGGAGTAGCAAGTTGAATAGGGTTAACCTACAGGTGTTTATATTATGAATAAGCTGGGTGGGAAAGTAGCAACGCCATTGATATCCTGAAATATTTAGCGATTTCTGCTTGCGCTGCTACCGTTTATTAAATAAGCCATTCATTTACCTTGGTTGTCGAATTTCGTTAAAATTTTGGCTATTCTCTGTTTCTTCAATATCCCACTGACTCACAGATAAGTGCTTGATGTTAATGAGTAAACTGGTAAAAGATGAAATACTATTTAGCATGCGTTTGATCATGATATATCTCCTGAAATCTAGTGTTAAGTTATTGATTAATCTGCAATCAGTGGTGAGGTTTCTGAAAGTGATGCCAATCGATATGCTTTTTGCTTGATAATTTTTAAGTTACCTAACGTAATTGTGTTTTCATCAATTAATATCGCTTGGTTTAAATCAGCTAGGGCACCGCTAATATCATTGTTTTTGTACCTTGAAATACCACGATTACTGTAACTTAATGACTTAAGGTAAAGTCCAATGGTGTTATTTAAGTTCATGGCCTCAATACTGTCGATTGCCGCAGTACATGCTAACTCTGACTGTTCTGCATTATCAGCTTGCAAATAGGCAACACATAAACTCATATGGCTGTTATACGAACTTTCATCTTGATGGCGTTTGGTGAGTTTCTTAATGCTTTTATTAAAATTGCCTTTAACAATATCTTGAGTACCTCTGGCATCTTTAACTACCGCAACTTTTAATGCGGTGTCACTTTCAAAAGCTGATACAGGGTTACTTACTAGTAAAGTTATCAATAATGGGGTTAATAAAGCTAATGTAGTTTTCATTTTTTTTCTCTCTATTTAAAAGCGCATCCGGTTGATGCAGGTCTACTATAGAAATTTTCATTTCGCGAGACAAACGATTAAAATCGACGTATTGAGTGAATAAATTTCATCTATCATTGGCATCGTTATTCGTTGTTATTGGCGAAGGTTTCTTTAACCCAGTCAGCAAATAAAGTTAGCTCAGTTTTATTTTCCATATTTTCATGTTGGATCAAATAGTATTTGTCATTGGTATTGAGTTCTTCATCGAAGAGTTTTACTAATAACTGTTCAGTAAACCATGTTTTACTGATTGGAAGAGGCACTAATGCTATGCCCATTCCTTGTTGAGCCGCTCGTGCAACGCCAAACATACTGTCAAACTGTATAATTTGTTTTGGATCAAAATCATTAATATTGACGTTGTCGGCCCATTGATGCCATGACCAAGGACGAGAGCGGTGTAAAATCAGTGGGGTATTTCTTAATGCCGAAGTCCCCATGCTTTTAAGTTTTTTATAAAGTTTTTTATTACAAGCTGGGGTATAACGCACAGGGAATAATTCATGAACAATACTCGCATTTGGCTTGCCATTCGCCAATACTATCGATAAATCAGCAATTTGTGAGGGTTCACTGCCTGATTTTATCGTTTCTAATTGTAAGTTTATTTCTGGATTTTTTTCAGACCATGTACTTAACTGAGGAATAAATAACTCACTGGCAAAAAACTCAGGCAAACTAATGACAATAGTTTTATTTTGTTGATTATGAGTGAACTCCGAAATTGTTGATTCAAGCTGATGAATTATCGGTTGAATAGATTGATAAAACTGTTTCCCTGAACTGGTTAGCTCTATTGAACGTGTTCCTCTTTTAAAGAGGTCAAAACCTAATTGTTCCTCTAGCTGTTTTATTTGATGGCTAACCGCTGAAGGTGTTAAAAACAATTGTGCGGCAGCATGTTTGAAGCTTAAACATTTTGAAGCCACGCAGAATGACCGTAAACCACGGATGGGTGTTTGAATAGGCATGTGAGTAAAATAAATTGATGAAGACAAATAGTAATAGCAATAGTTATACCGAAATGTAACTCATTGATATTATTGTTAATACGATTTTTATAAAACGGCCGTTTTTTTCGGTTTGCACCATGTTGGTTCATTTGCACTATAAGAACAATCTGTTTATAGAATTATAAGCAGAAAAAAAGGACATCAATGATGTCCTTAAATGTAGCAGTTTAGCAATACAAACAGGTGTTTTTAAAGAATCTATAAATTATTATTAGAGCGACTCAACAAACAACTGCATCGTAAATTGATTTATTAGGCACAGCAAACGAGATAAATTCATTCGATGGATCAATATTTTTCACCTATAAAATTAAATGGGAATAAATCATGCTATTAAAAAGGTATTTTTTACCCATCAACATAGTGTAATCAAGGGCGTTGTAAAATTATTAGCAAGTGTCAGTATTCAGTATAATTGAGATCAATAATGCTCATTCATTAGAAATTTATTCGCTAGGCACAGTAAGTAAGATCCATCTTATAAAAGTCAGCTTATTTAATCGCCTAGCTAAAAAAAAGCTAAAAAAAAAGGACATCAAATGATGTCCTTAAAATGAAACAATTTAACAATATAAGCAGTACTATTAAAGAATCGGGGAAGATTCAAAATACAAATGCATCGTAAATTGATTCGTCAGTCACAGCAAACGAGATAAATTCATCTGATAGGTTAACTTTTTTCATCTATCAATTTTTATACAATTAATAAGTGTTTTCGGGCTTATAGCCCTTATGGTATTCGCAACTTACGCGCTTTATTTACATTATAGATTGTTGCAGGTTATGTTCAGTTAATGACGCTATGACTACTGATAAATTAAACGTTAATATAAAATTTTTATATATTGATGATCAATATTTTGATTGGTACGTATTTTACTATGGTGTTAAAAAATTAAAAAAATGATTTAAAGGTCGAGGTAATAATGAAAAGTTTCGAAGTGAATTTTGATGGTTTAGTGGGGCCAACCCATAATTATGCGGGGCTTTCTGAGGGGAATGTTGCCTCATTATCAAATACTAATAACAGCTCAAACCCTAAAGAAGCAGCCTTGCAAGGTTTGAAAAAAATGAAAGCGTTGCACGATATGGGGTTAAAACAAGGCGTATTTGCTCCTCAAGAACGTCCTGACCTCTATACGCTTAAAAGATTGGGCTTTCACGGCAGCGATGCGCAAATATTGTCAGCAGCTTATAAAGCTTCGCCAACACTACTCGCCGCTTGTTGTTCTGCATCAACGATGTGGACAGCCAATGCAGCAACCGTTTCACCATCAGCGGATACGGTTGATAAAAAGGTCCATTTTACCTCAGCTAATTTAGCGAATAAGTTTCATCGTTCACTCGAACCTGAAACGACCAGTAAAATCCTTAAAGCTATGTTCAACGATGATAAGTATTTTCAGCATCATCAGCACCTTAACGATAATGAACACTTTGGTGATGAAGGGGCTGCTAACCATACGCGATTATGTGAAGGCTATGGAGATACTGGTGTAGAGATCTTTACTTATGGTCGCTATGCTTTTAATCGAAATAAACCAGCACCCGTTAAGTTTCCTGCTCGTCAAACGTTGGAGGCGAGTCAGGCGATCGCAAGATTACATGGCCTTTCTGAAGATAAAGCTGTTTTTGTTCAACAAAACCCCGATATTATCGATCAAGGTGTTTTTCATAATGACGTGATTGCCGTCGGTAACCAGAATGTTTTTCTTTACCATGAGCAAGCATATTTAAATACGGCAGAATTCAAAGCCGAAGTCACTCGAAAGTATAACGGCGATAAACTGCACTTTCTTGAAGTTTCAACCGAGCAAGTGTCGATTGAAGCAGCGGTTAATACGTATTTATTTAATACTCAAATTGTCACATTAGCTGATAATTCTATGGCTATTATTGCCCCGATGCATTGTCGGGAAAATAGTCAGGTTAATCATTACCTACAAACATTAATTGCTGGTGATAACCCAATAAATCATGTTGAGTTTTTTGATGTCAATGAAAGTATGAAAAATGGTGGTGGTCCGGCATGTTTACGCCTAAGAGTTGCGCTCACCGAGCAAGAGTTACTTGGGGTTAATCCTGACTGCTTGCTAACACCAGCATTATATAACCGATTAGTGACTTGGGTTAATCGTCATTATCGCGACAAATTAGTCATAGATGATTTACGAGACCCACAATTAATTATTGAGTCACGCACGGCATTAGATGAACTTTCACAAATCTTATCTTTAGGTGCAGTTTATCGTTTTCAACAATAATTATATACTTGCACAATAAGTGACTTTGAGCAGCCGTTTTTAACTAGAAACGTGCTGCTTTTAGTTAACCTAGGTATTTAAGACACAAATAGCTGATGCCAGCGATTAATGGTAAATAGACAAGCCTAATTCTTCTGCAATACCTTCTACTAACTTCATACCAACAACAGAATTACCAAAACTGTTTAACGGTGGGCTCCATGTACAGATCACGCCATAATTTGGCACGATAGCAATTAAACCACCACCCACACCACTTTTAGCTGGTAAACCGACAGAAAAAGCGAACTCACCAGATTGATCATACATACCACTGGTTGACAATATTGCATTAACGCGATGTGCATCTTTTGGACTACAAATAACCCGTTTCGTTAATGGGTCGACACCTTTGTTGGCTAAAAATAGTAAGCTTTGCGCGAGCTGCTCGCAACTCATGCTAATTGAACACTGAGTAAAATAATGGCTGAGTACATCTGGAATTTCGGCTTCAATATTACCAAAGCTTTTCATTAAGTAGGCTAGGGCGGCATTACGATTACCATGGGTGAATTCAGATTGATAAACTTCAAGGTCAACGCGAATGTCTTCATTATTTGCTAGCTTCCTAACAAAGCCTAAAAAAGCCAACTTACTTGCTGAGTAATGACTGGTTAATACGTCAGCCACTAATAAAGCACCCGCATTTATTACCGGATTTCTGGGGATACCTTTTTCCCACTCCAACTGAATAATAGAATTGAAAGGTTGACCTGAGGGCTCCATTCTTACGCGTTGCCACAAAGAATCACCTAGGCGATTCATCGCCATTACTAAACCAAATATTTTTGAAATACTTTGAATAGAAAAAGCGTGCTGATAATCACCGGCGCCAACTATTTTTCCGTCAATGGTCGCGACTGCTATGCCGGCAAAGTCGGCTTTTACACTAGCAAGAGCAGGAATATAATCGGCTACAGCACCCTCGACAAAGCTATCACGGTAAGAAAGCAGTAATGCGTTTAGCTTACCTTGTAAGTCAACTATGTTGTTTTTCATATAATGGCTCGATGTTAAAAGTGCAGAGGCGCTATTATGCACAAAATAAATGCGAGATGTTGCCTTAAAGAGACTTATTTAACGCTTTGATCTTAAATAAGTACTCAACAATTAATGAGCTAATCATGCACTTTAGCTTTTTCTTGAGTTTATAAAATATCAATAATCATTGATTATGGGCACAAGATTATTCATCTGTGCAATTTGAAAAAAATTTCATAATGCAACGTAAATTTAAAGATAAATAAGTGGTGTGAAAATAATAGAAAAATTATTTTTTATAATTTATTGGTTTTAATGGCCTTAGTGATATTACCCGCATTGAAATATCCTTTGCCGTTACTAAGCCAATAGCCACGGGGTAACTGAACCGTCAACATGGGGTATTTTGCTTTAGGCCTTGTCGTCCTAGTCACACGCCGATTTAACTTTTAGTATTGATGATTTTTATCGCATCATTAATACTAAAAGCCCTATTTTTATGATGTTTTATTATTTTTATTCATCCAAAACGTAAGTTTTTGGTGGAGTTTATTGATATCAATGGGTTTAGCCAGGTAGTCGTTCATACCGGCACTTAAACACCTTTCTTTATCTCCTTTCATCGCATTGGCAGTCATAGCGATAATCGCAATATCTTGGTGCGCTTTCCCTGCCTCTCCGGCTCGGATAGCTTTAGTTGTTTGATAGCCATCCATTTCAGGCATCTGACAGTCCATCAAAATTAAATCGTAACTAGACGAGTTTAGTTTTTCTAGCGCGTGAATACCATTTACGGCTATGTCGGCGCTTAACGTTAATTTGGTTAGAATTTTAGTGGCAACAATTTGATTTATTCTGTTGTCTTCCACCAAAAGTATTTTTTTAAAGGATAAGTTAACCGGGTTAATTGCGATGTCTGGCTCAGCACTGTCAGTAATATCATTTTCTGGTTTTTGATAAACTAAATAAAAGGAAAAGCAGCTACCTTTATTTAAGGTGCTTTTTATATCTATATCTCCGGACATAAGTTCACATAACTGTTTTACAATCGTTAAACCTAAACCTGTACCGCCATATTTTCGAGTGGTTGAATTATCAGCTTGAGAAAATGGAGTGAAAATATTCTGCTGCTGTTCTTCTGAAAGGCCTATACCTGTGTCACTGACTTTACACGAGAAGTTAAGTTGTTCTTTATTTATTTCTGTCAGTTCAACTTCAAGGTCAATAGTGCCTTGTTCAGTAAACTTAATGGCATTACTTAGCAGATTAATCAGTATTTGTTTAAGTCTTGTAGGATCGCCAATAACGGTCTTTTGTGAAAGTGACATCGACCTAATGTTAAGTACTAATGATTTTTTTTCAGCAAGTGCATTCATTATTATGACGACTTCGTTAATAATATCAGTGACATTAAAATGAATACTTTCTATTGCTAGTTTTCCTGATTCAATTTTAGAGTAGTCTAAAATACTATTAATTAAGGTCAACAATGATTCAGAGCTCGAATTTACCAAATTAATATATTCTTTTTGTTCATCGTTTAGTGGCGTGTTAGATAATAAACTCAGCATACCCACCACACCATTCATCGGTGTTCTAATTTCGTGACTCATATTTGCTAAAAACATGCTTTTTGCTTTAGTTGCCTGTTCAGCCCTTTTTTGTGATAGAACCAGCTGTTGATTTAATTGTTGTGACTGTAGTAATAAATCATTGGTTTGTTTGTTTTTTAATTGAAATATAGTCGCCGATTTCATTAGATGACCTATCTCATCTTTGCGATTAACGTTAAGTTCAAGCTTTTCATTAATTATTTTATTTTCAGCAAGTGCATTAAATACTTGAGTTACTTTTTCTATTGGAAATATAAGTCTTTTCAAAATATAGACAGTAATAAGACTGGTCAGGAAAATACCAAGAATAAACATAATATTGCCACGAATAACAGACTCTTCAACTAGGGTGTTCAGCTGAGCGTTACTTGAATCAAGATGGGTTAAAGCAACTTCACTTAAATTTTTTGCTAAATATAAAAATTCGTTAGCAGAGCCAGACATAACCACATTGACTAAGTAATTATAATTTCGGGTTACTTGCGTCAACAAATTAAAGTCACTAGATAAAGCGGTTAATGTTGAAGTAAAGCCATCGATATTGAGTGGCGCTGCGGTACTTTCTACTTGGCTAAAAATAGACTGAAAGTTGGTAATATTCTCAGTATTAGGTCGTATAAAATATTGATAAGCCGAAAGTTGTAAGGCCGAAGTCAGATCTGCAAGTTTCTTGGTTGTTACATGAGTCGTTTGAATAGATTGGTTAAGATGAATACCATTAGAGACCTCATCGGTGATGGTATTTAGATGGCTTAGGTGAGTTACTATGGTTTTATTAAATAATTCACTTTTTTTATCGATGAGTAAGACAACCGAATCAAAGTTTTCTCGATAAGCTTTTAAGTGATCACGCATACTCTCTATCGCGACTTGCTGATCGGTGCCAATGTTATTTTTTTCGATAAAGAGCGAGGTTATAGCTAATTTCCCTGTTACCGAACTCATCATGTCATTTAATCGTTTTAATACTGAAGAAGCTTGATTTTCTTTATAAATAAGCACATTGCGCTGTAAATCTAAAACATCTTTCTCTAATGCTTTAACCTGAACGACTCCATCAACTATTTCTTGATTAGAGGCTAAGCCCGTTACTAATCGTTTTTGGTTCTGATACGAAACAGTCTCTTGGCCGATAAAAAGTAAAATAATGAGGGCGAGCGAAAGCATCAATTGTGTTTTTAAACTTCGAAACATTACTGGCACCCTTGAGTTTGAATGCTTATTATATTGGCATAAAAATTTGATTGTTTAAGCATTAATAAATTCATACCACTTTTGCAGGCTATAGTCATAGGTTGGCATAACAGTATTCCAAACAGCAACATTGCTAAATCGTTTTTCATAACTGCCCCCGCGACGAATATTTCCTTTATAAACAGATACTTTATTATCAGTACCTTTTAAGTCGATCGCGGCGGGTTTTCCGTCATACCAGTAATCCCACTCTTGCGGAGAAAGGTAGCGAGCAGTACGCTCAGGGTTTGAAATATAATAGCCTTGTCTGGCAATGTAAGCACCTGGCCAACCAGACAGCCACCAATTCATATAATCATAGGCTGCGTCTTTTACCTTGCCAGTTGTCGCCTTAGATAAACACATGACTCCGTGCCAACCGCGATAACCCTCTTTAGGTGCTGCGTAAGTTACCGGTACATTCATGCCGTTTAGTGAGGCTACAGCAGGAGAAAACATGCTTTCTATCACCACACGACCCGATTTCATAAATTGAATCGACTCAGGCACCGAAGTCCATAAACCACTGAAGTGACCTGCTTGTTTCAAGCCTATTAATATACCAAAAAGTTTGTCTAATTCTGGCTTGGTCATGGCGCCAATATTATTAAATGACATTAGATTCTTAGCTTGTGCGGCGAGAGCTAAGTCAAAAAGACCTATGGTCGGCGCATTGATAATACCGACACGGCCACTGTATTTTTCATCTAATAGCCAGCCCCAACTTTCAGTCTCGTAAGGTATGCCTTTTTTAATAAAGTCAGTGTTGTAGCCAAAAGAGTCAACATTATGCACATAGGGTAAGAAACTTAAATCGTTGGTATGGTTTTCGCCTAATTGATTGTTTTTTTGTACGTGTAATATTTTATAAGGTGCATCGCCGTCACCGAGTTTCGCCGACTGCGTTATTTTTCCTGTTTTACTTAGGTTATTAATTTCATCCCAATGGGTTATTCTTCTTTTGTCTATCGATTGAATAGCACCAGAGCGCCAAAGCACATTAATACTGTTTGACCATTGCTCATAGAGATCAAATGACTGAGGAAACATTGACGCTTTTTGTAAAACTGCAGCGCTACCTTTAGGCTCAAATATCAAATTTATCCCTAGGTCTTCCATCGCTTTTTGTCGTAATTCTTCTTGTAATGTTACATGCGTACCCAAAATGCGTAAGGTCACCTTATTGCGCGCAAATACATAGGGCGCTTTGGCAATGGCTATGGTTGCCGCGCCGCCTAAGGCTATTTTCTTAATCACGCTTCTACGAGACTTATCCATTTGATTTTTCGCATATAATTTATTTGATATATCGAGTATAGATAATTAATCAAAATAATCTATTACGAATAGCACAATATTTACTTTTTAGTTAAAAATTTAAGCTACGCTCGTTAAGTGATTTTTTACCGCTGTAATAAAGCTATTAATATCTGCTTTACTAATATCTAAGTGAGTTACCAAACGCATGTTTTCACTGGGGGATATTAGAATTTTTTTTGTTTTTAGCGCGTTAGCCATGGTATTAATATCGATAGAACTGTCGACTTTTACAAAGACCATATTAGTGGTGACTTGCTCTACATTAACAGTAAACCCGCTTATTTTATTAAGTTGCTCTGCCAAGTAATAAGCATTTTCGTGGTCAACTTTAAGTTTTTCAACATTTTCGGTTAACGCTATTTTAGCTGCTGCACAGAGAATACCGGCTTGACGCATTCCGCCACCCAGTACTTTTCGCCATCTTCTTGCCTGCTTTATGATTTGCGTTGAACCTAGTAGTAATGAGCCAATTGGTGCGCCTAAGCCTTTAGATAAACAAATCGACATGCTATCAAAATATTGGGCTATCTCAGTGATATCTACGTCTAATGCGGTCGCAGCGTTATATACGCGCGCGCCATCTAAATGCAAACTTAATTGATGCTTATTAACAAACTCGCGCAGTTCTGCTAAATAGTGTAGCGGCAGTACTTTACCATTTATGGTATTTTCAATGCTAACCAGTTTTGTGTGAGCAAAATGTGAATCATCGGGTTTAATCGCTTGGGCAAGCTTAATTAAGCAAAGGGTGCCATCTTTCTCATTTTCTATCGGTTGCGGTTGAATTGAACCTAGTACTGCCGCGCCACCACCTTCAAATTTGTAGTTGTGGGCTTGTTGGCCACACAAATACTCGTCGCCTCGCTGACAGTGTGCCATTAAGGCGAGTAGATTTGCTTGTGTCCCTGAGCTACAAAAGAGTGCAGCATCAAAGCCATGACGTTTGGCAGACCATTGCTCTAATTCATTTACTGTTGGGTCGTCACCATAAACATCATCACCAACCTCTGCCTGCGACATTGCATTGCGCATTTTCAAGGAGGGTCTTGTTACGGTGTCAGAGCGAAAATCAATCATGTTAAATCCAAGTAAAATATTAATAGCAAGAAAGTATAAACGGTTATGCCGCCCTAAATATAGGTAATTAACACCATTTTAAAAAAGACATACATTGATAATTTTTTTTATTAAATACCAGATAAAAATCAATCATATTAATCTTTAATTGATCGCTATAAAATCCTATTTTATATGAATATTTTCCTTGGAATAGTCATTGAACTAATATGACTTTATTGTCGTATATCTTAATATTATTCTTATTATCCATTAAATAGAGGTTTTTATGTTGTTAAAACGTACCACCATCTCAGTTGTTTTAGGCGCTATGCTTGCTAGCACAACGGTATTGGCAGAAACAATAACTTTTGCAGATTCTGTTTCAACGGTTGCAGATACCTTAGTTATCTTTCACACAAAAGAGGGGAAAAATAGTGATTTCTCTGCATTCGATAAGGAAAGTCAAGGTCACTTAAGTAGAGCTGTGAAAGCAGAAGATTTCAGCAGTGAGTACGGTAGCTTTTTACAAGTTGTTGCACCTTATGGTTTACATTATGAGCGTGTGTTAATTGTTGGAACAGGCCCACAAGCACAACTGAGTAAAGATAAGTTGACCGCTTTGGGCGGTAACTTATTGGCTAAGTTAGACACTAAATTAACTCAGGTTATTAAAGTATCAACTGATGATTTAGTGTCTAGCAATACTGCCGCATCTTTATTGGCACATGGTGTAAGTTTACGTGCTCATCGTTTTGAGCAGTATCACAATGAAAAGCGTAGTGAAAAAACGTTTATGTTTGATGTTGAAAATGGCAAGCAAGCTCAAGCAGCGTATGCCCCATTAGCTAATATCGAGCAAGGTGTCTTTTTAGCGCGAGATTTAACCAGTGAAGTTCCCACTGAGATGACACCTGTTGCTTTTGCTAATGCGGCAAAAGAGTTAAAAAAACTCGGTGTTGAAATAAAAGTGTTAACGCCTAAACAGATTAAAAAATTAGGTATGGGAGCACTTGAGGCTGTTGGCCGTGGTAGTAAAGAAGGGTCACGTTTAGTTGTTGCCCATTATCAAGGTAACGATGAGGCACCGATCGCTTTAGTGGGAAAAGGTATTACCTTTGACTCTGGTGGCTATAGCATTAAAACCGGCGCATCTATTGCCCGAATGAAGTCGGATATGGCCGGTGCAGCTGCAGCGTTAGGGACTATTAAGGGACTTGCTTTAAATAAAGCTAAAGTGAATGTTGTTGCTGTCATGGGGATGGCGGCTAATATGGTCTCTCAATTTTCTATAGCACCCGGTGATGTTGTTAAAACAGCAGAAGGGCTAACGGTTGAGGTGGTTAATACAGATGCAGAAGGGCGCTTGGTTTTATCTGATGCACTCTGGTATGCGCGTCAATACTACAAGCCAGAAATTATGATAGATTTAGCCACTTTAACGGGCTCAAAAGTTCGAGCATTAGGTGATCGTTATGCTGGTTTATTCTCAGATGACGAAGCGTTAGTTACCGAATTAACCTTTGCAGGTAAACAAGTGAATGAAAATTTATGGCGATTACCGCTAGGGTATAAAGATATGCTTGAAACGGACATTGCTGATTTAAAGAATACCGGTTCAGGTGGGCCAGGTGCAACCACAGCAGCTAGTTTTCTCCAGCACTTTGTTGGCGATGTTCGATGGGCTCATCTTGATATTGCCGGTAATGCGCTTAGCAGTAAAGCAAAAGATGAAGTACCCACCGGCGGTACAGGTTTTGGGGTGAGGTTATTGTCTGAATGGTTAATGACTAAAGAAAAATAGTACAGGGTTATTAACTGAGCAATACAAAAATTGACTTTATTGAAAATAGACGGAGTAGGTCGAGGGTTAGCCACTTACATCCGTCTATAATTAATCGGTAGTTAGGAGGTTATTTCTCACCGTTTAATATTTTTTCTAACGTTAAATCTGTTAATTTCATGGTACTTTTTACCACATAGAACATAATTGCAATTAGCATCACCATTGAAGGTACGGCAATCACGGGATAACTTAACAGTGTCATTTCGCCAAGTTGCTCATTAAACTCTACTGTGCCAGCGGGGCTAATAACAATCCATTTAGCTAATAGGTAATTCATAGTGGCAGAAAAAACAAAGGTTGAAGCTAAAAGATGATTTGCCCACTGAATTCTTGCTTTAAACTGATCAGTTTTGTTTTTGCTTGCTAGCGTTTGATAGATTAAATCTAAATTAAATAACAGTGGATTTAACAATATTTTAGCAATTAAGGGTTTTCCCCAAAAACCAGATATCAGCACAACTATGCCGATAACAGATGGAATGGCAGCTTCTTTGATAGCGAGCCATTCAACGTCCAGTTCAAATAAACCTATGCCACCCGTTAACAAGGTACTGAAAAATCCTAATAAGGAAATAAAATTCATCGACTTGTTTTTAATAAAATCATACAAGCCATAACCGAGTGGAAACAATAAGGCAAAAATTAAGGCCGGTACAGTGCCTAAATACTCATCTGTCGAAAGTTTCATTAAAATAATCGATGGAATAGCAATATTATATAGGAGTTCTAAAAAGGTATTCGGGCGTTTAACAGGTGTTTGAATTGGCATTATATTTCATATTTAGGCACAACTGACCATCGCCAGTTTATTTAAGTCTGCCGACATTTTATCTAATAATAGCTAAAATGTCATATTATAATCTGCTAGTGCTCGCAAGCTTTACATTTACTGGCAAGCACTATCCATTATTCACTCCAAGTGCTGTTAATTAATGTGGCCTTATCGATGTGATGTTCACTAAGTAATGCAGCTAATTCTGATTTACATGAACCACAGTTTGTGCCACATTTTAACCCCTCTCCTAATTGTTCAACAGAACTACAGCCGCCTTTAATTGCGCCTACAATGTCTTTTTCACCAATATTAAAACAGCTGCAAATTTGTTTACCTTTGGAGAACTCTTCACTTGAAGTCCCTGCGAGTAAAGATTTAATATTAGCTTCGCTTAGAGATGACTGACCAAAAGCATAATTAAGCCATGCGCTTTCAATACGGGGCTGTGTTGTTGACACATAACACAAGAAAACTAATTTATTGGCTTGTAAGCAAATAATGTAAGAGGTGCCTGCTTGGCTAAATTGGTGCCACTCACCAGATATATGGCTGCTTGTTTGACACCAATTTAAAAGGTCACTTTCAAGTTCAATATTAGCAAATTGATAACTAAGGCCATAATGGGTGCGTGCTTTATTCCAAAAGTCATTACTCATTTGGCATTGCACGATAAATTCTTCGCTAAGATGAAGTTGACCAAACTGGACAAAGTCTGTTTTGCTTAATGCGATCGCGCCATGCTTCATTTCAGGTTGACCAGAAAACGGGTCGGTAATGCTCTCATATAAGTTGTTAACATTTGCGCTAGACGCAAATTGCTTATTCCAATGAATAGGCATAAAACATTCATTAGAACGCTGGTTTTTATCTAACTTTGCATGCACTTTTGCTTGCCCAGTGTTTGATGCAATATTGACTATCTCATCATCTACTATGCTTAATCTCGCCGCGTCATCAGGATTAATATAAAGGTAACATTTATCGGTATGAGCGGTGAGCTGAGGGGATTTGCCTGTTCGAGACATCGTATGCCATTGATCTCTTAATCGACCACTGTTTAACCTAAAGGGAAATTTAGCGGATAATTTTTGAGTTGGCTGGCGTGGCGTAATAGGAAAAAAGACAGCTTTACCTGAAGGGGTAGAAAAATTACCCTCTTCATAAACACGTTTTTTACCTTCAGGATAGGTATCATTAACTGGCCATTGTAGAGGCTTTAAACGGTTATACTGTTTTGGAGTAATGGCTGAAAATGCAGAGATATCAAAGACTCGTTTGCAATTGTTTTCAAAACCTGACAGTTGAGCGAACTCTCTAAATACCTCACTAACGTGTGAATAGTTAAAGCCTGAAAAACCCATGGCCGTGGCAACGTCCGCAATAATTTGCCAGTCGTGCTTTGCTTGTCCGCTCGGAGCTATAGCATTAGTTTGGCGCGAAATTCGGCGCTCTGAGTTGGTAACGGTACCGTTTTTTTCTAGCCATGGCGTTGCCGGTAGTTTTACATCAGCAAAGTCTAACGTATCATTGTTTTCAGCACAGTCTGAGACCACAACATATTCACATTTATTTAATGCTTGGGCTATTTTTTTAACGTTGGGCAAGCTTACCATCGGGTTAGTTGCCATTATCCAGACCGCTTTTATTTTACCTTCATCGATAGCGTCAAACAGATCAACCGCCTTATAACCTGCTTTAACAGCGATAGTGGGGGATTGCCAAAAACGTTGCACTGTTGAGCGGTGTTCAGGGTTTTCAATATCCATATGAGCGGCTAATTGATTAGACAAACCTCCCACTTCTCTACCGCCCATAGCGTTGGGTTGACCTGTGATAGAAAAAGGCCCACAACCGTCTTTGGCTATTTTTCCGGTGGCTAAATGACAATTAATAATGCTTTGACACTTATCAGTGCCTGAGTTTGACTGGTTGATGCCCATTGAATAAAAGCTGAGTACTTTTTCAGTGTCGGCAAATAATTGATAGACACTGGCAAGGGTTTGTTGGTCAAGATCGCAATAGGCTGATACTTCAGCGAGTGACCATTTTTTTGCTGCTAATAAAGCTTGTTCGAAACCTTGGGTATGCTGTGCAATATAGTCATTATTTAAGCCATTGTTAGCGCTTAAGTAGTTTAAAAGACCGTTAAAAAATGCGGCGTCAGTGCCTGGCTTTATCGGTAAAAAATAATCAGCTATTTGACAGGTTGCGGTTTTACGCGGGTCAATAACCACAATTTTCATCGCTGGATTACGTTTTTTAGCACGTTCAATACGTTGAAATAATACCGGATGGGTCCAAGCGGCATTAGAGCCGGTAACTAATAAAAGCTCTGTACTGTCTAAATCGTCATAGCTACATGGTACAACGTCCTCACCGAAACTGCGCTTATAAGCGGCAACCGCTGAAGACATGCAAAGGCGTGAATTGGTATCTATATTGGCTGAACCTATATAGCCTTTCATTAATTTATTCGCCAGATAATAATCTTCAGTCAGTAGCTGTCCTGAGACATAAAAAGCCACGGCATCAGCGCCATGCTCTTTAATAATTTGTGTAAATTTATCGGCAACATGATTTGTCGCTGTTGACCAATCAACCGTTTTATTATTTATTTGTGGCTCAAGTAAGCGGTTGGTTAAATCTGTGGTGGCTAATAAATTGGTACCTTTAACACACAGTTGTCCAAAGTTGGCTGGGTGCTCTATGGTGCCGACTAATGCACTGGCCTTGCCATTGTTAACCGTAATATCAATACCACAACCTACACCACAGTATGCACAAGTTGATTGAACAATATGTGATGATTGAGAACAACTCATAAAATTTACCTTTAAAACAGAGAATGATATACAGCCCGCTTTATATGGGATGTTTTGTTTATTTATTTATGTTCGAATTTTATTCGATGACATTTATACAAATATCTTGTTTAACTTTCACAGCACGGCTTGCAAATTCTGCCTCAGCCAGACTTTTCAATAAAGCGCTACAACCGCCACATCCGCTACTGGCTTTAGTACAAATTTTAATATCATCTAGGGTATAAGCTCCTTGATCGATTGAGCTGATAATATTGCTTTTTGTGACCTGATGACATGAACAAATAATCGCGCTATCAGGTAGTGCACCAACGTCTAATGTTGGCTTTTCACCTGATGAAGGCAATATCAGCGTTTCTGGTGATTCAGGTAAATCTATGGCATTAAGCATATATTGCAATAACGTGTCGTATTCACGGGTATCACCAATTAATACTGCGCCAAGCATTTTGCTTTTGTCACTAGAGATAACAATTTTCTTGTAAACGCCAGCCGGTTGATTTTGATAGGTATAGGTTATTGCCCCGGTTGTTTTTGCGTGAGCGTCACCTATTGAGCCTACTTCAACACCCATGAGTTTCAATTTGGTACTCATATCGGCACCGGTAAACAAGGTTTGTTCACCCATAATATGTTTTGCCGCCACTTTGGCCATCTGATAACCCGGCGCCACTAAACCAAAAATAAAGTTGTTCCAGAGGGCACATTCACCAATAGCATAGATATTTTCATCTGAGGTTTGGCAGTGGTTATTAATCACAATACCGCCTCGTTCCCCCATTTCAAGTGCGAATGATTTAGCTAGATTGTCATAAGGGCGAATACCAGCGGAGAATAAAATAAGGTCAGCTTCTAGCTCGGTATTATCACTAAAACAAAGCTTGTAACGACAGGTTTTGCCGTCTTCAATTACGCTGGTGGCTTTTGATGTATGCACCTCAACACCCAAAGCTTCAATTTTTTCTTTTAATAAGCGACCGCCACCAGCATCAATTTGCACCCCCATTAATTGTGGCGCAAATTCAACGACATGGGTTTTTAAGCCTAAGTGGCTTAGCGCATTTGCAGCTTCAAGGCCGAGTAAACCACCGCCGATAACCACCCCCACTTTACTGACCTTTGCGCTGGCCTGAATCTTATCTAAGTCATCTATGGTGCGATAAACCAAACAATGCTCGCGGTCTTTTCCTGGAATAGGCGGTACAAAAGGATAAGAGCCAGTGGCTAAGATGAGTTTGTCATAAGCGATAACTTGGCCGTTTTGCGTGACAACATGCTTATTGCTGCGGTCGATATCAACAACTTTGGCATTAGTTTGAAAATTTACCGTCCAATCTTGGTAAGTTTTTTCGTCAGCCATGGCCAGATCTGCCGCTGTTTTACCGCTAAAGTATGTTGAAAGGTGAACACGGTCATAAGCAAGGCGAGGCTCTGCTGACAAAACGGTTATCTCAATGGCTTGAGCAGCTGTGTTCATTTGAGCCAATTGCTCAACAAAATGGTGACCGACCATGCCGTTACCGACCACGACAACTTTTTGTTTCTCTATGATTTGTTGGTTACTTGAGCTAATTTTATTTACCTGCTGCAATAGTGATATGGGTTTACAATTTGTGATAACGCTTAACAAACCTGTAGAGCGTTATCATTATAAGTGTGTTTGGAGAGCTAAAAATTTGCACTTACCCAAAGCCAAATTTTATCTGTATCAACTTTACCTGCAGTAGAATCGCCTGCTGAGTAAGCCGCATATTTTAAGCCTGCCTTATAATTCTTAGCGAATTTTTTCGCGTAAACGGCATTAATTTCGCTGCCTAAATCATCAACCGTATTGGTTGATTCATCAGCAGAATAATCATGAATTGTCACTGTCCAACCGCCGCCGAATGCTTTACCTGACACAGAGGCATAAAGATCAACCAAGCCTTCTTTTGGTGTGCCTAAAAACTGATCTGTCCAACCATTGAATTTATGCAGTGTCGCCAGGGGTGTTGAAAACCCAACCATTGAATCATCACTGCCTAGAACTTCTGCACCTAATTTAAGAGTTACAGCATCAAAGCTATAGCCGCCTTCTATGGCCATATAGCTTGCAGAGTAGTCAGTTGCACCGCTTTCTGAATCTTGAGTAGCAAATTCGGCTGAATATGAAAACTTGTCTTTTTTACCGTTAAAACTCACCCCGAAAGTATCTAAGCTATTAGCTGTTCCTTCATCAACTTCTAAGAGATAGCTGTAAACGGTTAGTTTGCCATAACTCGTTTTGTAGGCGAGGTTAAGTAAATGGTCTTTTGCATTAAAATCTTTTTCATTGGAAAAAATACGATTACGTTTATTAATGTAGCTATAGCTCATTTTTACATTGTCTAATGCGTCATAAGTTATGGTCGCGGCATCAAATGTTTGTCTATCTTGACGCCATCCTACATGCCCAACATAACGATGATTATCTAAGGTCAGTACTTGGCGACCGACTTTAGCGGTGATCCCATCTTTTTTGTATTGCACATAAGCTTGGTCTAATTCAGTCGTTTCTGGATCGGCAATAACAGAATATTCAGTATTATTGCCCACGGCATCGTTATACCTGTTAATACCCGCTACTTGGCGTGAGTCTTCAAATTCAACAACTGCGGTAAAATTATTGTAGCTAGCACTGGTGTAATTTAGACGAGTTCTTAGCGTTAACGCTGAGGCATCTTTTTTGGTATTGTCTTGATCAACTTTTTCATATCGCAAGTTTAAATCTATACTGGCTTTAGCTTTAGTCTCGCTATTTGCGGTTGCTGAAGCACTGGCACTTGCTAACAAAACCACTGCCGTAATTTTTGAGAATGTATGAACGTTTTTCATGGTTTATCCCTTAAAGTTTTTTTAAATTATTTTTATAATTTTTCAATTTAGCGAAATGTATTAAGCAACACTGGACGTCTTTTGTTTTACTTGAGCTTTTTCAGTTGATTTAGCCGATTTAGCTGTGGGAATAACTTCAACCTTTCTTTGTTTTTCATACAAAAAAGTTAAAACAGCTGAGCGTAAACGGTTATATTCAACATCTTCTGCTAGCGCTAAACGGTTTCTTGGATGAGGTAAGTTGACGTCTAATATTTCGCCTATTGTCGCGGCTGGCCCGTTGGTCATCATGACAATGCGATCTGATAATAAAACAGCTTCATCTACGTCATGGGTGATCATGATGACGGTGTTGTTAAGCTTTTGCTGAATTTCCATTAATGAGTCTTGCATATGAGCTCGCGTTAAAGCGTCGAGCGCACCAAAAGGTTCATCCATCAAAAGTACTTCTGGTTTCATTGCTAAAGCTCTGGCAATACCAATACGTTGTTTCATACCGCCTGAAATTTCATCAGGACGCTTGTCTTTTGCATGATCCATATGAACTAAACGTAAGTTATGTTCGATCCATTCTTTCATTTCGCTTGAAGACATTTTATTTTTGAAGACTTGTTTTACCGCTAACTCAATATTTTGATAGGCGGTTAACCAAGGCAATAATGAATGGTTTTGAAAAACAACAGCACGTTCAGGGCCGGGTTCTGTTACTTCTTTGTTATTTAATAATACGCCACCTAATGTTGCTCTGTGCAAACAGGCAACAATATTCAATACGGTTGATTTACCACAACCTGAATGACCTATAAGTGAAATGAATTCACCTTTTTTTATTTGTAAATCAACACCCTTTAACGCGGTAAAATCACCTTTAGGGGTTGGAAATACCATATCTACTTTGCTGATGTCTAAAATAATGCTCATGTGATTTCCTTAATCCTATATTGGCTAAAGTTGTGCGCTTGATTTGTCCCAAGACAATATTCTTTGCAGTTGCAGCATGGTTCTATCAAGCATGTAGCCAATAAGGCCTATGGTTAATACTGCGGTCATAATGCGACTAAGAGATTGTGAGCTGCCGTTTTGGAATTCATCCCAAACGAACTTTCCTAACCCTGGATTTTGTGCCAGCATTTCAGCCGCAATAAGTACCATCCAAGCAATACCTAATGACATTCTCATGCCAGTAAAAATGGCAGGAATGGAAGCAGGTAAAACAATTTTTTGAATATGCACGTGTTTAGGCAGGCTTAATACTTTACTGACATTCACCCAGTCTTGATTTATTGAAGCCACACCAAAAGAAGTGTTGATGACCATAGGCCAAAGACTACATAAAGTTACTGTGATTAAAGAGGTGATAAAAGATTTAGCAAACATAGGATCAGGAGATACATAAAGTGCACTGACTACCATGGTTACTATCGGTAGCCAAGCCAAAGGAGATACGGGTTTAAAAATTTGTATAATAGGGTTTATTGCCGTATTTAAATTTTTACTTAAACCAATGGCAATACCTAAGGGAATAGCAACAACAGCAGCCACTAAAAAGCCACTAATTACCGTCACTAAACTGGTGAATATTTGGTCTAAAAATGTTTCTTTACCGGTATAAACTCGTATTTTAGCTTGATAGCTTGGATCTTTTGCCATTCGCACTTTATTTCGTTCGTCCTGGCGAATATAAAAAGCATCTTCTTTGGCGCGTTCAGCATTATGTTCATCAATTAAATTAACTACTTGAGTAGCCACTGCACTGGGGCCAGGGAATTTTCCGAGCGAAGTATCAATGCTACTTGCCGTAAACGACCATAGCAGCATAAAACAGAAGATACCGGCCATAGGTAATATCAACGCTTGTGCCTTTTCTGAAATAAAGGACCCGATTATTTTGTTATTGCTCATTGGCACAATACCTAATGTTTTTTTATTAATTACAGCAGTCATTTTTGCTCTCCTTTATGCGCTGCCAGTTAATGGACAGCGCATAACTACTCAGTAAAGTACTGGCTAAAATACGACAAGGTTCTAAAGTTTGTCACCGGCTTTTAGGCCAATTTTAAACTTGTTTATATAGGCGTTTGGTTGAGTACCGTCATAAACAATGTTGTCAATAAAGTGTTTTTGAGGAGCACGGAAACCGTCTTCACCGACTAAGTCTGAAAAGTCGCTTTTAGACAATAACTTGTCATCAACTAATGATTGCGCTGCAGCCATGTAAATATCAGGACGATAAACTTGTGCGGCAATATCTTTGTACCAACTATCAGGTTTGTCATCGCTAATTTGTCCCCAACGACGCATTTGTGTTAAATACCAAATAGCATCAGAGTAGTAAGGATAAGTGGCGTTGTAGCGAAAGAATACGTTGAAGTCAGGTACTGAACGCACATCGCCTTTTTCGTACTCGAAAGTCCCTGTCATGCTGTTTGCGATAACGTCGTAATCAGCACCAACATAGTTCGATTGAGATAAAATTTTCACTGCTTCTGGACGGTTAGCATTATTGTTTTCGTCTAACCATTTAGCGGCACGAATCAATGCGCGTGTTAAACGAATGGTGGTATTTGGGTATTTTTCAGCAAAGGCTTTAGTAATACCAAATACTTTTTCCGGGTTGTTCTTCCAAATTTCATAATCGGTAACGACCGGCACACCAATGCCTTTAAATACGGCTTGTTGGTTCCAAGGTTCACCTACACAATAACCATAAATAGTGCCGGCTTCCATTGTGGCTGGCATTTGTGGAGGAGGCGTTACTGACAACAGCACTTGTGCGTCAATCTTTCCTGATGTATCACCTTTATGAGGAGCGTAAAATCCAGGATGAATATCACCAGCCGCTAACCAATAGCGTAACTCGTAGTTATGTGTCGACACTGGAAACACCATACCCATGTTGAAAGGTTTGCCTTCATCAAGATACTTTTCTACAACAGGCTTTAAGGCATCAGCTTTAATAGGATGAACAGGTCTTCCATCGGCTTGCTTAGGAATATTGACCTTCATTTGCTTCCAAATTTCATTAGAAACAGTAATCGCATTGCCATTTAAGTCCATTGAAAAAGGCGTGATGATTTCAGCTTTAGTCCCGTAACCAATCGTTGCTGCAATGGGTTGGCCAGCAAGCATGTGAGCACCGTCTAATCGACCATCTATAACGCCATCAAGTAATACTTTCCAGTTAGCTTGAGATTCAATCGTGACGTATAAGCCTTCATCTTCAAAAAATCCTTTCTCATAAGCAATAGCGATAGGGGCCATATCGGTTAATTTAATAAAACCAAATTTAAGTTCTTCTTTTTCTGGGTAGCCTAGCTCTGCTGCTTGCAAAGACGAAGTCAGTAGGGAGCCAGAAATACATAGTCCTGCAATAACAGTACGGCATAATTTTTTACATTCATTTTTTAAAGTCGTTTTCAAAATACCTTTCTCCAAATAAAAAAAGCCCACAGTACTTCGGATACAATCCGAGTACTGTGGGCTTCAATGCCAAACTAATAATGACTACGTCGTTGCAGTGCGATTAGTTTTAACGAAATAAGTTTTGAGTCAATTTTCACTTTATCGTTAAAACAACCGCTGTTGATTGAATTAACATGAAAACGCTATTAACTATAAAGCACAATTAGTGCCACCTATTAATTGTATTTAAAATCAGTAACTTACTTTGCTTTATGTTTTTTGATTAAATACTTTGCTCCAACAGTGAGAAGTATTTGCACTATTTTGGTGTCTATAGGCCTGTAGGCAGATACTTCATTTTAATAAAGGCTCTACTTATTCTTATATATTACAGCTTGATAAATATCTTCCCTGTAGATCGAAGTAATGTCTAGATCCGTTATTTGTTGTCTGTTTATGTGTCCACACGCTTGCATTAATTTGGCAATGTTTTCACCGTAATGATGTGCTGGCCTATTGAATGTGGGATCACCTAATGTCGAAAATTGTTGATAGCTTTCTACTTTACGAGGTGATGTATTGTTAAGGGTTAGGCAACTCCCCATTAATGAAGGCGCAATTACGTCGATATGTGTGTCTAAATACTTTGCACGACTCAAGAACCTCGCTGCTTCAAAGCGATTGGGAATATTTTCAAGCCATTGGCATGCTTCATATAAAGCAGATACTAAAGCAAATGTTGTTTCTGGGTGCTTAACTTGCCAATCAGACATTAATCCAAGCACCTTCTCAGGTGAATCTTCCCATAAGTCAGAAGAAGTAACACCTGTGATGCCAACACCTTCTCTAACCGCTTTAGCATTCCAAGGACTACCGACACAAAAGCCATCAAGATCCCCTGAATGCATAGATGGCACCATGTTTGAAGGAGGTACAATTAATAAATTAATGTCTGATGGATCGATATCACTATTCTTTAGCCATTCAACAAGTTGATAATGATGACAGCTATAAGGAAAAACGACAGCGAAGGTTAATTTATTACCTTCTTTTTTTCGTTGCTCTATTTCATGTCTCAATATATTGGCCGAAAATGGCATACTGATCTCATTGGTATTGTGTTGTAATAATATTTTTTGGTAGAGTTTAGTCGATAACGTGATGCCATTACCGTTACGACTCAATATCATTGGGGCAATCACGGTTGACTTTTGTCCGTGTAAACCTAAGTTACAGGCAATGGGCATAGGGGCTAACATTTGGGCGGCGTCAATAACTCCGCTATGCAATTTATCTCTTAATGTGGCCCAAGAATTTTGTTTTGTTAGGTTTACGTTAAGCCCCCATTTTTCGAAAAATCCCATTTCATGAGCAATGACTAAGGGGGCACTATCTGTTAATGGCATAAAGCCAAGGGTTATATTTTTTTTTTCAATATTAAACATAATTGATATTCTCTACAATTCTTTAAAACGTCTTTAAATATCTAAAAAATGCTAGCAACAGAAAGGATGTTTTTGGCAACATCATCCATTTTCTGGCTGTTATCCATCGCTATTTTTCGAATGAAGTGATACGCATCTATTTCAGACAGTTGTTTTGTTTCCATTAACCAACGTTTAGCTTTATCGATACTTTTCTGGCTAGACAATTTTTGTTTAGTGTCAGCAAGTTCTTGTTTTAGTCCTTGAAAAAGCTCAAATCTCGCAATAGCCACATCAATAATTGACTTCACTCTTGTTTGGTTAACTTCCCCTACCACATAAGCACTAACCCCTGATTTGACCATCTGATTAATGGTAGTATTGGCACATTGTTGTTCTGAAAAAACTACGATAGGTTTTGGGGCGAATTGAGAAATTTTATTGAGGTTTTCAAGCATATCTCTGTTTGGAGATTCTATATCAATAATGATAACGTCTGGGTTTAGCTGTTTAACATCTCTTAATAAAGGTACGCCAGAATGAGCAACATGATAGATATCATATTGCTCATTTATCAGTACGCTCATTAATACCTTTGCTTTTGCATGGTTTATTTCAGCAAGCAATACTTTTAATCCTGATGGAACATCCTGATATATCGTATTTTTATTAGGTAAAGACAAGGTTTTATTTTTCAATTTATTCAAATTAAAATTAAGAATTAAGTATATTTAAAATATTAAAGCACAATTCACACCAGAAGTTTAATTACATTTATATCAATTGGTTAGGATTGTCCTTTGATTTTTTATACTCGTTTTTATTAGTTTGTGATGCAAAGGTGCACCAAAATAACCTCTTCTAGGATTGAACTGTTTAAACACCTTAGCATGTAGAATTGGGATAATTAATCTTCGCGTATGCAGACTTTTTTTTAGCAGATGCTAAGTGAGTCATATTAGGCTTAAATTTAATGATGAATGGTAAAAAATAAAAATCCCAGCACCGTTAACTTCGCTAGGATTTTTATGAAAATAAAGGATGAAATCCTTAACCAAATATTTCTAATTTTCCATCAGTAACACGTGTTTCATAGGTCTTAATCGCTAAAGTATCATCATCTAAACAGGCTCCTGAATTTAAAACAAAGCGTTGTTTTAATAAGGGTGAAGCAACGTAAATATTACCTTTAGTTTCACCAATTAAACCGCGGTATAAAACGTTTGCTTTACCAAAGGGATCAAAGTTAGAAATAGCATAAACGGTGTCCTTGCCTACTTGGAATAAAGCCACTTGTTCTTTGTTTGCTAATAATGCACAAACACCTGAGTTTTTAATTAAATCACTGGTTGAGCAAATGGTTTGCCAGCTATTTTCTGTTGTCATTTTATTTTCCTTATTCGTAAACGTATTTATGCAGGTGTTAAATCAACGGCTTGAATTTGAACGCCATATTTTTTCTCATCACCTTGAGCGGGTCTAATTTGATCACGCTCAGTAACGAATTCGATGTTGCCATCGACAGTGTCAGAGTTAACAAACTGACGAAAACGCTTTAATTGCTCTTCACTTTCGATGGTTGTTTTCCACTCACATTGATAGGTATCAACGACATTTTGCATTTGCTTTTCTAATTCATCATTAATCCCTAAGTGATCGTCCTTAACTATTTTCTCCATGTAGGCTAAGCCGCCTTCTAGGTTTTCTAACCAGACAGAAGTACGGGTTAAACGATCTGCGGTACGCACATAAAACATTAAGTAACGATCTATATATTTCACTAAGGTTTCATCATCTAAATCAGTCGCGAATAAGTCGCCATGGCGAGGCTTCATGCCGCCATTGCCACTGACGTACAAGTTCCAGCCGTTTTCAGTAGCAATAATACCAATGTCTTTACTTTGTGCTTCAGCACACTCGCGTGTACAGCCCGAAACCGCAAACTTAATTTTATGAGGAGAACGCAAGCCCTTGTAGCGATCTTCTAAGAAAATGGCCATTGCCATGCTGTCTTGTTGGCCGTAACGACACCAAGTGCTGCCAACACAAGATTTAACCGTACGTAACGATTTGCCATAGGCATGACCAGTTTCCATACCTGCATCAATTAAGCGTTTCCATATCGCCGGTAATTGGTCAACACGTGCGCCGAATAAGTCGATACGTTGGCCGCCTGTTACTTTGGTATATAGGTTATATTCTTTAGCGACTTCACCAATAACAATTAACTTATCTGGGGTTACTTCACCGCCTGGCATACGGGGAACGACAGAATAAGTACCATCTTTTTGCATATTACCTAGAAAGACATCATTGGTGTCTTGTAGTGATACATGGTCTGGTTTTAATATGTAATCGTTCCAAACCGAAGCGAGAATAGACGCAGCTGCTGGCTTACAAATTTCACAGCCTAAACCTGAACCGTGTTTTTCTACTAAAAGGTCAAAGGTTTTAATTTGTTCTGCTTGCACAATGTGAAATAACTCAACCCGGCTGTAAGCAAAATGTTCGCAAAGGTCAGTGCTAATTTCTACCCCACGTTTTTCTAATTCGTGATCTGTTACTTTTTTCAATAAGGCGGCACAACCGCCACAGCCTGTTCCTGCTTTCGTTGAAGACTTTACTTCACCGACATCAACGGCGCCACAATCAATAGCAGCAATAATATCGCCTTTGGTGACATTCAAACATGAGCAGATAGTCGCGGTATTAGGTAAAGCATCCACGCCTAAGGTGGGTTTTTCGCCTGAGCTAGGTAAAATTAAACCGTCGGGATTTTCTGGTAATTCAATACCATTTAATGCGTATTGCAATAAGGTATCGTATTCACTGGTATCACCCACTAAAACCGCACCTATTAATTCTTTACCATTGGCACTGACCACTATTTTTTTATAAATTTGGTCAGGTTGATTTGAATAGACGTAGCTTTTACAACCTTGAGTACGGCCATGAGCATCGCCGATCGATCCCACATCCATACCCATTAATTTTAATTTAGTGCTCATATCTGCACCAGTGAACTGCTGTTCACCGCCAATAATGTTATCGGCAGCCACTTTAGCCATAGTGTAGCCTGGCGCCACTAAACCAAAAATAAAGTTATTCCACAAAGCACACTCACCAATAGCGTAAATATTTTCGTTAGAGGTTTTACAGTTGTTATCAACCACAATGCCGCCTCGCTCGCCAACCGCTAAATCAAATTCACGTGCTAAATTATCATAGGGGCGAATACCGGCTGAGAATAAGATGACGTCAGTTTCTAAATGTGTTCCATCGGCAAAATTCATTCGGTGAACACATTCTTCACCGTCGACAATTTCATTGGTGGCTTTTTGTGTATGTACCTGAACACCAATACCTTCGATCATTGAACGCAATAAAGCGCCGCCGTCTTTGTCTAATTGCACGCCCATCAATTGTGGGGCAAACTCTACAACGTGTGTCTGCAGGCCAAGTTCTTTAAGGGCGTTAGCGGCTTCTAAACCTAATAACCCCCCACCAACAACCACACCAACTTTACCCGCTTTAGCTGACGCTTGAATGTCTTCTAAATCTTGAATAGTACGATAAACCAAACAATGGTCACGTTCTTTACCTGGAATAGGGGGAACAAAGGGGTATGATCCTGTCGCCATAACTAATTTATCGTAAGCGAAAATGTCACCCGATTCAGTCGTCACGGTTTGTGCAGCTTTATTAATATTAGTGACTTTCGCGTTGGTAAAAAAATTAACGCCTATTTCGTTGTAATATGCTGGCGTAGTCATGGCTAAATCATCAGCAGTTTTTCCAGAAAAGTACTCTGATAAGTGAACGCGGTCATAAGCTAAACGGTCTTCAGCTGATAGAACGGTAATTTCATAGCCGGCATGTTTCGCCATTTCATCAACAAAGTGATGGCCAACCATGCCATTACCAACGACGACGATCTTCTGAGGTTGTGTACTCATTTTTGGAACCCTACTTCTTTAAATTACTGCTGTATTAGCAGAATTAGATAATGATTTATTATTAGCAATAAACGAACCAAGTAGTTTTTTTAATAAATTCAATTAGATAGTGGTTTGGGTGTGAGTTGTAACAGCGATTTTGCACTGCAGTGAAGGCATCAACGCACCAGAGGTGTGCATCATAATAATGAGTGATAAGTGCAAAGGGGAAGAAGTAAAGGGATAACGGGTTAATTAACTAAAGATACCATCAAGGCAATAAACAATAAGGTTGATACTAATTGCCAAAAAAAGATAGGATCACGCTTTAACAAGGGTTGGTTTTTGTATTCTTCAACGGCAGATGAACTCGGTTTATTTAAATCACTAAAAAATTCTGAAAAGGCTCTATAGCGCTGTTTTGGGTCTGCAGCCGTTGCTTTTTGAAGGCTTAAATCTAACCACAAGGGTAACTCTGGTCGAAACTGTTTAATGCTGCGATATTGCATATCGTTATAATTTTTAATAGTGACTTCAGCACGTTGCATTGGTTTGTAAGGAAGTTCACCAGATAACATTTCATAACAAATAACCCCCAATGAGAATAGGTCACTTTGATAATCAGCTTGCATATGCAATAAGGTTTCAGGTGCAATATAATTTAATGAACCGTGTGGTACTTGTTCTTTTATTGTTTCTTGGTTTTCATCAAGTGAAGCGACAAATACGGTGCCGTAATCAATCAATTTAATTTGACCATATTCATCGATCATAATATTGTCGGGCTTTAAGTCGCGGTGAACTAAATCTAAACGTTGAAATGATCGTAATGCGCCGATCACTTGTTTCATTATATCGCGGACCTGCGCAATGCTAGGTTTAGGGTTGTCATGTAACCATTCACCCAGGGTTTGCCCTTTAATGTATTCACATACATGGTATAAAAACTGGCTGTCTTTTTTAGCGGATAATACACGCATGACATTAACGTGTTTAATGCGTTCTCCCACCCAAGCTTCCCGCATAAAACCTTGTAAATAAAAGGCGTCATCTGAAAAGTTAGCAGAGGGTGCTTTTAACACATAAGGCTTATCTGTTTTAACATCGACGACTAAATACAAGTGTGAACGAATACTGGCGTGTATTATTTTTTTAACGAGATAATCATCAAGTTTCTGCCCAACTTTTAATGCTGGAGGGATCGCTTTTGAACTTAGGTCGCGTTCAATTTCTGCCAGTTTCCGATTCGGTATCGCGTCAATATAAACCAGTAAGCAGGTCACATTGTCATGACTACCGCGCTCAAGTGCGGTGGCAACAATTTTTTCAGAAAGAGCTTCTAAGTCAGACTTATTGGGTGATAACGGCAATGAATCAAAGAGTGTTTTAAAAGCAGCTTTACTAACAAAGTCATGAATACCATCACAACTTAGCATGAATAAATCTCCTGCCTGTAAATCGACTTGATAAACATCAACTTCTAAATGGCTATCAGCACCTAATGCGCGTGTTAATAAATCCTGTTGCCCTATTTGTTTACGATTATGATCACGGGTTATAATTTCTAATTGTTGCTGGCGATATTTTGTTATACGGGTATCGCCAACATGAAAAATATAACCGGTGTTTGATTTAGCAATAAGCGCTGAAAAAGTCGTTAGCCATTGAGGCGAGTCTTGATTAACTAGAGCATCAACAAATCCGCTTTGTGAATACAACCAGTTATTTAAACTGCTTAATACTTTAGCGGCAGATTTCTGTGTAGACCATGTTTCGGGCGTAGCAAGATACTCTTGAATAAATTGAGTGACCGCAAGTTGTGAAGCTTCAGCGGCTTTACTTGCGCTCGATACTCCATCTGCGATAGCCACAACCGCGCCTTTAGCGCGTAATTCAAGTTTTTTTGGCACAATAGCAGCAAAAGCGTCTTGGTTTTCTGCCTTTAAACCTTTATGAGAAAAACCACCAAAGCATAGTTGTAAATCTACAACCGTGCTTTGGAGCGTTTGCTTCTCTGTATTGATAACACTCATGTTAGCTTAGTGACCGACATTAATTAATTCAACTGTGCCATCTTCACGTACCTCAGTCATTGTGCCTTTTGGCTCTACCATAAAGAGTAATGTAATAAAGCCTACCACAGCGGTAGCGGCAATCACCATAAAGAAAGTCGAGTAATCAACCATAGTTAATACGGTTAAGTAAACCACCGCACCCACGTTACCGTAAGCGCCTGTCATACCGGCAATTTGTCCCGTTAAACGACGTTTAATTAAGGGGACTGCTGCAAATACAGCTCCTTCACCCGCTTGCACGAAAAAAGAACAAGCCATAGCTGTTACTACTGCTAGGGCTAATGGCCATTCTCCGGTGATTTCCGACATGGCAAAATAACCCGCAGCTAAACCTGCTGTTAAAATTAATAAGGTTTTCTTTCGGCCAAACTTGTCTGATAACCAACCACCACCAGGACGAGACATTAAATTCATAAATGCATAAGTAGAGGCTAACATCGCTGCGTACACCATGCTTAATTCGAATGTTTCAGCGAAGAATAATGGTAACATCGAAACAACGGCCAACTCAGAACCGAAAGTTGCAAAATAAAGCACATTTAACACAGCCACTTGCTTGAATTCGTAACGATGAATTTCTTCGACCGGTTTTGAAAATAAGTGACCGTTTACTTTAATGGTTTGTTTTAATTCAATGGCAAACAAAACCACTAAGCTAATGTAGGCAATGACGGCACTTTGTTCTGTTAATAAACTGACACCGGCAGGTGATAATTTCCAGGTGAGTAAAGCTAAAGCGCCATACATAGGAATTTTCATAATGAGTAATAAGAAGAAGTCGCCCGTTGAGGTCACTTCCATTGCACCTGTTTGTTTAGGCTTGAAATACGTTGAACCCTTAGGTGTATCCGTTACGTTTTGATACCAGACAACACTGAAAACCAAGCTTAATACACCGGTAAAAGCAACGGCGTATCTCCAGCCATCTTCACCACCAAAGGCTAACGCTAGTGTAGGTAGTGACATGGCAGCAGCGGCTGAACCAAAGTTACCCCAACCCCCATAAATGCCTTCAGCCGTCCCTAATTCGTTAGCGGGGAACCATTCAGAAACCATACGGATTCCAATAACAAAACCCGCACCAATAAAACCTATTAAGAAGCGCGAAAGTGCCGCTTGTTCAAACGTATCTGCAAGCGCAAACATAAAACAAGGGATACTACACACACCAAGCAAAACCGCGAATGTTAAGCGCGGACCGTATTTATCGGTAAGCATACCAATGACAACACGCGCTGGAATGGTTAACGCTACGTTTAATAACATTAATGTTTTTATTTCAGCTTTTGTTAGCCCTAATGAATCAGCAATAACTGACACCAAGGGAGCAAAGTTAAACCAAACAGCAAACGTAATGAAAAACGCTATCCAACTCATATGTAATGCTTTCATCTTACCTTTGAATGAAAATATATTGAGACCTTCTTGACCGCTCATGTACCACTCCTAAAATTGAGTCAATTAAATAAGCAGGTTTATTTAATACTCATCATTGATTGAGTTACGTAGAGCAAAGGTAGTGCCATCATTATTACTTTATCTATCATATTGTTTTAAAAGACTTTATTGTTATTTTTATTGTGTTGATAATTTTTGGTGCACAAGACAATGACGAATACGCACAAATAGAGTGCAAAAAAAGAGTCAGTAAACAATGCATCATTAATGAGCACTTATATTTAGCAGACACCTTTAAAAAGGAGTCAATAAAACCATTGTTGTTGAGAGAGATTAGTTAGATGAGCGCTTTATGGTTGAGTCAACAATGGTGTTGATTTGAGCTTAGGTCACCAGAAAAATGGTGACGGAACTGTCCGCTTGATTAAGTCTCAGGTGATGTTATTTAAGATATAGTGGCTTGCTGTCTAAAAGTACAAAAGCCAGTTATTAGCGTATGAATTAAGAGGGTGAAAAATTGGCTGTGCTAAAACAGAACGCCGCTTAAATCTCCTTAATGACTTATCTGGAAAATTCACAACTAGGGGTTTTCCCCCGCATAAAGTAGGGGCTGTTCCTGATGGTCTTATTTGCCAAAATCTTGTCAAATAATAGCGTAAATAAAATACACTTTTAAAGACGGGTAGATATAAAGTATGAAGACAATAATAAAGAACATGGCATTAACCATGTCAATCGCAGGTATCAGTCTTAGTGCAACCGCAGCTGCAGTCATTGGCTCTCAATTAGAGCAACAATTACAAAGTATGACAGTAACAGACAGCGCTATGGTTGTCGTTTCCTATGATCAACTTGATGCATTAACAACTACCCAGTTGCAAAGCTTATTAAACCTTGGTTTAACTCAAGGTGTACAGTTTAAATCATTACCTATCGTAGGTGTGATGGCAAACGCTAATCAGATTAATCACTTAGCGGCAATGCCAGGTGTTCGTTCGATATTCGCTAACCGTTCATTAGAATATTATAATGCTGAAGCACGTCAGATAACAGGTGTAGAAAAACTACAATCTAGCGCATTCGACAGCAACAATGGCATGAAATACACGGGTAAGGGCGTTACCGTTATTGTTAATGATTCAGGCATTGATGCAACATTAGATGATTTAGAATATGGCGTTAAAGTGATTGAAAATGTGCAAGGCGTTACCCATGCTCAAGCGCTTTCTTTAACCGGTTTTGACGGTATGTGGCTAGAAGGTCAACGTAACACTGACTTAAATGTTGGTCATGGTACACATTGTGCCGGTACTGTCGGCGGTTGGGGGACTCACTCTGGCGGCAAATACCAAGGTGCAGCACCTGGCGCTGATATTATTGGTTATGGCTCTGGCGCGGGTCTTTCTATTTTAGATGCGCTGGGCGGCTATGATTATGCTATTACCCACGTTTGGGATTTTAACTCTCCCATTCGAGTGATGAGTAACTCTTGGGGCTCTAGTGGTAAATATGACTCTGCAGGTCCAATATCTTTAGCGTCTTATAAAGCGCACAGAATGGGCATTATGTCGGTATTTGCTGCCGGTAATAGTGGTTCAGGCGAAGACACGCATAATCCATATGCTCAAATCCCATGGGGTATCTCTGTTGGTGCAAGTACCAAACAAGGCGATTTAATCGATTTTTCATCGCGTGGTAAACGTGGTGAAAACGGTGATTTTACTATGCCAGACGGTTCAGCTTGGACTTATACCAATGAAGTGACTATTGTTGCCCCAGGTGTTGATATTATTTCGACACGTGCTAAAACCAATATCGCTTCTAATGGCGGTGCCGATGATATTGGTGTGATTGAAAACGAATACTTACCATTTTACACAAGAATTTCAGGCACTTCGATGGCCGCGCCTCATGTTGCCGGTATTATTGCCTTGATGTGGGAAGCTAATCCCAATTTAACCAATCTACAAATAAAAACTATTCTTCAAGAAACAGCTACTAATATGCCAGGTTACCAATCTTGGGAAGTTGGCGCGGGTCATGTCAATGCATATGCAGCAGTTGCTGGAGCCCTAGGTTATAACGAACAAAACAGTGTAACGGTGAACAATCTCAATACCTTTAATGCCAATGCGATTATTATTGATGATGAAGCACCTGAGCCATTTAGCGTTTTATTTACCCCAGTAGGTGAACCTGAAGTCCATCTGTTTAACGTTCAAGATGATGCCGCATGGATAAGTGCTTCCTCTGAAACATTGGCCAATCTGGTTAAACTTAAATTGGAAGCTCCAGACGGTACCGTCTATTTTGGTAACTTAACAACGCCTGTGCTAAGTAGCACCATGCGAGTTTCTGCACCAGCACAAACCGGAGAATGGAAATTATCTGCCTTTGGCATCACTTCTTTATCAGGTGTACAAGCTGATCCAACAGGTACCACTAATGGTCCTGGTATTCCTGAATATATCGAAGGTGATATTTCAATTTTAACCTCAGGTGGCTACGAAGGCCTAAGCGACATTGCCGGACATCGTGCAGAAAAAGCAATTGAATTTGCGGTCAGTGAGCGTTTAGTTGATAGTAAAAACGATCAATCTTATCGTCCTGATGCTAAGTTAAGACGTAAAGAGCTGGCGCAATATTTAGTCATGGGTATGTCAATTAGGCAGCACCGTGGCTTCTTAAATGATAATAAAACCGTCTTTACAGATGTTAACGCAAAACACGCCCCCTTTGTTGATGCCGTCACAGAAACTGGCTCAGCGCTTAAAGATCGAGTACAAAACCAAGCACCTGTGATGATCTCTAATGGTGATAGTTTTCAACCACACGCTAAGGTGAATAAACAAGAGTTAGCTTATTCACTGGTACAGGCACTCGGATTAGAAAGACAAGTTAAAGACTTTAGTGGTGATATAACCGTCGAATATAACGGTGAACGTATTGCTGTTAAGGACTCAAGCGATATTAATGAAGCGCTAAAAGGTTATGTGCAGGCTGCAATAGATATGTCATTAATCGGGGTTCGTTTCGCTATTGAACAAGGACCTTATGACCTATCGCCAACCGTTGTTGCTTACTTTGAACCAGCCAGCGTTGTTAAGCGTGGAGACTATGCCATTATCATTAGTCGATTATATGATGGATACTTACGTAAATAACTGTTAACACTTAACATTTATATAATTAACATTGATAACAAAATCAACCTGACTAGGCTTGGTTTTGTTATTAGTAAAAGCACCATAGAACTTGCTAATTGACGTAGATCAACGTAGGTTCTAGCTAGAACAGTGTAAAAATAATTTGATGACATTGTCAGGTTACTACCCAGAGGACAAAATATGTTGCATATAAAAAAGCTACTTACTTTAGTACTAACATCAACAGCTATGTTGGTCAGTACAATCTCATTCGCTTCTGAATCGGTGTCAGTCAACGTACAAGGTAATAAGGTCGAGGCTGTTATTCATTTACCGGGCAACATTTCTGCCGATATGACTCTACAATTTGAAAATGCGGTTGGTTTAACGAAAGAGAGTTTAGGACTAACGGCAGAAATTATTGACGTTACCTCATTAGATTTTATTGACCGTTTACCCGATGGTTTAAATATCACTCCCTCTGCAGCATTTCCAATGATGATCACCATTGAGCCTTTGGCGAACAGTGGCTTTTCATTTTCAGGCTTAGCTTCGGTTGATTTACACACGCATAATTTAGAATATACCGCAGGTACACCGCTGCGATTCTTTAAAGCGCCACTTAATGGTGAGTTTAAAGATATCACCATGACTATGGGGGCAGGTAGCTATAGAACACGTGGTTCAACAGGGCGTTTCTCACAATTTATTATTGTTGCCGACTTACGGGCTCCGTTAGTTGTTGTCAACCAAAAGTTTAACGATTTACAAACTGCACTCAATGATTTTTCACCCAAAATAAATGCAGCGGTTTATTCTATGTTACTGCAAGATGTAAATGAAATTAATCAACTTATTTTGTCGAACAATTACCATATGGCGAGTAGTAAGCTCAATGACTTTAATCGCCGTATTAATGATAATAAAGGCATAAATATTCCTGATGTTTGGCGTTCAAGTCGAGATATTCATAATGTTGCTGGCGAGCTTATGGCTTATGCCAACACCTTACGATTCAGCTTGCGATTAATCAAATAGTATCGACAAAATAGTGTTCAATTAAGGGTGATCTTATGCCAGCTAAAATTACGATTTGTTATCCGGACCAACCAGCGATAGAAAGTTTTCTTTATGAAGATAATGGTTACCGTTTAGGACGTTCTCACGAATGTGAGTTGTTGCTTGATCACCCAACCGTTTCTCGTCAGCATGCTAAAGTTGCCCATTTAAACGAAATTTGGCAACTTGATGATGAGCGCAGCCGTAATGGCACTAAAGTTAATGGTATAGCAATTACCCATTCCACTTTAAAAGATGACGCGATTATTTCTATTGGCGAACTCGATTGCCTTTTTGAAACTAAGTCGTCAAAACAAGTTGATGCAATAATTACCCACAATGCATGGCGCTTATCGAGTAGCCAAACACCTACTTCAATACCGTTGACCGAGCATTTAAAACAAAATCTCTCTGAACAATTGCAAAATATTATTATGTTAACGGGCACTCAACGCGGTATCGTCTTACTTGGCGATACGTTAGCTTCACTTAATGTCAGTATTGCCCATGGTATGCAGCGAAATGATTTTAAACTATCAGATTTTGAAGGCAGTGTTGGCGCGATAACACGTTGTTTTGAAAGCGGACAAAACGTAGTTGCCATGGATGTTTCATGCCATGAACTGTTAAGTGCTCGTAAAAGCATCGAACTGAAACAAATTGCTGCTTTAGCCTGCATTCCACTGTTTTATGAGCATAAAGTGGTGGGAATTGTTTATACCGACAGCAAAATGTCTGATAAAGTGCTAACCGAGTTGGATATAGAAATCTTAAGCAGTATGAGCCAACAACTCGAAGCAACCGTTCAGGCGATGTTGCTGCAACAATCTATTGATTCATTGCAACTAATTCTTAATGAGAACTCGATATGGACATCTAGCGAAAAAGACTGTAGTTTGCTGAATTTGTGTCACTAATACCACATCATTAGTAAAAAGGCTGTATGAGCGATTCTAAATCACCCAAGTTAATACATAGCGATGATGATCAGCTAAATGCGACCCAAATAATACCCTTGTCTAAGCCGCTCGCTGCTGGAGAGTGCCTTGTTGGTCGTTTTGAAATTGAAAGTCTGCAAGGACAAGGCCGTTATGGTTTTGTTTACCGCGCCTATGATAAGCAACTCGATACCCTTATCGCCATCAAAGTCCTCAATAAATCGCTGAGTCAAGATAAGCAAACCATTGCTGATTTTAAAAAAGAATTATTATTGGTTCGTCAATTAAGTCACCCCAATATTATCCGCGTTCATGAATACTACCAAGATGAAGATGTTCACTTCTTAACCATGGATTGGATTTCGGGTAGCAGCCTAGAAGAAGCTATCGCATCGAAATCACTCACTACTGAACAAACTTTTCAAATTATTGAGCAATTATTAGATGGCTTAGCCTTTGCTGAAAAAGCGGGCGTTACTCATAAAGATATTAAGCCTGAAAATATCATGTTAGACGAGTCAGGTCGGCTCTTTATTGCCGATTTTGGCTTGTCTGCTTTTAATAAAGAAAGTAACGCTGACCGTGTTTCAGGGACTCCTTACTATGCGCCACCTGAGTATTTACAAACCGGTAAAATAAACTTAACCACTGATTTGTATGCCGCAGGTGTGGTGATCTTTCAGTTATGTTGTCACGGTTTACCGTTTAGTGGCCATTCGATTGATGAAATTTTACAGACTAAGTTGTTAGATAAACCTAAATTTAAGGCTGTTAAAGAAGAGTTTAACTTTCTAAAGTCATGGTCATTGACACTCATTTCTCCGCATCCAGCATCCCGACCCACTAATATTAGCCAAGCGCAGAATCAATATATTAGTTTATTAGCAGAAAAAGATAATAAACCTATCAACAAAAAGCGGTTAATAGTGACGGTTATGTCGATGATGGTATTTTTTACCATCGCAGTGGTTTTGTTTCTGAGTCGTCAAACACCCATTAAAGCCAATGCGGTCGATCATTACGCGGTGGCGATATTGCCTTTGCAGACACAAGAGGGCGAATTTGATCAAACCTTTGCTAACTATTTGAATTACCAATTAACCGATATTAAGAACTTACGGGTGATTGAACAATCGAGATTAAGCCAGCTATTAGCGCAACTGGGTATTACGCCTCCCATTGATGACGCTAATATGGAGTTGATATCAGACTTACTGCAGATTGACGTGCTCATTAGCCCACAAACATTTATTGCCGGTTCTGAGGCTAAAGATATTCAGTTTCAGTTGGTTTCTGTCGATGGTTTTAACATTCAACGCGAAACCTTAATAAAAGCCCCTTATGACGAGAAAGATTGGCAAGAAGTGACTCGACATTTTGTCGATAAATTTAGGCAGCGTTTAGACATAGAAGTGAATGCCGAAAAAACCATTGAGATTGAAGAAAACCCTTTGGTTGATTTATTTCCTATTAAAACACTTATTTTAAAGGGTGACTTTGAGCAGGCGCAGCAAGCGTTAAGCCAAATATTAACGAGAGAACCCACTGCTGCGCAAGCTTGGCTGCAACAAGGTGAATTAAACCTGACGATAGGTTTATTCATGGAAGCAGAACAAGCTTATAGCCAAGCGATAGCATTAAGCGCCACTAATTCTTATACGGCGAAACTAGCGAGTGCACGCTTAAATGATTTAGCGGGTAAAATCGAACAAGCTCAAGCCGATTATTTAAGCTTAGTGAATGCCTTTCCTTACAACACTGAGCTTAAGATGATGCTATCAGAGTTCTATTTTTTAATTGAACAACATAAAAAAATGGAAGTCTTATTACAAGAAGTGGTAAAAATTGATCCAAACCATCCTAGTGCATGGTTTATGTTAGGTAGAGTGGCATTTTTACAAGGTGATTTTGAAAAAGCGTTAAATGAATATTTTGTTAAGGCACTAGTCACCGCTAAAAAACTAAAAAACCCTGTTCAAGAAGGTGAGGCTCTAAATGCCTTTGGTGTTGTTTATGAACAGTTAGGAGAAACAGAGCTTGCCTTTGATTATTATCAACAATCGTTAAAAATTAGAAGACAACTAACTAACTTAGCCGATGCAGCGACCACTATGACTAACTTAGCCGCTATGCATTTAGCGGTTGGCGAATACCAGCAGACTGAACAATACCTAACAGAAAGTTTAGCTATCTATCAGAAGTTAGACGATCAAGAGGGCCTTTCGAATACTTATAATGAGTTAGGAAAATTGGCTGAAGAGCAAGCTTCGTATCAAACGGCCTTGGAAAATTATCGCCATGCGTTAAATATTCGAGTTGAACTCAATAACTTAATGCTCCAAGCAGAGAGTATGAATAATATTGGCTTCACTTATTTTATGCTGCTTGACCCAGAACATGCCTTGGTTTATTGGCGTCAATCAGAGCAGTTATATCAGCAAGTGCAGTTTCCTATTGGCATTATCCATGTACGACAAAACTTGGGGCAGATGGAACTCGCTAAGGGAAACTGGCGCAATGCCTATCACCTTTTTAACAACACTTTAACCGATGCTGAAAAACTCAATATTACCGAAGAGTCGATCGTTTCGCGTAGTTACCTAACAAAACTCGCTTTTTTACAAGGTAATTTTTATGCGAGCATTGAAGAGTTAACGTTAACTTATCAAGCGGCGGTTAAAGCTAATGACGTACGAGCTATGGCTGAATTTGGTCTATGGTTAGCCGATTGGTCATTGCAGCTTGGCGACCAAGAGCAAGCCGCTAAGCACTTAGCCAATATAAACGATATAGTTTCGCGTCATGGCAATAAAGAACATATGAGTAAATTTCAGTTCTTAAAAAGTCAGACGGTAGGGAATTTATCCACAGCGGTTATGGAAAATAAAAATAATAGGGTTTTAGATCATGCCCATCAATCTATTTATATTCGCCAATTAATTTATCAGGCAAAACAGTCTTTACATCAAGGTAACAAAGATATCAGTGCTTATTTGACACCACTGGCTAACGTTGATTTTAGCCTGCAACAATATCAGTATATTGAATATTTAGAACTTTTAGCCGTACAGCAATATTTTTCAGGAGCTTGGCTTGATTTAAAAGCCACACTAAGGTCAGCCGATATTTTATTAAGAAAAATGGGCGATTATTGGCGCAGCTTTCAATTTGATCGTTTGCGTGCCCAATTGGCGATTGTCAATCAACAAGATCCAACAAAATATTATAAAAAAGTGACTAAAAAGTTGATGCATCTTAAGGCTAATTTACCTCCAGAATTTTCTGGTAAATTCATAGAAACTCAAGATTATTTTGAATTAAATGATTCATTAATGGAGTTATCTCGCCATGACCAATAATGCCAATATTGCTAAAATGGTTGACCAACTTAATGAAAAGCAAAAACAAATATCACAACAGCTTTATTCGGGTAATGAGCAAATGCGTGGTTTGGCAAAACGCGTTTGGCGAGTACAAGAAGATGAACGCAAGCATATCGCTCGAGAATTACATGATGGAGTAGGACAACTGCTTACGGCTTTAATAAATCAGCTGCAGCAAGTTAAAAAAGGAGACGCGAGTATAGCGCTTGATGAGAGTATCGATCTTGCACGTCAAGCCTTATCAGACACTCGCGTGATTTCTCGCTTAATGCGCCCCAGAATTTTAGATGATCTTGGGCTTATTCCTGCCCTTGATTGGTTAGTGCGTATTATGGCGGAACCCGAAAAAGCGACAATTGAATTTCATCATCAAGTTGACAGTATTTTAGATAGTGATACTCAAACCCTAGCGTTTCGAGTAATACAAGAAGCGCTGACCAACGCGATTAAGCATGCACAAGCACAAAAAATAATTCTCAATTTAATTGCAACTGATAATCTTTTAATGATTAAAATAAAAGATGACGGTATTGGAATGAAAGCTGATCAAGAATCTAGTCCTGAGGGTTTTGGCTTAGGCGCAATGCGCGATAGAATAAGTGCCTTCGGTGGTCAATTAACAATAAATTCGCAGCCAGGACAAGGCTGTGAAATAAAAATATTGGTAACGGGGAGGAATGGCCGATGATCCGTGTTCTTATTGCAGATGATCATACTATCTTACGTCATGGACTGGTCAGTTTATTAAGTAAAGATAATGATATTCAAGTGGTTGCTGAAGCCGCAGATGGACTTGAAGCAGTGAGTAAAGCGCTGGAATTAAAACCCACCGTTATCGTTATCGATATTAGCATGCCAGGATTGAACGGTATGGAAGCGGTTAAACGCTTAAATGGCCAACTGCCAGACACAAAAGTGTTAGTGCTAACTATGCATGAAGAACAAGAGTATGTCATTCATATGGTTAGAGCGGGTGCTTCTGGTTATTTATTAAAAGACAGTGCGAGTGACGAACTCATCGATGCGGTAAAAGCATTAGCTGCGGGGAAAACCTATTACAGCCAATACGCGGCAAGTGTGTTGGCATCACAATACAATAAGCCGGCAGAAAATTGGCAAGACCCCTACAAAAATCTGACTAATCGTGAACGTGAAGTCTTTCATTTAATCATTGAAGGTAAAACTACCAAAGAAATTGCTCGTTCATTAGATATAAGTGTTAAAACAGCAGAAAACCATCGCGGTAAAGTGCTAGATAAATTGAGCGTTGCCAACGCTGCTGAATTGGTCCGTTATGCGGCCAAAAACAACCTACTGCTATAAACAAGGTATATTAACCTCTTCCTTGTAGGGGTTTTACCTGATTATTTTAAACCTTAATGTTTGGCATGCTCGATGTATCAAAACATATAAGGTTTATTCCAATGCTAAAAACACAATTAAAAAATAAAATATTAATCGCTGGCCTTATCGGTGCAGGCTTAACTTTTATGTCGCTAAATATTGCTGCTAAATCTATCGGACCTGAACTGAAAGGTTTGATGGCGACTGCTGAAGTACATGAGGTTTTTAACGTCATCGTTACTTTCGAAGGTAAAGGAGCTATTAATGCACAACAGCTAAACGTTATTGAATCAACGGGTGTTATTGGTGGCGTAAGCTTTAAGCAGTTTCCTATTGTCGGTATAACGGCAACAAAGGCGCAAATAGAAGCTATTTATAAATCAAATAAAGTACGCTCTGTTTACTACAACGCGCCATTATCATTAGAAAATGATAGAGCAACACAAATTACCGGTGTTGACCGCTTACGTGATGACAGCTCTTTACGTAGTAACGGTATGCCATATTCTGGACGTGGTATCGGGGTTGTGGTTAATGACTCGGGTGTCGATGGCACGCACAGCGACATTAAGTTTCCTAACCACGTTGTTCAAAACGTATTGGCACAAACTAACCTACATTCGTTATCAGATATTTTACCCATAACTTACCAAGAAGATACCGCGAACAGTGATATTGCTGGTGGTCATGGTTCTCATGTTGCGGGTATTATTGGCGGCAATGGCGCGATGTCGAGTGGTAAATATCAAGGTGTTGCTCCTGGCGCAAAAATTGTTGGTTATGGCTCAGGTGCTGGTTTATTTATTTTAGACACTATCGGTGGTTTTGATTACGCTAAGACGCATCAATTTGATTATAATATTCGCGTTATTTCAAACTCCTTTGGTAGTACAAGTGATACAGGTACTGACTTTAACCCTGACCATCCAACCAATGTTGTCACTAAAACATTATCAGATGCGGGTATTATTGTCGTTTTCTCTGCGGGTAACTCAGGAAGTGGCGAAGCGACAATCACAGGTAACTTCAAAAAAGCACCTTGGGTCATTACCGTAGCAGCGGGTGATAAAGACGGTAAATTAGCTGACTTTAGTTCACGTGGTGTTAAAGGTAAGGGTGGCGAAGTTACGGTTGATGGCGAGCTTTTTCAGTGGGAAGACCGCCCTACTGTAACTGCGCCGGGTGTTGATATTATTTCAACCCGCGCTTCATTATCTAGCTTAAGTGCCTTGAGCATTGCCGATGATAGCGACGTGATGGATGCAAATCACGTACCTTATTATACTTCTATGAGTGGTACATCAATGTCAGCGCCACATGTTGCTGGTATCGTTGCCTTAATGTTAGAAGCTGAACCTGAGTTAACGTGGCGTGAAGTTAAGTCAATACTACAAGAAACAGCAACCAATATGCCTGGCCGAGAAACATGGGAAGCTGGCGCCGGTTATGTCAATGCCTACGCGGCAGTACAATCAATTGTCGATAAAAGTTTAGCTTTTGGCAAAACAACTAAAATCAACCGTGATTTTAATGCTAAAGCGTTAACCTCAGTACAGTCAGAAGACGATATGTCTGTGCCGTTTAGTCCTGTTGGTGATAATGAAGGTGTTGTTTTGACCGTCAATGCCGAAGCTTCTATGGTGATGGTTCGAGCAAATGTTGATGATAATACGGTAGCCCTTACCTTGACTAGTCCTTCGGGCAAACGTTACGGGTCAAGTATTGCTTTACCCGTTTTAGGTCAAAACATTGCAGTGACAGCGCCAGCTGAAGCGGGTAAATGGATACTTAAAGCAGGCGGTATTGGTAGTCTTTCGGGTGTTGCGCTTGACCCTGCTGGATTAACCAATGGTTATGCGGTACCTGGTGATATTGACGTAACGGTTAAGATTATAAAAACTGATGGTTATCTTGGTCTTGATGATTTAACTGACCACCCCGCTAAAGCGTTTATTGAATTCGCAGTCAGTGAAGAATTAGTCGACGCAAATACGGAAGGTTTTCAACCAGATATTAGCCTTACCCGTGAAGACCTAGCTGATTTTTTAAGCTTAGGTGCTGGTATTCGTCAATCAAATTTGGCAACAACAAGCATATTTGCTGATGTCACAGAAGATACTACTTACACTGCTGCTATTAACGCGGTTAGTGAAAAGGGTGCCGCTTTACGAAATGGTGCACAAGATCAACATGCAGTAATGTTGACTAATGGTGATTATTTTAATCCACAAGGCTTAGTTAATCGCAATGAGTTAGCTTATTCTTTTGTACAGTCATTAGCTTTACAATCGACTGCAGAAAGCTTTACTGGTGATATTACCGCTATTTATGGCGAGCAACGTATAGCGATAGCAGACCAAGCTGATATTCCACAAGCAATGAAAGGTTACGTACAATTAGCCTTAGACCTAGGAATATTAGGCGCAAGCTTTGACGTTCAACAGGGTACTTATGATTTAGTCCCTACTATAACGGCGACCTTTAACGGTAAAACACGAGTTAGCCGCGCTGATTACGCAGTAGCCGCGACACGTTTTTTTAATAACTACCTATAGACTGAGTATCAGGGTAAACAAAGCCTATCGGGTAGCATCGGATAGGCTTTAATTACCCACTATTATTACAATATATACCAGTATCAGATTAGCTTTTTTATTAGCACAACACATTGATGAATTATCTTTTTTAGCATTACTCATTAATATTATTTTTTGGGAATAAATAGGAATATCAAATGAAAACTAAATTTATAACAGCCAGTGTCACAAGTTTTATCTTCGCGTGTAGTTGTTTAGTTAATGTCGCATCGGCATCACTAATTACTATCGATTTTGAAAGCTTCCCTGAAAGTGATTTTAGTCAAGGTAGCGAAAACGGTTTTAATATTAGTGCTAATGGGCCAGATACTAAGATTGTAGACCCAGGGTTTAATAGCGGTAATACCGCTTTTTCTGATGGTGGCTCAACATTACAACCATCAAATTGGTTTTTCTCAACTAACGGCTTATTTACTTTTGAAAAGCTTGATATTGGTTCATTCTATAATCAGGGGGACTATGTCATTGTGACGGGGTGGCTAGGTAACGTACTTCAAGCAGAGGACAACTATAAAACGACTACCTCACTATGGAATGGTCAGTTATCAACTAAAGAAGCGATTAATTTGAAGGGTATTCTGGTCGATAAAATTAGCATCTCGATGTTAAGTACCAGTAATCTTTATGGTGTAATGGATAATGTCGTAATGAATAAAGTACCAGAACCGACCAGTTTAGCTATTTTTGCCTTAGGTATAATGGGATTAGCAGTACGACGCCTTAAGCAATAAGCGTAATGATTATTTAGGTTGTTAACGTTTTATAAAAAACACTGATGGTAATCATCAGTGTTTTTTTATCAGATGAATTTGGCTATTAAGCCTTATAACCTTGTTAATAGCCAAACAAGGTTATAAGCAAAGATTATTCATCGTGGTGAGTGGCTAAAACCGTTAACGTTTTTTTATCAGATGAATTTGGGTATTAAGTCTTTACGCTTGATTAATCGCCAAGCAAGGTTATAAGCAAAGATAATTCATCGTGGTGAGTGGCTAAAAACCGTTAACGTTTTATAAAAAACACTGATGGTAATCATCAGTGTTTTTTTATCAGATGAATTTGGGTATTAAGTCTTATAACCTTGTTAATAGCCAAACAAGGTTATAAGCAAAAATTATTCATTGTGGAGAGTGGCTAAAAACTGATGATGAACATCACTCTATCTTAGCTCTCTGCGCAATAATTTTCCGACACTTGATTTAGGGATTTCATTAATAAAAGTGACATGTTTAGGGGTTTTATAAGCCGTTAGTCCTTGGCGACAGAAATTGATAACATCTTGTTCTGTGATGTTTTCATCTTCTTTTACAATAAAAAGTTTAACCGCCTCGCCAGTTTTATCATCGTCTACGCCAATACAAGCTGATTCTAATATGCCAGCCATTTTAGCTACTTCAGCTTCAATTTCGTTAGGGTAAACATTAAAACCAGAGACATTAATCATATCTTTTTTACGATCAACAATATGAAAGAAACCTTTGTCGTCAAGTATACCGACATCGCCAGTTTTAAAATAACCATCTTGGGTCATACATTCGTCGCTTGCTTGAGCATTGTTCCAATAACCTTGCATAACTTGTGGGCCCTTAGCACAAAGTTCACCCGATTCGCCTTGCGATACTATATTGCCATCATCGTCTCGAATAGAAATATCTGTATTAGGTAATGGCACGCCAATACCTGGTATGTAGACGGTTTCGTTATCAATAACAGTGCCAAAGTTTAATGACAAAACAGGTGAAGTCTCAGATAAACCATAGCCTTCATGCAGCCTAGCGCCGGTAACTTGTTGCCATTTATCGGCAACGGCTTGTTGCACTGCTGCACCACCGCCCAAAGAAAGTTTTAATGCTGAAAAATCAACTTGATCAAAGCCCGGTGTATGTAATAAACCATTAAATAAGGTATTTACCCCGGTAAACATAGTTGCATCGGTGTTTTTCCATATATCTACAAAACTGGCCATATCTCGAGGATTAGTCACTAAAACGTTTTTGGCGCCAAAGTAAAAGTAGCTGAGTGTATTCGCCATTAAAGCAAAGATGTGGTACATCGGGATGGCGGTAATAACAACGTCGTTACCGTAATGAATATGATTTTTAGCAAACTCTTCGAATTGTAAAATATTAGCAATTAAATTGCCGTGGCTAAGCATCGCGCCTTTAGATAACCCCGTAGTTCCGCCGGTATACTGTAAAAATAATAAATCAGCTTGGCAAAGGGTCGGTTCAACCAACGCGAGGTTTTGTCCTTGAATTAAGGCATCAGTAAAGCGGATCGTTGTGGTTAACCGCTGATCAACCGGTTGACAAGGTAAGCTTTTATTGACGAGATCGTCTAAGTTAACCGTAATTACATGTTTAATATCAGTCGTATCAATAATATCAGCGAGCATCTTTGTTGAGGGTGAAAATATAATAATAGTGTCGACTTGTGCATCATTAAGTTGGTGCTTAAGTTCTCGTGCGGTGTACATAGGATTAACATTTACCTGCACCCCGCCAACACGAATAATGCCCCACATTGCTATTGGAAAAGCCAAAGTATTTGGGCACATCAGCGCGACACGTTTGCCCTTAGTAATGTTTAATTTATTTTGTAAAAAAGCGGCAAAGTCGCGAGACAGTTCATCGACTTGCTCAAAAGAGAGTTCAGCGCCAAAATTACTAAAAGCGGTTTGTGGCTTATATTTAGTGGTGGTCTGGTGAAATAACTCTAATAAAGAGGCATAACGGTTTAAATCGACTTGCTGTTCGACGTTTTTTGGATAATTTATCAGCCAAGGTTTAGTCATGTAATTTCCTTAAGTACGCGTTGTTTTGAGCTTAAAAAGTAATAGTTAACACAAGTAAAGCGATTAACATTGTAAAACTAATTCTAACTAAATTAATTAGCGTATAAATAACGCAAATAAAATTTTATGAATTCTCTTACCAAAAGGTGGGAATAATAATGAGCCTAAGCTTATTTTTCCTCGCGATAATACTGACTTTCCATGAGAAAAAGTTTTAAAACCTTCACTACCATGGTATTGCCCCATACCCGATGCACCTATGCCTCCAAAAGGTAGATCATCAATAGCAACATGGAATGCCGCATCATTAATGCAAACGCCACCTGCATGGGTATTTAATAAAACTTGTTGCTGAAATGACTTGTTAAAACTGCAAATATACAAGGCAAGCGGACGAGGCTTACTGTTAATATAGTCTATCGCTTCGCTTACGTCTTTATAAGCTATTATTGGCAGTAGCGGGCCAAAAATTTCTTGTTGCATTACGGTCATATCGTCGCTGACATTAGTTAATAAGGTTAACGGCATTTTTCTTGATTGAGTCTTATTACTTTTTGGTTGTAAGGAAGTAACAGTGGCGCCTTGCTCGCTAGCATTAGCAAGCAAACCATCAATGCGGGCCTTTTGGGCAGGGTTAATTATAGCGGTGCAGTCATCATTACCTTGAACGTTAGGGTACATACTTTGATAGTAGGTTTGAAAAGCCTGGGTCAATTCAGCTACTTTATTTTCTGGGCAGAAGACATAATCGGGGGCGACACAGGTTTGTCCAGAATTAAGGGTTTTTCCAAGAATTAATCGACTAACAGCGGTTTTTATATCTATGTCGTCATCAATAATAGTTGGTGATTTGCCACCTAACTCTAAGGTGACCGGGACTAAATTTTCAGCCGCGGCTTTCATCACTAATTTACCAACGGCGGTAGAGCCAGTGAAAAATAAATGATCAAAAACTAACGTTGAAAATGCCGCCGCCATGGCAGCTTCGCCACAAACAATGGCGACTTGTTCAACAGGAAAGGTTTCGGTAATCAGCTTTGCTAATAAGTGATTCGTTTTTGGGGTGTATTCACTCATTTTTATCATAGCGGTATCACCTGCAGCCAAGGCAGCAGTTAATGGTCCAAAAGCTAGAAAAACCGGATAATTCCATGGCGCTATGATACCAATAACACCTTTAGGTTGATAAACCACTTCACCCTTTGCCGGTTGAAATAATATACCGATATGCTTTTTTTCAGGTTTCATCCATTTCTTTAGGTGTTTAATGCTGTAATTAATACCCATGACAGTGGTGAGAATATCCCCAATTTTTGTATCTTCGGTACTGCGATGACCAAAATCATCACTCATAGCATCAATAAAGGCTTGTTGATTATTTATCATTAAGGCTTTCAATTTTTTTAAGTCACTAATACGCTTGTCATAGCTTGGGTAAGTGTTGTTAGCAAAATATTGCTTTTGCTGTAAAAAGGTATCATCAAGTGCTAGTTGTGTTGTTATTGTTGTCATTATTTCTTACTCCTGTGAGAGCCTATATTGAGCAGCCATGCAATGGCAGGGATCAGCGTTAGGGCGCCTAACATGTTAAAAATAAACATAAAGGTTAGTAATATACCCATATCTGCTTGAAATTTTATTGGTGAAAAAACCCAAGTAGCAACACCAATAGCTAAGGTTATCCCCGTAAAGGCAACGGCTTTACCGGTTTGATTTAATGCGTAGCGATAGGTCATGTATAATGACTTACCTTGGCCTAGCGCTTCTTTAACTTTACTAAAGATATAAATGCCATAATCAACACCGATACCGACACCTAAAGCAATAACGGGTAAAGTGGCTACTTTTACGCCAATGCCTAATACGCCCATTAAACCTTGGCTCATAATGCTAGTTAATATCAGTGGAGTAATGATACAAATTACAATGCGACCACTTCTAAAGGTAATTAAACAGATAATAATAACAATGGCATAAACCCAAACGAGCATTTCAGTTTGTGCTTCTTCGATAACCATATTGGTGGCTGACTCTATGCCTGCATTGCCTGCTGCCATTAAAAATTCTATACCGTCAATTTGATTTTCTTGATTAAACTTTTCTACTGCTTTAACGACATTATCTAGGGTTTGTGCTTTATGATCTTTGAGAAAAACCAGCACGGGCACCATAGAGCAGTCTTTATTCATCAACCCTTGTGGTGTTTTAGACAATGAAGCATTGGTCATTAATTGATTACGGTTTAAGCCATACCATTTTAAAGAACCTTCATTCATGCCAAACAGGCCAAATTTTGAAACATCGGCGACAGACTTAACCGCCTGAACACCCGCAACATTGCGTAATTGCCATTGGAATTGATCGACCCAAACCAAGGTTTGATATTGAGCACACTGCTCGACCTCTGTTTTGACCATAATGACAAATAAGTCTGTGCTGGTGCTGTAATTATCAACAATATAAGCGTTATCAAGGTTATAACGAGAGTCAGGTCTTAACTCTGGAGCGCCTGCATCTAAATCACCAATTTTCATTGATTGTGAAAAATACAAACCAAGGATTAAGCAGCCAAGACCAACAGCTAAAGCTACTTTTGCTAGTGGAGGCTTAGCAAAGTTTTTAAATAAGCTTTCGACTATACCTGTGTTATGAGCTGACTTTTGTGCATATTTAAGACCCGCTGGAGAAACACCGATATAACTCATTAATATTGGTAAGGCGATTAAATTAGTAACAATAATGATTGCAACACCAATACTAGCGGCGATGGCTAACTCTCGTATTACCTCTATGTCAATGACCATTAAAGTGGTAAAACCGATAGCATCACTGACTAAAGCGGTAATGCCAGCAATATAGAGTGAGCGAAAAGCAAGCTTGGCAGCGTCAATTTTATCTGCGCCGGTTACGCTATGATGAATAATCGAATTAATAATTTGAACACCATGACTGACACCAATAGCAAACACTAAAAAAGGCACCAACATAGAATAAGGATTAATGCCAAAGCCCAGTAAATTTAAAATACCTAATTGACAAAATACGGCAAAAATTGAAAATACCAACACTGATATTGTGCTACGTAAACAACGCGAATACAGCCAAAGTAGTACAAAAGTAATAACAACGGCTAAGACAAAAAAAGCAACAACTTGTAAGGCGCCATCGATTAAATCACCAACAACTTTTGCAAAGCCAACAATGCGTATCGTGACATCGTCACTGCTGTATTTGTCTCTTATCTTCTCTTCTAAAACGCTTGATAACTCTCGGTAGTCGAGTGGTAAGCCTGTTTCAGGATTAATGTCTTGTAATGGCGCTAAAATAATAGCGGATTGAAAGTCATTAGCGACCAGTACGCCAATTTGTCCCGACTTAAAAACGTTAGCTTTAACGCGTTCAATCATTTTTGTCGTGCCATTATAGCCATCAGGAATTACCGCACCGCCGACAAAACCTTCTTCAGTGACTTCTTGCCAGCGAACATTGGGTGTCCATAATGATTTTAAACCATCTCGACTTATCCCCGGGATATAGAAAACTTCATCGGTTACTTGCTTTAAGGTTTCTTGAAAGTCAGCGTTGAAAATATCCCCTTTTTTGTTTTCAACGACAATTCGAATGACATTACCTAAATCAGCGAGTTCTTTTTTGTAGGTTAAAAAATTATTAACATAGGTGTGCGAGCCGGGGATCATTTTAGTGAAACTAGCTTCAGGTTTAACTTTAGTTGCTTGTAGGGTTAACAGGGTGATACAAATAACGATTATCGTCATCAATAGTGCACGATGACTAAAAATAAATTGCTCTATTTTTTGTGCTAATTTGCTCGGTGTATGTGTCGATTTATCAGTAGACATAAGTTTTTCCCTATTCCTTAATTGGCCATTGGGTAATGCCGAATTGGCCAGCAAGAATTAATGAGTTTTCTTTAACTAAAATACTAGAGAATGCGGCGCCTGAAGGGTGCTTTTTAATGTTTAATAACGCTAGGTTTTCAGGCGAGAAACTGACAATTAAACCGCCATGTCCCACTAAGTAAGCGTTGCCCTGCTTAGAGAAGTTACCGCCAAGTAAACTGATACCATTAGGTAATTTTTCATGCTGCCAATACGTGCCACCATCAAGGGAGATCATCAAGTTTCCTTGCAAGCCAAAAGCGACAAGTTGTGTTTTGTTATCAATGAAATGGCTACCGTTAGCGGCTCTTTTATCAACATTATTGGTGTTAGCGATAATGCCAAATAAGCTACCAGAATAGGGGAGTGTCATTACTGACCAAGTTTGTCCTACATCATGAGATTTAAAACCTAAGCCATTTTCACCGACAAGATAGAGTTCATCATCTACTGTAGCTATCACCGCATTAAGGTGATAATTGTCAGGATTATCAAGTTGATTATTGATTAACTGCCACGTTTCTCCTTTGTCTGTACTCGTGAGGAGGGTACCGTAGGCGCCACAGGCAAATAAGGTATCATTTGAGGTGTGAGTAACAGAAAGCAGCGGTTTATTTGGCCCTGATATTAATTCTAACTGATTATCTTCAATCGCAAAGGCCAAATCTTCTAGCTGGTAGGTTAATTCCTCTAGTTCATCTTCATCTTGCGTTTGCTTTATCAGCTGTTGTAAGTCTTGATATTGTTGCTTTACCTGTTCTATTTTAAGTTTGATTAATTCAACACCGGTAAATACTTTGTGCCAAGTTGTGCTATCGCTATTTGCTTTGAGAATAACACCATCATGCCCAACGGCTATTTTACTGCCGTCAGATAATATTGTTACCCCAGTAATAGCAACACTGACAGGAGACTGTTGCTGTTGCCAGTTATTGCTATTTTGCCAATTAATAATATGGCCTCGTTCTCCAACCACCAGCACACTGCCATTGTTTGGCGTCATTGCCATAAGTACACTTTGACTTGCCAAAGCGCTTTTTTGGGCGGGTAATGCCAATAAGTCTGCGGAGTTTTTTGCTTGAGCCAGAGTAAGTAATGAACCAAGTAAAGTAACAAGCATTACACTTGTTATGCTAAAGGCAATATAAGGTGTGCGCATAGAAAACCTAATAAGTAAAAAGTTATGCTTATTAGTATTAATGAACAACGCTGACTTGAGAGGTGTTAAACGTGCCAAATGATTATCTTTGCAACACGTGACGTTTTGTTATTAATTTAAAGGCGATGAAGGGGGGTAAATACGCCTTTATTATGTTTTGTTGTGTCGGTAATCACCAGGTGTTTGATTTGTCCATCGTTTAAAAGCGCGATTAAAGTTGCCAACACTTGAAAAACCAACCAAATAGCCAATCTCACTGAGACTTAAATGTTTTTGAACAATGTAATTCATGGCTAATTTTTTGCGAGTACTCTCTAATATTTCTTTATAACTTGTGCCTTGGTCATGTAACTTGCGCTGTAAATTGCGTAAGCTCATCCCTAGATATTCGGCTATTTCAGTTTGTGATGGCGCACCAAGGGGCAATAATTCAAAAATTTTATTTTTAATGACATGACTTAAATCACTCTTATCAACTCTTGCCATAAACTCATCAAGCATTTTCTCATGACTATGGGTTATTAATGGATTACCACACATTAATTTTTCTTTTGTTTGTTTAAGATTAAAGACAATGGCAGTGTGATGGCTATCAAATTCTACCTTACAATTAAAAAAATCATCTAGATAAGATAAATTATAGTTCGGCTTTGAGTAGGCAAAACAGACCTTTTCAGGAGCAAAGTCTAACGTGACAAGCTCCCGAGAAAACCGGACGATAGTTGCTAAAAATGTCTCAACGATCTCTTGTGACAATACAGGCCTGTTGGTTGATTCATACGTAAATATGTTCATTTCAAAGACTAATTGTTCATTAATCTCGTGGTTAATCAGTTGACAAGAGTTCGAAACGACTCGCTTGTAATGAGCTATACGCTCTAATGCATCGTGTAAAGTGTTTGAAGACATCATGGCATAACCCAGAGCATGAAATATTCCTGGGTGAAATTGCTCTGCAATTAAAACAGAAAAATCATGACGAGCTAGTTTCTTATTACAGTGCTCAATGAGTAAAGAGAATTTCTCTGCAGCAATACGAGATTCTTGATCACTTACGGCGTCCAAAGAAATATTACATTCTTCTAATGCCTTTATTGCATCAATGCCATGTGCCTCCATAGCCCTTGATATAGGGATCATCCAGCCGGTTAATGTTGAATAATAATCTTGCATTGCGTTGCCTAACCTTTTGAAGTTGTACCACTGTACGGGTTTTGCACGAAATGACAATAGGTTGGCACATTTAGCGAAATATTAATCTATTGATTGGCGTAATGTGATCAGGGAAGAAATATTACATTACCTATTACAACGATAATAACAGGCGAATAATATGCTAAATAATAACTGTAAAATCAAACCAATAGCTCTGGTTGTTGCTATGGCGCTGGGTGCATCATCTTCGCACGCCGCAGACTTTAATTTTGGTGAAGACAATGACATTCTACTGCAAATAAACTCTCAACTAGATATTGGTGCAAGTTGGAGGTTAGGGGATGCCGACCCTCGTTTTATTGGTAAAACTAATGGTGGTACTGGTTTTACATCGACCACCGATGATGGCAATTTAAATTACGCCAAGCATGATGCGTATTCAAAAATAATTAAAGGTGTACATGATCTTCAACTAAGCCAAGGTGATTTCGGCGCTTTTGTACGTGTGAAATATTGGTATGATTATGCGCTTAAAGACGGCGACGTTCTTCATGGTAATTCTAATAATGGTTTCACGCCAAATACCCCGCTTAGTGATGATGGCTTTGAAAATAATACTAAATTTTCAGGGATCACTTTACTTGATGCTTATATCTATGGCTCATTTGATTTGGGTGAGTCTCCGCTCGATATTCGTCTAGGTCGCCAAGTGGTAAGCTGGGGTGAAAGTACCTTTATTCAAGGGGGAATGAACTCATCTAACCCTTTTGATGTTCCGGCATTACGTCGCCCGGGAGCAACCTTAAAAGAAGGTATTTTACCGGTTGGTATGCTTTACGGTAATTTAGGTTTAACAGAAAAATTAAGTATCGAAGCCTTTTATCAATATGAATGGGAAAAAACCCAAATTGATGGCTGTGGTACTTATTTCTCTGGCGCAGACTTTGCGGCAAGTGGCTGTAACTTCGTTTCTATTGGTCCCTTTGGAGATCAAGCGGGTTTGTCAGCAGGTTTTGCTGCAGAGCGACAAGCTGATGTAGAGCCCGATGACGGTGGTCAATATGGTGTTGCTGCGCGTTATTATGCAGAAGAACTAAATGACACCGAGTTTGGTTTTTATTATATGAATATTCATTCTCGTGTTCCTTTAATCAACGCTATTCGTACCAGTGTCCCTTTAGCAACGGGAAGTCCAACACCCGTTTTTGTTCCTAAAGCATTAGATCCAACAGGGGGGGCTTTAGCCGCACTCAATCCTGGTTACAACATTGAATTTCCTGAAGATTTAAAGTTTTTTGGAGCCAGCTTTGCCACAAATATTGCCGGTGTGGCTTTATCAGGCGAAGTTTCTTATAAGCCCGATACCCCTATTCAAATCAGTGGTCCTGAAATATTAAATGGCGCGTTATCTGAATCACCTGTTTTACGCTTTAGCCCAAGAGTTACCGCTGTTGGTTATGGTGAACAAGTAAAAGGTTGGGATGAATTTGATGTTACCCAATTACAAATGACGGCTATTCAATTTTTTGAAAATACCTTAGGTGCTTCTCGCATTACCGTTATAGCCGAAGTGGGGGTTATTTTAACCGATGGTGTTGAAGACTCAGACCAACATTATGGGCGTAATTCAGTATTTGGTTTAGGTGACTTTGATGCTGGTGGTGGCTTTAACTGCACTAACTTAGTGGCTGCCGGTGCCTTATCAGGGGATTGTCAATCAGATGGTTTTGTCAGTGACAATGCGTGGGGCTATCGAATGAAAGCGATATTTAATTATAGCGATGTTTATGCCGGTATATCATTAAAACCTAGCGTTTTTTGGGCTCATGATGTTAGTGGATATTCGCCAGACCCAGGCCAACAATTTCATGAAGGTCGTAAAAACTTAGGCTTTTCTTTAGAAGCTTCCTATCAACAAAAATATACCATGACGTTAGGTTACAACAACTATTCAGGTGGTAGTCACAGTAATTTAGAAGATAAAGATCTCGTCTCGCTGTCATTTGGCATTTCATATTAATTATATTACAAAACATTAAGAGAATTATGATGAAAAAATATATTACAACAGCAAGTTTACTGATGTTATCACTAGCGACCAGCGCTGTCTTTGCAAAAGTAACTTCAGAAAAAGCAGAACAATTAGGTAAAAATTTAACACCTTTAGGTGCTGAAATGGCGGCAAATGCTGCTGGAACGATTCCCGCATGGACCGGAGGGCTGACCAGTAAAAATACCACAAAAAGTGCAGATTCAGGCCGTCCGGCTAACCCGTTTACTGAAGATAAGGTTTTGTTTGAAATTACGAGTGCTAACTTTAGCGATTACCAAGCTAATTTAAGTGCCGGTCAAATCAATATGTTTGAAAAATATGCAGACTATAAAATGCCTATTTATAAAACAAGAAGAACTGCAGCTTACTCAAATGAGCTTTACGACATCGTTAAGAAAAATGCCACTACCGCTGAATTAGTGCAGTCAGGTAATGGTATCGCTAATTTTAAAACTACGATCCCGTTTCCGCTTGCTGAAAATGGTTCAGAGGTTATTTGGAATCATATAACCCGTTATCGTGGCGGCACGGCTAAACGTTTCTTAACCACTATTCCAGTGCAAGCTAATGGTTCATTTGTACCGGTTAAAATGAATGATCAATTAGTGTGGCCAGAGTTTTTACAAGGGGGACGTGATGATAAAAAAGATGCCAATATTTTGTTTTATTACTTACAACAAATTACCGCACCATCGCGCTTAACTGGCACAGCATTATTGGTTCATGAAACGATCGATCAAGTTAAAGAAGCCCGTAAAGCTTGGGTTTATAACGCAGGTCAACGTCGTGTTCGTCGTGCACCTAATGTGGCCTATGATGGACCGGGTGCTGGAACGGACGGCTTAAGAGCGACCGATAACTACGATATGTACAATGGTGCGCCAGATCGTTACAACTGGAAATTAATTGGTAAAAAAGAGCTTTATATTCCATATAACTCTTATAATTTACTTGATACGACAGCTAAATATGAAGACATTATAGAAAAAGGTCACCTTAATGCTGCGCACTTAAGATATGAATTACACCGTGTTTGGCAAGTAGAGGCAACATTAAAAGAAGGTGCTAGACATATTTATGCAAAACGTACTTTCTTTATTGATGAAGATACTTGGGGCGCATCTGTTATTGATCAATATGATGGCCGCGGCGAGTTATGGAAATTATCAGAAGCACATAACATTCAATTTTATGATGTTGATACACCGTGGATGGTTGCTGAAACCTTACATGACTTAAACTCTGGACGATACTTAGTTACCGGTTTAAGTAATGAAGAGCCAACCTTTATGGTTTGGGGAGAAAAAGTTAAAAGAAAAGACTTTTCTACTTCAGCATTAAGACGTTTAGGTCGTTAATTTATGTAAAATTAAGCTAGCTGGTTAATATTTTTAATGCATTATTTTTCATCAATGTTAGTCAATATTAATCAGCTTTTTAGTAAAATATTAAGGGAGAAAAATCATGTTAAAGCAAGGCCTTTCATTTTTTGGACTTTTATATTGCCTGCTGTTCATTTCGATAGGTTCTGCTCATGCCGATACTGCGTTAAAACCTGCCAGTAAATATACTCTGGCTCTCCAAAATGAATTACTAGAAAGCCTACCTTTTAGCGATAAACTTGATTTTTCTTTAGCTGAAAAAGGTTTAATAAAACGGCCAGAAAAATTACTCATCAAAGATGAGCAGGGCAATGTTGTTTGGGAGCTAGGTAATTATAAATTTTTACTTGATGATAATAATATCGATACCGTTAATCCCAGTTTGCTACGCCAAGCTAAACTAAATATGACTTATGGCTTATATCAAGTCACTGAGCGGATTTATCAGGTTAGAGGTTATGATCTTGCCAATATTACCTTTATTAAAGGTGACAGTGGTTGGATTATTTTTGATCCCTTACTTACTGCGGCGACTTCTAAAGCGGCCTTTAAACTAGTAACAGCAGAGCTTGGAAAATTTCCGGTAAAGGCGGTTATATACAGTCACGCCCATGCCGATCACTTTGGTGGTATTAAAGGCGTTGTTAGTCAAGCGCAAGTTGATTCAGGGGAAGTGCAAATTATCGCCCCACGTGGTTTTATGGAACACGCGATTAAAGAGAATATATTAGCGGGTAATGCGATGACACGCCGTGCTACTTATCAATATGGTAATGCACTTGCTAAAGGGGCTAAAGGCCAAGTCGACGCTGCGATTGGTAAAGGGCTATCGACAGGTTATATCGATTTAATTGCACCGAGTAGAGAAATATTGGCTGATGAAGAAACCCTGATTATTGATGGCATTGAAATGGTCATGCAAAACACTCCAGGCACAGAATCACCAGCAGAAATGAATACTTATTTCCCACAGTTTAAAACCCTTTGGTTAGCTGAAAATGTCACTGGAACATTACATAATATTTATACCTTACGTGGTGCTGAAGTACGTGACTCACAGGCGTGGAGTAAGTTTATCAATAAAGTGATATACCGTTTCGCTCATGACAGTGAGGTAATGTTTGCTTCGCATTCTTGGCCAAGGTGGGGTAAAGAATACATTATTAAAGTCTTAAAAAAACAGCGTGATATGTATGGATACTTACATGATAAAACCTTAAATCTTGCTAATAAGGGTGTCACCATTAATGAGATACACAACCAACTAGCGGTTCCTGATGTCTTAGCGCATCAATGGTATAACCGCGGTTACCATGGTTCTTACTCTCATAATGTTAGAGGTATTATTAATAAATACTTAGGCTTTTATGATGCAAATCCCGCCAACCTTAATAAATTGAGTCCAGCAGAGTCTTCAGGCAAATATATTGAATTAATGGGCGGCGCACAACAGGTGTTATCTCAAGCAAATATAGCCTTTAATAACGGTGAATATCGCTGGGTGGCTGAGTTGCTTAATCATTTGATTTTTGCTCAACCAGAAAATGAACAAGCAAAGTATCTTCAAGCTGACACCTTAGAGCAATTGGGTTATCAAGCTGAGAATGCCGGTTGGCGTAATAGTTATTTAGCTGCTGCTTTTGAACTGCGCCACGGCATACCTAAAGCAGCAAAAGCCACTAAAGCTGGCCCTGATATGATCAAATCGATGAGCAGTGAATTAATTTTTGATTTTTTGGGGGTGCGTCTAAACACCGATAAAGCATTGGCGCACCACTTTAAAATTAATTTTGTCTTCCCAGACCGTAATGAAAAATTCTTAGTTGAGCTGAGCAATGCACATTTAAATAATATTGAAAATATTCAAGCAGCACAGGCAGATTTAACCGTCACGATTAATCGCAAAGATTTAAATCTTTTGTTGTTAAAACAACAATCATTTGGGCAACTGGTTAAATCAGGCAAGATGAAGCTCGATGGTAATGGCAAGGTATTTGGTCAGTTGCTGATGATGATGGATGATTTTCCTTTCTGGTTCAACATTGCTACTCCGTAATAGCATAAAATAAATTAAGAGCGTTTTATTATGAATATTAAAAAAAATATCGGTAATGAATTTGACTATATTATTGTTGGCGGAGGCTCAGCAGGTTGTGTGTTAGCGAACCGATTAACTGAGAATGGTAAGTTCACCGTCTGTTTATTAGAAGCCGGTACCGATAACAATAGTATGTTAGTCAATACGCCAGGAGCATTTTCAGCTTTTATGTTTTTGAAAAAATTCAATTGGAGCTTTAATGCTAAAGCTAAAAATGATATTCGTCATGGCAAACCACTTTTTGTGCCGCGTGGCAAAGGCTTAGGCGGCAGTTCAGCGACCAATGCCATGCTTTATATACGTGGACAAAAACAAGACTATGATCATTGGGCAGCACTCGGTAATGAGGGTTGGGCATTTAGTGATATCTTGCCTTATTTTAAAAAGTCGGAAACCAATAGTCTTGGCGAAAGTGAGTTTCATGGTAGTAAAGGACCATTACAGGTTACCTCACGGCCTGTTCTTTATGACATTAGTAAGCGTTATATTACAGCAAGCCAACAGGCTGGTTTTAAAGTGACTGATGACTTCAATGGTGCTGACCAAGAAGGTGTTGGTTATTACCAGTGCACCATAAAAGAAGGTAAACGATGCTCTGCCGCCCATGCGTATTTACTGCCGGTGATGTCTCGGCCTAACCTTAGCGTGTTCACTGGTGCACAGGTAAGCAAAGTGCTCCTAAAAGATAAAGAAGCCTATGGTGTTGAGGTTTATATTGAAGGTACAAAAAGTATATTAACGGCTAAAAAAGAAGTGCTGTTAAGTGGCGGTAGTATCGCTTCACCACAGTTATTAATGTTATCAGGCATTGGTGATAAAAATGAACTCGACCAGCATGGCATAGCGTGTTTGCATGAATTGAAAGGTGTTGGCAAAAACTTACGAGAGCATGTCGACGCCTGCATATTAGTTAAAAGCAAAAAAACAGACGGTTTTACACTGTCAGTTACCGGTTTGCTAAAGATGCTGCCAGATACCCTTAAATATATCACCAGTAAAAAAGGTAAACTTGCTAATAGTATTCTAGAAGCGGGGGGCTTTATTAAATCGAATGACAATGAAGATAGACCTGATATTCAATTACATATGCTGCCTTTGTTATTTGATGATAATGGCAGAGACTTGAAGCTGTTATCACAACATGGCTTTTCATGTCATGTTTGTATTTTGCGCCCAGAAAGTACCGGAACCGTATCGTTATTGTCAGCCAACTATCAAGATGCGCCAGAGATAGATTTTAACTTTTTTTCTGATGTTAATGGAAAGGACAAAGCGGTGCTCATTAATGGTATGCGTCAATTGCGCAAAATATTAAGCGCACCGGCATTAGCTGAGCATTATGATAATGAAATGCATCCAGGAAATGCGTTTGAAAGTGATGAACAAATTTTTGCTAAAACCAAAGAACGCTTAGGTTTAGTTTATCATCCAGTGGGTACCTGTAAAATGGGTAACGATGAAATGGCTGTGGTTGATAATAAATTGAAAGTCCACGGTATTACTAATCTCAGGGTTATTGATGCTTCTATTATGCCAACACTTATCAGTGGTAATACAAACGCACCGACCATGGCTATCGCAGAAAAAGCGGCAGAGATGATGTTAGTCAATTAATGAGGAGAAAAAAATGCTCAGTACCATTATAATTATGCTTAAAATGTCACTTACCGTTTTATGGATATTAGCCTTGCTAGGTCTATTCTCGATATCACCTTTACCTACAGAATATCAATTTTATCTGTTAGCCTTAGCTATTATTGTTCTTTTAGTGCACTTTATTGAGTTTTTTGCGATGAAAGCTAATTTTAAAAATCACAGTAAGTCAGAAATGAATTTTCTACAAACCATGCTGTGGGGCTTTGGCTATTGGCTACCGATACTTAAACATTATCAAGAGCAAGCAAAGCTAATAAAATAGCTATTTGCTTTAAATAGAGTGGCAACATAAGGATCACAGTTAGTCAGCAGGTTGTGATTTTTATTATTGTTCAAGATAGACCTGTACACTAAGGTCACTAAGGTCACTAAGCACTTAACCTCGTTCGCAGAAAAATAGCTCGAATTACGCTCTGTTTTATTAAAATAATTATATTTTAATAAAACAATTTTTACTTTTCTAAGGGATCGCCCGCTGGCCAGTCAATAAACTGGCGAGTATCTGCGCACTTGACATCCCTTTAGCCTAACCTTATATTTAAAACACTTTGCCTTGAAACAATCAAGGTTGCCTAAAGAGTCTCAAGTGCAATATTTGGGCAGGCGAAGTCTCCAATATCGATATAAAATAAACGTATAGTAAAGTGTATTACTTGCAACTTCCGGTAGTGTTATTGAATACCTTTTGCTTGAATTGTCCAACAAGGAACTATGTTAAATGGTGTTTGAACAGGATCAAAATACTACAGCGTTAGATCAATTCGAAGTAAATTCCCATGATATAGAGATGTATCTCGATGTGGTTTTTAATAATCACGACGATCCTATATTCGTAAAGGATAATGAATGTCGATTGTTACTCGTTAACGATGCTTTTTGCCAGGTTTTTAACTTAACTAGAAACGAAATCATCGGAAAAACACTCGCTGAAACAGTTCCTCCAAGCGAGCGTGATCATTTTTTAGCAATTGATAGGTTAGTACTGGATAAAGGGGAAGCGATTTTAAGTGAAGAAACCCTGACGACTAATGGCTCAGAAACTAGAGTTATATTAACTAGAAAGAATCGCTTCATAGATGGTAAAGGTGACTATTTTATCGTCGGTGTCATTAATGATATTACCAAACGAAAACTAGCCGAAGAAGAATTAAAACTCGCTGCCAGTGTTTTTACTCATGCCGGTGAAGGCATCATGATAACCGACGCCAAAGGGACCATTATTAATGTCAATAATACCTTTGTCACTTCAACTGGTTATAGCGCTGTTGAGGCGATTGGACAGAAGCCTAATTTTTTACAATCAGGAATACACCCTGCCGAGTTTTATAGCGAGATTTTGCAAGTGCTGCAGAGTAAAGGGGCGTGGTCTGGTGAAATATGGAACAGTCGTAAAAACGGTGAAATTCATGCTGAAATGCTTAATATTAGTTCAGTTAAAGATGTTCATGGTCAAATAAGTAACTATGTTGGCTTATTTACTGACATCACTCCAATGAAAGAACATCAAACTCAGTTAGAGCATATTGCCCATTATGACGTACTGACTAACTTACCGAATCGGGTGCTACTGGCTGACCGATTATCTCAATCTATGTTGCAGTGTAGCCGTAATATGCAAACACTCGCCGTGGTCTTTTTAGATTTAGATGGCTTTAAACTTGTTAATGATGAGCATGGCCATGATGTGGGTGATGAACTGCTGGTTGAAATTTCCATACGAATGAAAGCGGCACTTCGCGAAGGTGATACTTTAGCCCGTATCGGTGGTGATGAATTTGTCGCGGTATTAACTAATTTAACAAAGGTTGAAGACTGTGAGCCGATATTAGATCGCTTGTTATTAGCCGCATCTGAGCCAGTGACCCTTAGTAACGTCGTGTTAAATGTATCAACCAGTATCGGTGTAACACTTTATCCACAAGACAGCGTTGATGCTGACCAACTTATGCGCCATGCTGACCAAGCCATGTATGTGGCTAAAGAATCAGGTAAAAATCGTTATCACTTATTTGATACTGCGCAAGATGATGCGGTTAAAACACAACAGGAAAGCCTTGAGGCCATTCGCAGTGCACTCGATAACCAGCAATTTGTGCTTTATTATCAGCCCAAGGTTAATATGAAAACAGGCAAAGTTATTGGTGTTGAAGCCCTTATCCGCTGGCAACATCCCTACAGAGGGTTATTAAATCCCCTCGACTTTTTGCCTATTATTGAAAATAATCCGATGAGTATCGAAATGGGCGAATGGGTTATTGATAACGCACTAACACAAATAAGCCAATGGCAAAAATTGGGTCTCGACCTTCCAGTTAGCATTAGCGTAAATATTGCCGCGGTTCAATTACAACAGCCTGACTTTACTCAGCGATTAACAACTTTACTAGCAGCGCACCCTAATGTTAAACCTTGTTATTTAGAACTAGAGGTACTGGAAACTAGTGCCTTAGATGATGTTCATCATGTCTCAACAACCATGCTGGAGTGTATCGCATTAGGCGTAAGCTTTGCCTTAGATGATTTTGGCACGGGGTATTCCTCCTTAACTTACTTGAGACGGTTACCCGCAAACTTAATTAAGATAGATCAAAGCTTTGTTCGAGATATGCTGATCGATACCGATGATTTTGCCATTGTTGAAGGTGTTATCGCCTTGGCTAAATCATTCAAACGTGAAGTTATTGCTGAAGGTGTTGAAACGATTGAACATGGTAAGGCGCTGTTGCAACTAGGCTGTAATTTGGCACAAGGTTATGGCATAGCCAAACCTATGCCAGCGCATGATGTGCCAGCATGGGTCAACAATTGGCGCCCAGATGCGAGTTGGCAACTGTAAGTACTAAATATGTACGATAAAAGACAAATTAAAAAAAATAAGTGAAAAAAATGAAGATTAACGAAATAGCAGAGAAGAACTATCTTTGGGTAGAAAAAATGGGTTGGCATAATAAAACAACGTTAGAAGCATTGGCCCTTGTTGCATCAGAAGTCGGTGAGGCTATTAATGAATGTCGGCACGAAAAACCTAGTGATGCCTTTGGCGAAGAGCTTGCCGATATTATCCTAAGAGTACTAGATATTTCCCATTGGCAAGGAATTGATATTGAAAACGAAATTTTAAAAAAAATGAGCAAAAATGAAATCAGAGGCACTAGAGGAAGGCTTAAATAAATTAAAGACTAATGCTTTTTCTAGTTACTTTCGCTGCAAGTAAACACTGACATTTAATTTATTATAACGTGCAGTAGCAACCAGGTTGTTGCTGTTAATTTAACCTACAAAGAACATCCTCTTTTTACAAACAAAAAAATTACTACATCTTTACCATTCTTGCAAAACTCCTACCGAGATACTCATTACGGTAGCGTCTTAAGGTGAGTTTAAGTCCTATTTTATTTTTAAAGCTAAAAATATTAACTCAAATAGAGCAAATTTTATCGCCATTATATGCGCCGGTAAACAACTAAACGATATCAATTTTTTTATCAGACTGATTAAAAAATTGATATTGAGTATTTCTATTAATGGCGCAGAATCTAGCAAATTTAGTTAGTGTTCATCAATAAAACTTTTTTGTTGATCACTAATGACTAAATTTTTTAATGCATTTTAAATCGAATAAAAATCAGACAACCACTTATAAGAGCAATCATGAGTAACTTAATGGCAGGTAATGAAGTCATTTTTAGCGACGATAAATTATCAGTTTATAATTTTGGCGATAATTTTTTATCAGAAAAATCGAATATAGATAAACGCTTTTTTGAAGGCGGTACTCGTTATAGAGACGCTGTACAAATAATCGTGGCAACGGGAGAGTATTGGATATTTGACTACGGTGTAGTGGTTTTTTGGGCGGTAGCCGCAGGTGAACGTCAAGCATTAATCAACCGACTTAAGAGTGATAACACCCCTTACATTGAAAATATTGAAGAACATTTACGCTTTACTTTTTCTAATGAACTGATCATTAAAAAAGATACCATAGTACTACCTGATAACGATCCGTTGACACGTCTGGCGATAAGCCATGCGTTAGCGCAATCTAACAAGTTGATGGAATTTGAACTTCAAGCGCAAAATAAAATAATGGATTATTCTCATATTCCTGAAGAATTGGCTAAATTAGGTAAAATATCAATTAGCCAAAAAGAAATCGCTAAAATTAGAGGTACGCTACTGAGTACTAAAAGCGATATTATTTTACATTATGGATTACTTGATACCCCAGATTTTATTTGGGAATACCCTGAATATGAAGCGACTTACGAACGTATGGCGCGTTATATGGATATTCATCAACGCGTGGAATTATTATCTAAAAAGCTCTCGACCATTCATGAACTATTTGAAATGTTAGCGGCTGAACAAAAGCATCAACATTCATCATTTTTAGAATGGATTATTATCGTGTTAATTGGTATTGAGATTGTTTTGTTTCTTGTTCAAGAGTTGAAAAGTTTGGCGAGTTAACTCGCCAATTTTTATTGTTAACATTTACTTTTTTAATGTGGGTTTTAAGTTAGTCAGCAGGTCAGTTATTGAGTAAAAATAACTGACCTGCTTTGTTATACAAGCTTATGCTTAGCTGTCCAAATATGTGCCAATTCTAACGCTATTGTTGCAGCGGCTAATGCAGTAACTTCACTGTGATCATAAGAAGGAGCGACTTCCACTACGTCCATGCCAATCAGATTAATACCCACTAAACCTCTCAATATCTTCAACACTTTATCTGTGGTTAAACCACCACATACTGGCGTGCCTGTACCAGGAGCAAAGGCGGGATCTAAACAATCAATATCAAAGGTTAAGTAAGTTGGTGTATCGCCAACTCTAGCTTTAATTAATGCAGTGATCTCACTGACACTCATATCATTAGCTTGCATGGCATTAATGACAGAAAAACCATGGTCTTGCTCTTTGTAATTGGTGCGAATACCGACCTGGATAGATTTATCTTTATCTATGAGATTTTCTTTAGGCGCATGATAAAACATAGTGCCATGGTCATAACAACTACCATTGCTATAAGTATCAGTATGCGCATCGAAATGTATCAGTGCCATAGTGCCAAATTTTTTGGCATAAGCACGCAGTATCGGCAACGTAACAAAATGATCGCCGCCTAGCGATAAAATGGTTTTGTCTGCATCAAGTAACTGACCTACCGCCGTTTCAACTTGCGTACAAAAATGTGCAGAGTCTCCAGGAGAAAAAACCAAGTCGCCAGCATCAATAATTTTACAGTGTTTTAATAAGCTAAAAGGCCAAGGAAATCGCTTACCTTCCCAAGCCAAATTTATTGAAGCTTGCCTAATCGCAGTGGGGCCCATTCGAGCGCCTGAGCGCCCGGTGGTAGCCATGTCATAGGGTAAGCCTAAAACAACAATATCAGCAGCCGACTCAATGGGATTTTGCACTAAAGGCTGACGTAAGAACGTCATTGCATTTGAGTAAATTGACTCATCAACTTGATTGAAAATATTTTTCATTGTGCTTAATCTCTACAAATCTTCAAGGTAGGTGTAGCCTTGTAAGCCATCAACTAACTCTTTAAAAATTTCTTCACCTTCGCTTTTTGATAATCTAGCATCGATAAGCTCGGCATAGGTTTTTTTAAATAATTCGGCATCTAAATGTACATAATTCAGCATATCTTCTACCGTATCGCCTTCATTAATTTCAGTGATTTCTGCTTCACCGTCGTCATTGATGAATACTACCGCACTGTGAGTATCACCGAATAAATTATGCATATCACCCAAAATTTCTTGATAAGCACCCACTAAGAAAAAGCCAAGTAAATAAGGCTCATCTTCTGTCCATGCTGGTACCGGTAATGTGCTTTCAATACCCTGTCCGTCAACATAATGGTCAATAGTGCCATCGGAATCACAAGTAATATCTAATAATACCGCTCGTTTTTCATGTGATTTTTCTAAGTTACTTAAGGGTAAAACAGGAAAAACCTGATCAATTCCCCATGCATCGGGTAGTGATTGAAACAAAGAAAAATTAACAAAAAATTTATCAGCAAGTTTTTCTGTTAAATCATCCATTATTGGGCGATGAAAACGATTTTTACCATCCATTAATTGATTTAATTCATAACAAACACGTAAATTAATTTGTTCAGCCCAAGCGCGTTGGGTTAAATTTAATAATCCCATCGAAAACTGGTTGTGTACTTCAGCTAAATCACTTTGGGTGTCATGATAAATTTCAATTAAGGCACGATCATCATTACGATCATTTAGTTGCGCTAACGAACGCCACATATTACTTAATAAAATAGATTCATCAGGCGTAGGCGCTATGATATTTTCAGGTTCGTAAGACTCAGTGCCAATAACATTAGAAATAAGTACCGCATGATGTGCGGTTAACGCTCTGCCTGATTCCGAAATAATCATTGGCATAGGTTGATGATAACTTTTACAAATATCACCAATAGTATGGACGATGTTATTAGCGTACTCAGCAACACTGTAGTTCATTGAGTTATGGGATTGGCTTCTAGTACCATCATAGTCAATGGCCAAACCGCCACCAACATCCATGCATAAAATACCTGCGCCTAGGTTGCGCAGCTCGCAATAAAAACGCGCCGCCTCACTAACACCTAATCTTACATCTCTTATATTGGCTATTTGTGAGCCTAAGTGAAAATGAACAAGTTTTAAGGCGTCAAGCATGTTTTCTGCTTTAAGGACTTTTACAACGTTAAGTACTTGCGAAGCTGACAAACCAAACTTTGACTTTTCACCACCACTGGCTTGCCATTTCCCTTTGCCTTGAGAGGCTAAACGAACACGGATCCCCAAACGAGGTTCAACATTGAGTTTCTTTGCTTCGGTTAAAATCATTTCTAATTCAGACATTTTTTCTAAAACGATATGAACTTTATGACCTAACTTTTCGCCAATTAACGCTAAGCGCACATATTCTCGGTCTTTATAGCCGTTACAAACAATAACCGATGAAACTTTTTGAGCCATAGCTAAAACAGCTAATAATTCTGCTTTACTGCCTGCTTCGAGGCCAAGTTGTGTGGATTCTTTATTATTTTGGCTCGCCAAAATTTCATCAACAACTTCACGTTGTTGATTGACTTTAATAGGATAAACTAATAAATATTTTTCCTGGTAATCATAGTCTTCTATCGCCTTATTAAAAGCTTCACATAGACTGTGAATGCGATGATGAATTATTTGCGGGAAACGCACTAATGCAGGCAGTGTTAAGCCTTTATCTTCAATCATTTTAGCGATATTGATTAAATCTACTGTGTGATCCTGACGCTCAAATTTTGGCGCGACATATACATTTCCAGCATCATTAATACCGAAATAGCCCTGACTCCAGTGACGTACGTTATAGTGTGCGCGAGCGTGAGCAAGATTATCTTTGTTCATTGATTTTCCTTTACTTATTCTACTTAATAATAGAATGGCAATTCTTCATGGGTAATTAGGGCGAATTAGAATTTAACAGCCGCTTAATGTCCAACAAAAAAAATAATGATAGGTAACAATTATTATTGATGAGTGCTGGTGATAATTCAACTTGAGACCTGAATTAGTGCACTAATTGATAGGGGGAATTTAATTTGCGGGGCTAGTGCACTGATTTTGATATTCAATATTAGTGCGTTGACCCCGCAGATTATTAGCAGGTAAATATATTTAATTACTTATAAAAATAACCAACTAATCTTTTTTATGTTGGGTAATACTGTATAAATCATGGCGTCTATCACGCATGGTATGTACAGCGCCATGACTATGTAACTGTTTCAATAAATCTAGATTTACGTCTACAATAACAGTCATTTCTGAGTTAGGTGTTGCCTCTGCTTTGATGCCCGTTGTTGGAAAAGCAAAATCAGACGGCGTAAATACCGCAGATTGGGCATATTGAATATCCATATTATTTACTTTTGGCAAATTACCTACCGCGCCAGCTATAGCAACATAACATTCATTTTCAATCGCTCTTGCCATTGCACAGTGACGCACACGTGTGTAGCCATTCTGGGTGTCTGTTAAGAACGGCACAAACAAGATATTCATCCCCTGGTCGGCAAGTATTCTAGAGTACTCTGGAAATTCAACATCATAACAAATCATGATACCAATTTTGCCACAGTCAGTATCAAACACCTTGAGGTTTTTACCACCCACCATAGACCAACTACGCACTTCTGCTGGTGTTAAATGAATTTTATCATAACGTTCCCATGAACCATCACGACGACACAAAAAGCCTGAGTTATAAAGATTGCCATCAACAAAAAACGGCATGCTACCGGTAATAATATTAATATTGTAACTTATCGCAAATTCGATAAATTTATCACGAATTTGTTCGGTATATTCCGATAGTCTGCGAATACTCTCTGTTAAACGTAAATGGTTAAATTCTGCCATCAAAGGTGCATTGAACAATTCAGGAAACAGCACAAAATCACTTTTATAATCGGATACGGCATCGACATAAAATTCCATTTGTTCAAATAAATCATCAATACTTTTCATTGAACGCATTTGCCATTGCACTAAACCTAAACGAACCTCTGAGCGCGGCGCATTGATAAGTTTTACCGATTTAGTATAAAAAATATTCGGCCATTCAAGTAACGTGGCATACTCCATTGATTCCCTATCGCCCGATAAGTAACCGGTTAGTAACTTGCGGACATAAAAATCATTGGCGAGCTGAAAGCTTAATACCGGGTCATATAATTCTTTGATTTTTACTTTTTCAATATACTGTTTAGCGCTCATTTTATCTGAATGTTGCGCATAGTTTGGCATACGACCACCGGCTACAATAGCGCGTAAATTCAAGTTTTCACAAAGTTCCTTACGAGCATCATACAAGCGTCTAGCCAATCGTAAACCGCGATAATCAGGGTGAATAAAGACCTCTATTCCATATAAAGAGTCGCCTTTAGGATCATGATTATCAAAGGTCATATTGCTAGTGATTTCAGAATAAGTATGTTCATCACCAAAATCAGCATATTCAATTATTAATGAGAAGGCACAACCGACAACAATGCCATCAACAACTACACAGATTTGCCCATCTGGAAATTTAGTTAATAATGCTTTAACCGTGGGTTCATTCCACGTTGCTAATTCTTTATTAAGGTAAACTGATTCACTCGCCTTGCGAAGCTCGGTCATATCTTGCAATGTTAAATGACGGACGGTAACGCTATTTGCTTCCATTTAAATTCCTAATTAATTTTGGTATTAATCATACTTTTCTCTCATCGTAGAGTGCAAAAAGACGATTATTGTGATTTGTATACCAAAAAATCAACTTATACAAGCATATTAAAAAATCAGAACAAAGATACAAACCAAAAGACCTAAGCAGACACTCACTTAAAATTGAGACCTAAGCAATACCTAAGCAGACACTCACTCAAAATTGAGACCTAAGTTAATAGATCTAAGCAGACACTCACTTAAGATTGAAATCCACTTAAAATTGAACAATAACAGTCTTTGCACTAAGCTAAAATAAGGTAGCTATGTTATTTAGGATGAATGATGGCAACGCCAAGGAAACAACAAATTAGTTTAGAAGACACCCTTTATTATCATTGTGTAGCTCGTTGTGTTCGACGAGCTTTCTTATGTGGTGAAGATAAATATTCAGGCCAAAGCTATGAACACCGTCGAGGCTGGATAGAAGACAAACTTCATTTTCTTACGCAAGTATTCGCTATCGATGTCTGTGCTTATGCTGTAATGAGTAACCATTATCATGTAGTAGTATTTATTGATGAAGCAAAAGCTAAGCAATGGAGCATGATAGAAGTTCTTGAACGTTGGCATACTTTATACAAAGGCACTTTACTGACCAAGCAATATTGTCAGGGGGAAGCCTTAGCAAAGCCATTACTTGATATAGTTAAGTCAACCGCTAAGGTTTATCGAAAACGTCTGATGAAAATTAGTTGGTTTATGGGTTATATTAATGAGGGTATTGCTAGGGCCGCTAATCAAGAAGATAACTGCACAGGTAGATTTTGGGAAGGTAGATTTAAATCACAAGCGCTATTAGACGAAGCTGCTCTTGCATCTTGTATGGCATATGTTGACTTAAATCCTATTCGAGCTAATGCCGCAGAAACACCAGAAAATTCAGAACATACGAGTGTCAAACTTCGATGTGAACAGGCAGCAAAAAGCAAACAGCCCAGCACGCTATTACCCTTTATTGGCAATCCAACAAAGGGTATGCCAAAAGGTTTACCTTTTGAACTCAAAGATTATCTTAAATTAATTGAGTTAACAGGTCGATGCATTAGAGAAGGTACATGTGGTTTCATAGAAAAAAGCCAACCTGCAATACTTAATCGATTAAATATATCCGCTGAAAATTGGTTGGTAATCACCACTGAATTTAATACCCAGTTCCATGGTGCCATTGGTCATGAAGTTGCACTGAGTGACTACTGTGAGCATCAACAGTTAAAGCGACGACAAAACTTGAGTCATTGCAACCAACTATTTTCTTAAATAGTTAATCCATAAAAATACTTTCAGATTGCTGATCAGGTTTTTCCTGTGGACGAAAATTGTCGAAATATCGATGATTTAAGGAAAATAAAGTTGAAAACTGTTTTAGTACACTTTCATATGACTAAAAATCGATATGACTGACGACAGAATATCAGTTATTAAAATATCTATGTCTTTTTGAATTAGGGTGAGTGTCTATGTTGTTTTTTTTACTTTTTATATCGGAACGAGACCTTAACATTGTTGTTAAGGTTTTGTTGCTTTCTATAGAAGGCTATTCTTAAATGCCATCAGTAGCAGCATTTTTTTGATAGCTACCGCCCCAAAAACCTATAAAATAAAAACTTAGAGCTGTTCGCTATCTGCTCTCGTGCTACTTGCTTTAGGTGCAGTTATCACACTTTATTTTTTAACCCATTGCCCCGCGCTATTTTGGATAAAGTGGCCTGGTTGAGTTTTATCATAAGCTTTTTTACCTGCTAAAGCGGTGACTTGTTGCATGGTGATTTTATTGGTGCGCGCTAAATTCATATAAATACTTTTGCGCTTTTCGTTAACACTGGTGACTAGGCTCTTCGAGTCTGGGCTATCAATAATAAGACCTAAGTAACCATTAGACATTTCACCAACTAAACCTTGTTGTTTTGCATCGTCGAGTGAAATAGCCCAAGCGGAAAAGGCTATAGTAGAGACCAATAGAGCACAGCTTATTTTTTTTATGAATTTCTTTGTTAAATTTTTCATGGCGTTCCCCTAAAATATGTCGCTTTCAGCACTAAATATGTCGTCTAGTTGTTTATCTACCTTCACCTTTATTTCATGATCAATTTTCAAATTTAAATTAATGGTGATCGGTTCTTTTGCACTAACTTCTATCTTATGTGTACAAGCACTGATAATGAAAACAGTGAATAGCACGATTAGTATTTTACTCATACTTACTCCTTCTTTTTTTGTAAACCTTTGATAAGGCTTTCTTCAAAACGTTGTGTTATTGATAATGATTCAAGTAAGCCAAGCAAGTCGTAACTCAAATTCAAATTTAAATTAACATCGTTATCAATATCTGGATTTCGACCTTTTATTACCGTATTTAACTGCATGTAACCGTCGTCTGCCATAGTAACTGCGGAGGAAAGCTGATGATAATGCAAGTTTTGCAGTGCATCAAACGCCAGTTTTAGTTGACTGTTGTTTGCTTTAAGCTCTTCTACGGCTGGGTTATCAATGACCTGTATCAGTCCGTTGCTAATATTGTGCAGTTCACCTTTTTCAATAATATATTTATCACCATCAAAAGTAACGGGAAGTTGACCTGATATATTACCCGTTACAACAATACCTTGTTTTTCATCTAATGCTAATACTTGCTCTAAGTCTATACTATTAAGCTGAACATTAACTGAATGCCCATGTTCGACCGGCCATTGTATATTTGGAATAAAGAAGCTGCCCCCTAAAACATTCGCCTTAAGTTTGTTGGCTGAAAGCTGAAAGCTTTTATCGAATGTCCAGTTGGTGTTAATTGATAGCTTTGAAATAGGAGTCACAGTTTCAATTAATTCAACGGTTAGGTTTTCTTTAGCATTGGGCTGAGTTGTTATTTTTCCTGCGAGTAATGAAAAATGTTGTTGCCAATTGAGCTCTTGCAACCAAATGCCATTGATTTCACCACTGAGTGAGGTAATTGCCACCGAAACGTTAAAGGGGGTGTTTTCAATATTGTTTAAAGCGTTTATTTGACCAAAAATATTGTAATCTAATAGGCCATCAATCAATTCAACTTCAGTCGGCAATTGGATATTTAACGATAATAAGTCGGTAAGTTGTAAATTTTTGGCGGCGATAACTAGATTAGGTGACTTGACTGGGCCAGTCAAAACAATGTTGCCTAGCTTCACTCCGTCAGCACTGGCTTGAGCATTAAGCTGAATATCGTCAAAGTTGCCGTTGAGTTCACTAAAAATATTAAACGAAGTTATCTTTAGTTTTTTAGGAATATTCAGCTGTGAAGCGTGATTATCGACTTTTAGTTTAATGTTTAGATTGTTGTCCTCTAACAGCGCTACGCTACCCGTTAACTTTGTTGTTAATTTTTTTAGGCTCAACAGTGCTTGAGGTTTTTGTGCAGTTGACGTTTTTGTGGTGATTTTATTGTGCGTTTTATTATTATTTTTGTCCTCAGTCATCTGTTTAAGCACCACAATATTATTTAAGGTGATTGAAGAGTCTGCTGTTAAATTAATCGTTGTTGTTTGCTTGGTTTTATTTAGTGAGCCAATTAAATGTAATGCAACAGGCGCAGGAGTGTATTTCGCTATGTTAACCAGCTTCAGCTGACTATCAATAACAAAACGCTCTACTGCTAATGCATAAGGTGTTTGTGGGGTAGGTAAGGCAAAAGTAATATTATCAAATTTTACTTGGTGAGGTCGTGCACCGCTAAAGGCGCTTATTTCAAGATGACTAAGGTAGCCCTTACTATCGTTCAGTGTTAATCGTGCATCGCCTTGCGGTTTTATGGTTACGTGCGTTAACGGATTCTCTTCAAGTATTGACATCATTGTTGGCGATAGCCCGGCTTGGGTTAACTTCGCTAACAACTGTGGCTGACTATATTCCACTGATATTTCATTTTTTCCAACAAAGGTTAATGCGACTGTTATCTTGTCTTTAGCGGAAATTTCATTAGTCGTTTCTTTGGCGATTAAATCAAATTGACTATCGAAGTTCAGCGCACCTAATAGTTTAAACGGGCCGCTATTGCCTATGCCGTTTTCAGAAATTATCGAGATATTGCTTATTTGATTTTTCAAGCTAATAGAGCTCGCTCGATATTTTATCTGTGTGTTGAAATCACCTGAGATTTCGCTAGCCGTTAAGTTGTCTGTTAATGCTGCGGTAATAGGTAATCGATGGGCGCTTAAAAAGCTTTTGAGTAAACTTAATTTACTTGAGATCGCAATGGAAAAACCTTCTTTCTCTCGGGTTAGCTTAGCCTCAATAATCGCTACGCTTTCGGATGTTGTTAGTGTAAAAGACAAGTTATTAGCTAGTGTCGATAAATTAGCAATATATTTTGTCTCAGTTTTATTGCTAAGCGTAAACGGTGAATAGGAAAGTTTAGTGACATTTATTTTTGCCGGTAAATTAAACTGCTTAATTTGTTGTGCATAAGTTTGTAAGCTTGTTGAAAGCAATTGGCTTAAGTTTTGATTTTCTTGCTCTTTGTTTAAGAGAGCATCATCTTTTTTGGAGAATAAATGATCTGTACCTTTAATCTCTGCCAACCCTATATCAATATCCGTTATATTAAGGCTAGGGGATAGTTGCCATTGTATTGTCATACCTACAATTTGAATGTTAGCCTTTGGGGTCTGTAAGCATGCCTTGTTGACTCTAATGGCCATATTACTGGTAAGGCTTACATTTAGGCAAGTCAACGCTATTTTGTCTGAATTGAATTGTGTTTTTACAAGGTAATTGAGAACTGAAACTCTAGCACTGTAAGTGATAGTGAAAATAATCAGTAAGGTGATAACAGCAATTAAGATAAATTTAAGAAATCGCACTTAGGCTCCCTTGCCATAGCTACTTTTTTAACCCAAGTAGAAAATATGTTAATTGCTATTAATCGTTGATGACCGTGAGTCGACAGTCTATTTATGGTCACAACAGTTAACAGGGTAGCCTAATTTTACACAATCGAATATAGCTAGTGATTGATGAATTACAGGAAAAAACAAGATTACAGGTACTTTTTACCATATCAGTAGGTGGTTTTACTTTTCTTAAGACGAAAAAAAACCTTAACATTGCTGTTAAGGTTTCGTTCCTTCCTTTCGGAATGGATGGTGCCGACTGCCGGAGTCGAACTGGCGACCTACTGATTACAAGTCAGTTGCTCTACCAACTGAGCTAAGTCGGCACACAAAGATGTGTGCGATAAATTTATTCTATTGAACTATTTATCTTGGCACCGAACAAATGTTTCTACACTATTTCTATATTAAAAAAGTAAGCAACAAATATTCAAATAGGTTGAATAGATGGTGCCTCGACCCGGAATCGAACCAGGGACACGAGGATTTTCAATCCTCTGCTCTACCGACTGAGCTATCGAGGCAGTGTCTAATCTGCTGTCTTTTCGGCTTTGCCTTGAAGACGGGGCGTATTAAACTGTTTTTCGATTTGTTCGTCAACCCTTTTTTTTAAATAAATGTTTGTTTGCTTGTTTTTTCTGCTTATTGGCGGAATAGTCAGCGTAAAATCACCATTTAATCAAAATTATCAATAAAAAAAGTTGTTGAACCCTTACTTTTTCGGTGGAACGTAACCTTCAATTTCAGGTTCTTTTCCTTCAAAAAGATAAGCAACCATAGCCGTTTCTAAAAAAGCACGGTCATTTGGCTCCATCATGTTCATTTTTTTCTCATTAATAAGCATGGTTTGTTTTTGTTGCCAGTTTTTAAATGCTTCTTGACTGATATTATCAAAAATACGTTTACCGACTTCTCCAGGATAAAGTTGAAATCCTAGTCCTTCAGCGTCTTTTTTTAAATTTTGGCAAAATATAATACGGCTCATAAGTTAATTCTCTTGTTCTAGGTTGTAAGTTGGTCTGTGCATTTATACTTTTACCACTTTAATATTCATCTGTATCTTAAAGTGGTATCGATATATAAATATCATGGCTTTAATAAGCTGATCAATTTTTGAGTTGATGCTGCTAAGCCAACCGATGCAGTTGTGGCTAAATTGTACCACTGTTGTTGGTTGTTTTCGTTGATTTCTTTTGTTGGTAATTGTTCACAATCAATCACTACTGGCGATATATCTAAATGAAAGTGACTAAAGGTATGGCGAAATTTTACTAAGGGTACAACGGACGTTTGTTTCAAGTGGAGCTTCGCTAATAATGCGGCAATCTCTTCTTCGTGCTGGACCTCTAAAAAACACCATAAACCTCCCCATATGCCACTTGGCGGACGTTTCTCTAATAATACTTGCTGGTTAATACGAGGTATCACCATAATAGTTTGCTTTTCTGGAATGATTTTCTTTGGTTTTTTTTGTGGGTAACTACTTTGTTCATTCAGTGAAAAAGCTAAGCAAGTGTCACTTAACGGGCACAGCTCACATTTAGGTTTACTGCGAGTACAAATAAGTGCGCCTAGATCCATCATCGCTTGATTAAACTGCGCAACACCTTCTTTGGGCGTTAATACCTCAGCAATCGGCCATAACGCTTTTTCATACTTACTCTGACCATTATGGCCTTCAACCATATAACAACGAGCTAATACCCGTTTTACATTACCATCTAAAATAGCGTGATGCTTATTCAATGCCAAACTTAAAATTGCACCAGCCGTTGAACGACCAATACCCGGTAGAGCAATAACTTGTTCAATGTCCTCAGGAAAAGTACCTTGGTATTGCTGAGTAATTATTTTTGCTGTTTTATGTAAATTACGAGCTCGAGCGTAATAACCTAATCCTGTCCAGTGATGTAAAACGTTATCTTCATCGGCATTAGCTAAATCGGTAATTGTTGGGAAACTGTCCATAAAACGATGATAGTACGGAATAACCGTTGCTACCTGTGTTTGTTGCAGCATTATTTCAGAGATCCATACACGGTATGGGGTTTTATTGTGCTGCCAAGGTAAGTGCTTTCTGCCTTGGGCTTGATACCAGTCGAGTGTTTGCGTGGCAAAAAACTGTGCTGATTTCGGTGATATTTGAGTTTTATTTGTCATAGCGACTTAGTTTACCTAATAAACGGGCACGAATAAATGTGCATTTTTTATTGCAAAAATTTATAATGCCATTATGCTCTCGTCCATATTAATCTCGAGATTATCACTCGAAATATACTTGCTAAGATTTAAGGAATTAAAATGAAATTAAATGCTAAAAACCGTAACCGCCGTTTACGTAAAAAATTACGTGTTGATGAATACCAAGAATTAGGTTTTGACGTCGCTTTTAAATTAGCTGACGGTACAGACAATGATACGGTTGATACTTTTTTGAATAACTTTTTTAATGAAGTTATTCAACCTAATGGTTTAGGTTTTGGCGGTGAAGGCGATGTTTTATGGCATGGTATCGTTTGTACTCAAAATATCGGTAAGTGTACCGATGAACATCGTACCGCTGTAGAATCTTGGTTGAATGAAAATGGCGCTACAGCAGTAGCTGTTAGTGATCTTTACGATGTTTGGTGGGCTGAATAACTTTATTCATCATAAATGAACTTTACCCGGCATTGTCAGCATTTTTCAGTGCCATTACTTATGTACAATAAGTGCAGACTCTGAAAATTTTGGCTGCTTTGTTTAAAGCGCATTTATTTAGAATAAAACTTGGATTATATTGAAGAAATATATGGTAGATAAAACTGAAAACACCCACAAAAGCATTGAAGAAGCTGAAAAAGAAGGCAAATATATTCGCAAAGTACGTAGTTTTGTTAAGCGCGAAGGGCGATTAACAAAAGGACAAGCGAATGCATTGGAGCAATTTTGGCCAACAATGGGCTTAAACCATCTTGATGGAATGATTGATTTTGCTCACTTATTTAATAACAGCAATCCTATTATCTTAGAAATTGGTTTTGGCATGGGTAAATCTTTAGTCGAAATGGCAAAAAATGCCCCAGAACTAAATTTTGTTGGTGTTGAAGTGCATCGTCCGGGTGTTGGCGCTTGTATTTCATTAGCAGATGAAGAAGGCGTTCATAATTTAAAGGTTTTTGAACACGATGCGATAGAAGTGCTTGCTGACTGTATTCCTAATAGTTCATTAACGACCGTGCAATTGTTTTTTCCTGATCCTTGGCATAAAAAGAAGCATCATAAACGTCGAATTGTTTCGTTAGAATTTGTCGAAACTATTCGTCAAAAGCTAAAGGTGGGTGGTGTTTTTCATATGGCTACTGACTGGGAAAATTACGCAGAATGCATGATTGAAGATATGAACTCAGCGCCGGGCTATAAAAACTTAGCCACCGATGGTGACTTTGTGCCACGTCCTGATTCTCGGCCATTAACGAAATTTGAAAACCGTGGTCATAACTTAGGTCATGGCGTTTGGGATATTCAATTTAAACGCCAAGATTAATCTAGAATGGACAGTTAATTTAAGTACTCTTGTTCAACGTGAAAAAGATGCTGGCTATTACGTAAGTTGCCGGTGTCTTTTAACCACTGCGTACTAATGATTTCTCGTTGCAAGGCGGCTTGCAAAATACGCACTTTATACTGCGACCAATAATAAATCGTTGCTTGTTGATGAATTTCGTTATTTGGAAAAATATCACTTCTGCTTTCTTCTAATTCGGCTAAAATATCAGCAATAACTTTTGGCTTTAACTCTTTTTCTATCTGTAGCTTAAATTTAGTGAAACGTTTTGCTTTAACTAATAACCATGCCATCCACAATATTACGGCAACAGCAAAAACAAATAAAATATCTATACTCATAACTGATTTATTCTATAAAAACATTGTGGGCATCTTATCAGTCAAATTGAATTTGGCTAAAGCTTATTTTTATTTTATAACTCGGGTATTTACAAAAATTAAACCGCTAGCCCTCTTAACTCTATGTTAGGTTAATTAAACGCTGAACTGTGCTTGTTCATGCATCAGTAACTTTGCTTTTAAAGCTAAACCACCAGCATAACCTGTTAATTTTCCATTGGTGCCTATAACACGATGGCAAGGGATAATTAAAGCGATCGGGTTTTTTCCGTTTGCTGCGCCAACCGCTCGTACGGCCTTTTCATTATTAATTTTTTTTGCTATCCATAAATAACTTTTGGTCTCACCTTGTTTGACAGTCAGCAATGCTTGCCATACTTTTTGCTGAAATGGTGTACCTTGTGGTGCAAGTGCCAAGTCGAAGACAGTACGATGACCAGAAAAATATTCTGCAAGCTGTTGAACCACTCGGGTAAAATGAGTAGGGCTCTCTGTGTAACTTTCATCAATAATCAGCGGTAAAGCGCCATCTTGAAAAGCAAGCGCCGTTAGCCCTTGGTCATTAGCGGTTAATGCGATATTGCCGTAAGGAGAAGGGGTGATAGTAAAGTACATATTTATTCCTTTGTTAAAGCATAACTCATGAAATATTGTGAGGATAAATAACTATTTTAAAGATAATTAACGATAATGCACAGCACTAAAATTGCTTCTTCAGTTAAAGCGCTAAACTAAAATAAAGCATAAGTCGTTTTGTGTCAGCCATTATTTATTAGTGGCTAACTTGTTACGGTATTGTCGTGCAATAACTTTTAAAATATCACGCCAACTGATAATACCAATAGGTTGCATTTCATCATTTACAATCGGCAGACATGAAAGGTGATTGTCATGAAACATTAATACTGCGTCATTCAAACTGACTTCTGCCTTGGCTGTTGTTAGGTCTCTGTTCATGATGAGGTGTAGCTTCTTTTGTAACATTGAATGGTCACGGGGCGTTTCGTTTTTAGTGCCAATTGTTGGACTTAAATGCTTGTATATATCTCTATCGGTGACCACCCCGACAAGTTGTTTATCACAAAGTATCAAAATATGGTGAATGCTGTGTTGGTCAAATATTGCTTTTGCTTTACTTAAATCATCGTCAAGTTCTAAGGTAATTAAGTCTGTCGACATAATTTTACTTAAGCTCATCATTCTCTCCTAATATTTGATTTTTGTTTGCTCATCACGATAAACAAAACTTTGTTAATTAACAATAATCTTTTAGTCAAAACTACCTCTTTAGTGATTTATATAAAACTAATTGTTGGCTGTCACAAAAGTGTCATACAACTGTCTTATAATTCATATCGTACTAAAGTCTCCATAATTGAAGGTGTTTAAGTGGCAATTGCATTAAAATCGACTGGCCCACGTCAGTTGAAAAATACATTAGCACAATGGTTAATAACGGTAGGCGGTATAAGTGTTTTGTTTACACTGGTGCTGATCTTTTTATATTTACTCTATGTGATAAAACCTATTTTTGAGTCGGCAACAATAGAGCCTGTTGGTCAATTTGAAATCAGTACCACGGCACCCACGTTATCTGCGGGTGTTGATGAACTAAAAGAAATCGCTTTTCAGATTACTCAGCAAGGTGATATTAACTTTTATCAGCTCGTCAAAAGTGCTGCTCATGAAAAAGGTACGTTAGTACTCAGTGAAAACTTATTGAGTGATGATAAAACCTTAATTAATGTTGTTAATTCTGGTGTAGAAAAGAAACTACTCATTGATAGTGACGGCAACATGCAGCTTATTGCCGCTAAATTCTTTTCTAATTTTGATTCGGGTACACGAGAAATTATTCCTAGTGTTGCCTATCCGTTAGGAGAAGAGTCGATAGCCGTTGACGAGAGTGGCGAAGTTCTTACTGAACTTTCATTTGGTATGAATGATGAAAAAGCGGTTTTTGTTGCGTTTACGCAAGACCAGCGTTTAATTAAGACCAGCTTAATTGCAGAAGATGACTTTACTTACGACAGCGCTTACGAAACTATTTATCAAGAAATTGATTTTCCTGCTGATCATGTTAACGAAATCCTAGTGACTCCTGATATGGGCTTAGCTTTTGTTCGTAGTGATGATCAAGTTTTTGTTTTTGATCTTACCGATGAAGATGACGTTGAACTTAAAGCCACAATTATTCCCTCTTTAGAACAAACCAGAAGCAAACCCCATCATGTTACAGCAATGGCATTACTTTCTGGTAGTAGCTCAATCTTATTAGGTAGCAGTGCGGGTAAAGTTACACAATGGTTTGAAGTGGCTACTGACGATGGTCGTCAATTTAAAAATGTTCGTAGCTTTAACGTTAGTGATACCGAAGCTGTTACTCAAATTCATACCGAACAATTTCGTAAAAGTTTCTATACTTTAACGACCTCAGGAAATATGGGGGTTTTCTACACCACCAGTGAAGCTGATTTATGGCGTGGTCAACTAACAACTACCGAACCTAGCGTATTTGCAATTTCTCCTCGCGCTGATGGTTTAGTCGTGATTGACGAAAACCAGCTGAAAATATTCAGCGTTGAAAATGAACACCCCGAAGTTACTTGGAGTGCTTTGTGGGAAGAAGTTTGGTACGAAGGTTACCCAGAGCCCGAGTATATTTGGCAGTCAACTTCCGGTTCAGATGATTTCGAAGGTAAGTTTTCTTTAGTACCCATTTCATTTGGTACCATGAAAGCGGCCATGTACGCGATGTTATTTGCTGTGCCTATTGCGTTAAGTGCTGCGATTTATACCGCTTACTTTATGACCCCTGGTATGCGCCGAAAAGTTAAGCCAACAATTGAGTTAATGGAAGCATTGCCAACAGTTATCTTAGGGTTCTTGGCGGGTTTATGGTTAGCACCAATAATCGAAAATTATTTGCCAGCAATCGCAATGCTATTAATTATGTTACCGCTTTCAGTCTTTGTAACTGCATTTGCTTGGCATAAACTGCCTAAAGATATGAAAAATACTATTCCTGAAACATGGGCGCCGATCATACTTGTTCCTGTCTTGTTAATTGCCGGTGGTAGTGCATTTTTGTTATCTCCTTTCTTTGAAACCTTGTTTTTTGGTGGCGATGTTCGTCAGTATATTACTAACGACCTCGGTATTGACTTTGACCAACGTAATTCATTAGTGGTTGGTTTAGCGATGGGATTTGCCGTTATACCGACCATTTTTTCTATGGCAGAAGATGCAATATTTAGTGTACCTAAACATTTAACCAGTGGTTCACTCGCTTTGGGGGCTACACAATGGCAAACGCTTGCGAAAGTTGTTTTGTTAACCGCTAGTCCAGGTATTTTTTCTGCAGTGATGATGGGCTTAGGCCGTGCAGTAGGCGAAACCATGATAGTGCTGATGGCGACGGGTAATACTCCAATTTTAGATTGGAGTATCTTCCAAGGTATGCGTACCTTAGCAGCAAATATTGCTGTAGAAATGCCAGAATCCGAGGTAGGGAGTTCGCATTATCGAATTCTATTTTTAGCTGCTTTTGTTTTATTTGTTTTCACCTTTATTTTTAACACGTTTGCTGAGCTGATACGTCAGCGCTTACGTGAAAAATACAGCTCGTTATAGTTAAGGAACTGAGTTTATGAATAGTTGGTTTAAATCTGGTTCTCCGTGGGTGTGGTTGTCTGCTGGCGGAGTAAGTATCAGTTTAATTTCAGTTCTAGGTTTATTGTGGTTAATTGCTTCACGTGGTTTATCTTACTTTTGGCCTGCAGACATTTATCAATTTGAGACGGTTAATGAAAAAGGCCAAGCAGTTACCGTTATTGGTGAGATATACGATCGTGAAAGCCTGCCAAGCAAGCAGTTATCGCATTTAAATTTAGGTTTAGATCCTACTAAAGAAACCATTGAGCGAATTTTAGTGAAAACGGGTAACCGTGAATTAGTTAATCTAGATTTTCGCTGGTTGTTAATGCCGCTTATTAACAAAACCACCATGCCTGAAGATGTTGTGGTGATTGAACGTCGCACCAATGGTAATTTTTATGGCTTCATTGAAGGGATTATCTTAGATGGTCAGCCTGAAGGCCTAGACAAAATGGCTGAGTTGCTGGAACGTGTTGATAATTTTCAAGACGAAATGGACGAATTACAAAAAGTTGATATCGGCGCCATCAATTATCAAATAGAACGCTTACGACTGAAAAAGCGTAAACATAAACTTGATGAGACCTTAACCGTTGAGCGCGAACAAGAAATTGATGCAGAAGTTGCTCGTTATAACGCTGATTACCAAGTACTAGAAAAACAGTTAATGGCTATCCGTGACAAAGTATCTCGTGATCAACTTGTGGTACGCGCTATGGGCGGTGAGGTTATTGAGATAAATTTTGAAGAAATACTCAAAGTTACTTATAACAATAAACTGTCTGTTTTTGGCCGAGCTGCGGTATTTATTCAGCAAATAGGCAGTTTCTTAATTGATGACCCACGAGAAGCAAATACCGAAGGTGGCGTTTTTCCTGCAATATTTGGTACTGTTTTAATGGTTTTACTGATGACAGTCATTGTTTCTCCTATGGGCGTTATAGCGGCTATTTACTTACATGAATATGCGGGTAAAAATGCCCTGACTAAACTACTTCGTATCGCTGTTATTAACTTAGCAGGTGTACCGTCAATCGTTTATGGGGTGTTCGGTTTAGGTTTCTTTGTTTACATGGTGGGTGGTAGTTTAGATCAACTGTTTTATGCCGAGACACTGCCTAGTCCAACTTTTGGTACGCCAGGTGTTATGTGGTCTGCTATTACTCTAGCGATACTAACATTACCGGTTGTTATTGTTTCAACCGAAGAAGGCCTATCACGCATTCCTTCAGCTATGCGTCACGGGTCTTTAGCGCTAGGTGCAACCAAAGCAGAAACGTTATGGCGTATTATTCTACCGATTGCTAGTCCAGCAATTATGACGGGTATCATTTTAGCGATTGCTCGTGCGGCCGGTGAAGTTGCACCACTGATGCTAGTTGGTGTTGTAAAAATGGCGCCAAATTTACCGCTTGATGGTAACTTCCCATATTTACATTTAGACCGTAAGTTTATGCATTTAGGTTTTCATATTTATGATGTAGGCTTCCAAAGCCCTAATGTTGAAGCGGCAAGACCATTAGTTTTTGCAACCGCATTTTTATTGGTGACAATTATTGTCTCACTGAATATGACAGCGGTTACCATACGTAACCGTTTAAGAGAAAAATATCGCATGTTAGAGCATTAATTTTATTGAAGAATACCATTCTTATTTTAGTTAAATATACTGACATAAGAATGGCTCAAAATATAAAGTAAAAAAGTTTTAACAGTCACGAACAAAATTTAAGCATTGAAAGAGAAAACTATGATTTCAGTCAGCCCAAGAACATTAGATCCAAAAGTTAAACTTGATCTTAACAACTTATCGCCAGAACAAGTGGCGTTAGAAATTAAAAATTTAAACCTATACTATGGTGACAAACAAGCACTACAAAATATCAGCATGTCTATTCCTAAAGGACAAGTTACCGCGTTTATTGGTCCTAGTGGTTGTGGTAAATCTACGTTGTTACGTTGTATTAACCGTATGAACGACTTGGTTGATATATGTAAGATTGAAGGTGAAATTAATCTTCATGGCGAAAATATTTATGGAAAACATGTTGATGTTGCAGCGCTGCGTCGTCAAGTAGGTATGGTTTTTCAACGACCTAATCCATTCCCTAAAAGCATTTATGAAAATGTTGTCTATGGTTTACGTATTATGGGCGAAAATAATCGCCGTGTATTGGATGAAGCCGCAGAAGTTGCGCTGCGAAGTGCGGCATTATGGAATGAAGTAAAAGACCGTTTGCACGATAGTGCACTGGGACTTTCTGGTGGTCAACAGCAACGTTTAGTGATTGCTCGCGCCATTGCGATTAAGCCAGAAGTTTTATTGCTTGATGAACCTACTTCGGCACTTGACCCTATTTCAACATTGACGATTGAAGAATTGATTAATGACTTAAAAAAGCAGTTTACTGTGGTCATTGTTACCCATAATATGCAACAAGCTGCACGTGTTTCAGATCAAACAGCATTTATGTACATGGGTGACTTAATTGAATACAGCGATACTAATACGCTGTTTACCACGCCGGCAAAAAAGAAAACTGAAGATTATATTACTGGCCGTTACGGTTAATAGAGACGATTAATATTCTACTTTTAATATAGAATAACAAGGAAAAACAATGGATAACATCAATCTTGGTCGTCATATATCAGGCCAGTTTAACGAAGATTTAGAAAATGTCATCAACCATGTCATGCATATGGGTGGTCTGGTTGAAAAACAATTAAGCGATTCACTCACGGCTGTTTATGATGCGGATGAAGTCTTGGCAAAAAATGTCTTAGCGAACGATTATAAAATTAATGCCCTAGAAGTCAGTATTGACGATGAATGTACACGCATCATAGCTAAGCGTCAGCCAGCTGCTGGCGATTTACGTTTAATTATGGCTATTGTAAAAACAATTGCTGATTTAGAGCGTATCGGCGACGAAGCACAGAAAATTGCTCGGGTAGCACTCGAAAACTTCTCTGGAGAGCAAAAAGCGCTATTACTTAATTTAGATAATTTAGGTCGTAAGGTTTTAGAATTTTTACAAGCAACTCTTGATGCTTTTACACGTATGGATGTCGACTCAGCTGTTTTAACTCATGGCAATGACGAGAAGATTGATCGTGAATACGAGGCGCTAATGCGCCAATTAATGACTTACATGATGGAAGACCCGCGTTCTATCCCACAAATAATGAGTGTTATCTGGTCAGCTCGTGCTTTAGAACGTATTGGTGACCGTTGTCAAAATATTTGCGAATACATTATCTATTTTGTCAAAGGAAAAGATGTTCGCCACACAACAGCTGAAGATATTAAATCTTTGTAAATTTGGAAAAAGCCGCTACGTTTAAATAACTTTCTATATACCTGTTATGTTTCGACAAATCATAGCTATATCTAGTTAAAAGCACAGGAATTGTCAGGTGATCGTGATAAAACGCTTGAAGATCGTGTTAAATGGGTTAATATCCGCGACGAATAATAACAAAGAGCAATTTGGCTCTGGGAATAAATTATGGCTAGAAATTCAATACTAGGTGTCTTTGCAAAATCACCTATTAAACCATTAGAAAAACACATTCGATTGGTCACTAAGTGTTGTAATCAACTAACTCCTTTCTTTGCTGCTTGTGCTGAACAAGATTGGTCAAAAGCAGGGAAACTTCGCAGTAAAATCTCAAAATATGAACGCGACGCAGACAAATTAAAACGCGAAATACGCCTTGAACTTCCGGGTGGCTTATTTATGCCTGTTGATCGTGCTGATTTGTTAGAGTTACTTTCACAACAAGACAAAATTGCTAATAAAGCAAAAGATATTGCCGGACGTATTTTAGGACGCAAACTGATAATACCAGAAACACTACAAGATTCTTTTGTGGCGTATGTTGCTCGAAATATTGAAGCCGCAGAAAAAGCAGCTGACGCGATTAATGAATTAGACGACTTATTAGAAACAGGTTTTCGTGGTCGAGAAGTAGCATTGGTTGAGAAGATGATTAACCAATTAGATGAAATAGAAGATGATACAGACGGCATGCAAATTAAATTGCGTAGCGACTTATTGGCGATTGAGAATGACTTAAATCCTATTGATGTAATGTTTTTATATCAAATTATTGAATGGATAGGTGATTTAGCCGATTTAGCCGAACGTGTTGGTGCTCGTTTAGAAATTTTACTGGCTAGAAAATAAGGCTTATTCATGGATATATTATTAACACATGGCCCTATGTTGGTCATTATTGCCGGCGTTGTTGGTTTCTTTATGGCGTGGGGCATTGGTGCAAACGATGTGGCTAACGCAATGGGTACATCAGTTGGCTCTAAAGCGCTAACGATTAAACAAGCTATTATCATCGCGATGATTTTTGAATTTGCTGGTGCATATTTAGCGGGTGGTGAAGTTACTTCAACTATTCGTAAGGGTATTATTGATGCTTCTTACTTTGTTGATAGTCCGGAATTACTTGTTTTTGGTATGATTTCAGCATTATTTGCTGCTGCTACTTGGTTACTTATTGCTTCTATTTTAGGTTGGCCAGTATCTACAACACACTCAATTGTTGGCGCCATTGTTGGTTTTGCTGCCGTTGGTGTTAGTGTTGATGCTGTTGAATGGGCTAAGGTTATCGGTATAGTAGGTAGCTGGATAATTACGCCACTTATCTCAGGTATTATTGCATTTATTATTTTTAACAGCGCACAAAAATTAATTTTTGATACGGATAACCCATTAATTCAAGCTAAACGTTGGGTACCTTTTTACATGTTTTTAGCGGGCTTCGTACTTGCTTTAGTCACTATTAAGAAAGGTTTGAAGCATTTAGGCTTAGACATCGGCTCTGTTGAGGGTTATGTATATGCAATTATTGCCGCAGTTATTGTCGCTATTATAGGTAAAATATTCATAAACCGTTTAGAATTTGATGAAAGTGCTGCGAAGAAAACACATTATGCCAACGTAGAAAAAGTATTTGCGGTATTAATGATCGTTACTGCCTGTGCAATGGCATTTGCTCATGGTTCAAACGATGTTGCTAATGCGATTGGTCCACTAGCTGCGGTAGTAAGTATTGTTGGTAATGACGGTCAAATTGCAGCTAAATCAGCTATCGCATGGTGGATTTTACCACTAGGTGGTTTTGGTATTGTTGCTGGTCTTGCATTATTTGGTCACAGAGTTATTGCAACCATAGGTAATGGCATTACACATTTAACGCCAAGCCGTGGTTTTGCAGCTGAATTAGCAGCAGCATGTACAGTTGTTATCGCTTCAGGAACAGGTTTACCTATCTCAACCACACAAACGTTAGTAGGCGCTGTGTTAGGTGTAGGTATGGCTCGTGGTATTGCTGCAATTAACTTAACGGTTGTGCGTAATATTGTTGTTTCTTGGGTTGTTACCTTACCGGTTGGTGCAGGTTTATCTATCATTTTCTTCTGGGGAATGGTGGCAATTTTCACCTAGGCACACTTAGAAAATTTACTTTTAAAAAACCAACATTGATGTTGGTTTTTTTTATTTAAACTCCTGAATTTGTAAACTTTCAGTGGTAACCACTATATAATTAAAAAGTGATTAGGTAATGCTTGCCTGAACCACTATTACCCTATATTATAACGCCTCTTTGATGTTCTTTAGAATTTCAAACTGCCTTGATAGCTCAGTCGGTAGAGCAGAGGATTGAAAATCCTCGTGTCCCTGGTTCGATTCCGGGTCAAGGCACCATATTTCTCTTTATTGAGACGAAAAAGCCCACAAGCAATTGTGGGCTTTTTTTGTTTACACAGAAAAATTTATTTTCAATTAAATGAGTATCACTTCACTAAATTCCCGTTTTATATCAAACTTTCTTAATAGACATTATGTTATAAATATTGCCCTTGATATCTCTAGAACTTAATGATGATGAGTACAAAACAAGCGGATGAATCATTAGGCATTTTTTTTGCTTCATGGAGTGAAAAAAGAGCAGGGCGAATACCTGGTAATATCCCTATTTGGGTAGGAATATTATCTGAGTTAACAGAGTTTGGTATTTTTTTTGTCGCCTATTTTATCGCTAAAGTATATTATCCTGAGATATTTTCTCGTGGCCCACAAAGCTTAAATACAACTATAGGTGTATTGAACACTATTGTTTTGTTGTCTAGCAGTTACTTTATGGCTAAGGCCATGGCTAGTGTCCGAGTTAATAATTTAGTGAAATGCGAACGGTTTTTATGGCTTGCTCTACTTTGTGGCTGTAGTTATTTATGCTTAAAAACCTGGGAATTTCACTGGAATGACTTACAAGGATATAGCACTAACACCAATGAATTTTTCACTGTCTATTACTACATGACGTTTAATCATTTTTTACATGTTGGCTGGGCCTCATGTGCCATATTATGGGTGATCTTCAGGCTAAGAAAAGGGGCATATTCAGCAAAAAGTCACACAGGTTTAGAGGCACTAGCTGTGTATTGGCATATGATTGACTTAATGTGGATCCTGATTTTTCCATTATTATATGTATTAAGGTAGCGTTGAAATATGAAAGGTATTGGAAAATTAGAATACTACTTAGTGGTATTAATTTTAATTACTTTGTTGAACACTTTTTTAGGTGAAAACTTTCAGTCAACGACAGTTGTTAGTGTTTTAGTTGCAATAACAATAATGTGCAAAGGTATTGTCGTTATTGATCACTTCATGGAACTTAAGGGGGCACATAGGTATTTGAGACTAATGATGAAAACTTACTTTGTAATATTCCCTTCGTTAATCATATTAACTGTTTTTTACTGAGCTAAGCGTCTTATTGACGTTTACTTAGTTATGGGTTTAATCATCCAAATTGAAAACTAATACCACTCACCGTTTTATTCAGGTTATTCATCGCAATAAATTTTTTGAAAGTAAACTTTTGTAAAGTCATTACAGCTTTTGATTAATACTGATTACAATTAAAGCATTAAAAATACTATAAGTGGTTTCATCTTTTATGGAAAACCGTTTTCGAATACAGATCAAACACAGTGTTATGACTGTCCTAGCAACAACCCTGTTGTTGGCTTGCTCGAGTACATCTGAGCTTGATAAAAATATTAGAAATATTAACTTACCTGCGACTTGGCAACAAAGTGAACAGAATTTGCAAGTTGAAAATAACTGGCTAGAACAGCTTGATAGTCCTCAAGTTCAACAATTAGTGAGAACAGCACTAGCATCAAATCACCAATTAAAAATTCAAGCGTATAATGTTGAAATTCAAAAGCAACAACTGATCATTTCTGGCAGTACACTTTGGCCATCGCTTGACTTGTCTTTGCGTTCGGGTCGAAATAAATACAATGACTCTGATACTTACACTAATTCAAGTTCAGTTAATTTGAATTTAACTTATGAACTTGATTTATGGGGGAAACTATCTTCAGCTGACCAACAAGCTAACTTAACGTTTATGGCTGAACAGTCGAATTTTGAGCAAAGTAAACAGCAATTAGTGGTTGATGTTGTCACTACGTGGTTCGCGGTTGTTGAGGCAGAAAAGCTACTGTCACTTTATCAAGCTCGTGTAAAAAACTCCCAACAAAATTTAGACATTATTGAATCAGGCTATAACAGTGGCTTAAGTGAAGCACTTGATGTTTACCTAACACGTAATGAGCTAAACAATGAGTTAACTCGTGTTTGGGAACAAAAAACAGTAAAAACTCAATTAATTAGACAGTTGGAACGTTTAGTTGGTGAGTATCCCACAGGAACATTGTTAGTTGATGCTGATTTACCGCTACTAACCTCTGATATTCCCTTAGGATTGCCATCGGAGCTTATTAGCAGAAAACCTGAGTTAAAGTCTAGTTGGTATTTACTACTTGCTAAAGATGCTGGCCTCGCTTATGCACACAAACAACGTTTTCCAAGCCTAAGTTTAACAGCGTCGGTAGGAGACAGCGGTATTGATATAGATGACTTGCTATCAGGATCATCATTAGCATGGTCATTGTTTGGAAATATTTCTGCACCACTATTCAATGCTGGTCGTTTGGCTGCTAATGAAGAACAAGCGCGGTTAGCATTGAAACAAAACGAACAGCAATATCTTGAGCACTTATATAATGCATTTACTGAGGTTGAGAATGCGGTGACCCAAGAAAAAAGTTTAAAAAATAGCTATAAAAGTATGTTAGCTGCACAAGAAAATGCCAAAGTTGCCGCGACACTTTCTTTTGAACAATATCAAAGTGGTTTGGTTAATTATACTACGGTGCTTGATGCTCAATCACGATCGTTTGATGCACAAAGTACCTTGATAAAGCTTAAAAATCGCTTGATTGCCAATCGCATACAACTACATTTAGCACTCGGTGGCGACTTTACTGTGCCTGAGAAAACTGCCACAACTATTAATCCAAAGGCTGAATAATAATGTCTTCACAACCAAGTTTACATACAGAAATAACACAAAAACCAAGCACGCTAAAAAAATTGATCATCCTAGCTGTTATTATTGGCGTTACATTATCATTAGTCGCTTTGATTTATAGTAACCCGCCACAATCGAAAAGGGCTAAACCCTCAAAAGCGCCCCAGATGACAGTAGCAACAAAGATTTTAGCGCCGCAACGTTATCAAGTTATGGTGGAAAGTTTTGGTACGGTAAAACCTCGTACACAAAGCATACTTTTTGCGCAGGTTGCTGGCCAAATCACTCAAGTTAGTGGTCAATTTCGTGACGGAGGTTTTTTTGAAAAAGGTGATGTTTTAGTACAACTTGATGATCGAGATTACCGGTCAGAAGTAAAAGTATCACAAGCAAACCTTTTATCTGCCAACCAAGTATTACTTGAAGAACAAGCAAGAGTTCAACAAGCAGAAGCTGACTGGCAGCGGTTGGGAAATGGTAAAGTAGCCGGTGTTTTAGTGTTACGTCAGCCGCAACTTGAGTCAGCAAAAGCAAAAGTACTTTCTGCACAAGCACAATTAGATAAAGCTAAGCTATCGTTAGAACGCACCCAAATAGTGGCACCTTATGCGGGACGCATTTTGAAAAAACAAGTTGATATTGGTCAAGTTGTTACCAGTAACAGTCAACTTGCCACCATTTTTGCTGTTGATTATGTAGAAATTCGCTTACCGATTAATAATAAAGATCTTTCCTTGATTAACTTACCTGAAGTATATCGAGATATTGGTGAACAGGGTAATAAGGACGATGTAAAAATAAGCTCTGATTTAATTGGCCATCAATCATGGAATGGAAAAATAATTCGCACCGAAAGTGCTATCGATGAACAGTCTCAGCAGCTCTATGTTGTAGCACAAATTAATCGCCCCTATGATGCAACAACCTCTTTGGGATCACCGATAAAAATAGGTCAATATGTTACTGCCCAGATAACAGGGAAAGAACTAAGCAATGTTTTGGTTATTCCCAGCAATGTTATTTATCAGGGAAGCTATGTTTACACAGTCGAAAATGGCTTGTTAATTCGTAAAGAGGTTTTACTAGGGTGGCAAAACGGTAAAGAGTCAATTGTTGAGTCTGGGCTCGTTGCCGGTGATGAACTTGTGCTAACTTCTTTAGGACAAGTGAGCTCTGGAACTCCCGTAGCCATTGAAGGAAATATCCCGAGTAAAGCAAGACAAAATAACCCAAAAGCTCGTCAAAATAAGGCAAAACTTGAAGGCACTAAAAGATCAAAGGGTGAAGCACAATGATCGCCTGGTTTGCTCGAAATCACGTAGCTGCGAATCTGTTATTAATTACTATTTTAATTTTAGGTCTATTTAGTCTATCTGTGCGGATACCGGTTGAGGTTTTCCCCTCATTTGCCTCTGATCGTATCAATGTGAATGTCTCGTTACGTGGTGCTACGCCAGAAGATGTTGAAAAAAGTATTTCTATTCGCATAGAAGAGGCGATACAAGACCTAGAAGGTATTAAGCAAATTGCTAGTCGTTCATCTGAAGGCTCTTCAGCGGTTAATATCGAAGTTGAAAGTGGCTACGATGCACGAGAAGTTTTGGCTGATATTAAAAGTCGTGTCGACTCTATCAATACTTTTCCATCAGATGCTGAAAAACCTGTAGTGTCGTTAGCGACTCGAAAAAGAGAAGTTATCTCGGTTAGTGTCGCCAGTATTTATGGTGAAAAAGAAACGCGCGAGTATGCAGAGAAAGTACGCGATGAGTTGTTAAAAATATCTGAAATTACTCAGGCAGAGCTTAGTGGTGTTCGTAACTACGAAGTTTCTATTGAAATACCTCAAGATAAATTACAACAATATAACTTAACTATCTCCCAAGTGTCAGCCGCGATAAATAATTCTAGTACCGATGTTTCTGCGGGCAATCTAAGAACCGAAGGAGGGGATGTTTTATTATTGTCAAAGGGGCAAGCTTATCGTAAAAATGAGTTTTCTGACATCGCGATAAAGACTCACACTGATGGTTCTATTTTACGTTTGTCTGATATTGCGTTGATCACCGATGCTTTTGAAGAAACACCGGTAAGAACCCGCTTTAACGGTAAGCAAGCCGCCTTTATCGACATCTATCGTATTGGTCCACAAAGTGCCATTGACGTTGCCGATGCAGTAAAAAACTATATTGATGAACAACAAGGAAATGTGCCGGTAGGTGTTGAGTTAAGTTATTGGGATGACGACTCTCAAATTGTAAAAAATCGTATTGCAACGTTAACAACAAGTGCGTTGCAAGGTGGTATTTTAGTCTTAGCACTACTGAGCTTATTTTTACGCCCGTCGATCGCCTTCTGGGTTTTTATTGGCATTCCTATTTCATTTATGGGGGCTTTTATAGCAATGCCTTTTTTTGGCATTACCCTTAATGTTATGAGCCTATTTGGCTTTATTCTAGTACTCGGTATTGTCGTGGATGACGCCATTGTCACCGGAGAAAATATTTATACCCATTTAAAAACAGCTAAGTCAGGGGAAGAGGCAGCCATAAGAGGTACTGAAGAAGTGGCTACACCAGTCACTTTTGGTGTATTAACCACTATTGCCGCTTTTTTACCTCTGGCATTTATTGAAGGTGCGCGAGGGGCATTGTTCGCACAAATTCCGGTTATTGTTATTCCTGTTTTATTGTTTTCTCTAATCGAGTCAAAGTTTGTTTTACCGTCACATTTAAAGCATTTAAAACTCCGTAGTCAAAAAACAAAAACATCTAAATTTAGCCAATTACAACAACGCTTTGCGGATGGCTTTGAAAACACAATTTTACGTTATTATCAGCCTTTATTAAAAAAAGCCATTAATTTTAAAACAGCGACATTTTTTGGTTTTGTTGGTGTTTTCTTAATTATCATTACCTTGGTCATGAGTGGCTGGACTAAATTTATCTTCTTTCCAAGAATACCCAGTGAGACGGTAAGAGCTTCATTAACCTTACCAGCAGGCTCACCATTTGAGGTAACGAATAAACATATCTTAAAAATGACAGAGAAAGCGGAAGAGTTACGTGAGAAATATATTGATGAGGCGACGAATGAAAGTATCATTATTAATATTTTGGCGACAACGGGTGGCAGAGGTGGCACAACCAATCAAGGCAGTGTTCGTTTTGAAATAACGCCGCCAGAGTCTAGAAGCTTATCAATTGGTTCAACACAGTTAGTTCGAGAATGGCGGGAGCTTATTGGGCCAATTCCTGGCGCTGAAAGTATGACCTTTAGAGCCGAAATAGGTCGGTCATCAGACCCTATTCAAGTACAGCTAAAAGCAAGCTCTTTGGACTCGCTTAAAGAAATTACCGATAAGGTAAAGATACGCTTAGCCACTTACCCCACTGTTTTTGACATAGAAGATAGTTTGTCTGACGGAAAAGAAGAGCTACAAATCGAATTAACTGAGCAAGGCAAAGCGCTAGGGTTAACCAGAGTAAGTATATCAAATGAAGTACGCCGCTCGTTCTTTGGCTCACAAGTTCAGCGTATTCAAAGGGGTAGAGACGATGTCCGGGTAATGGTTCGTTTACCTTTGAGTGAGCGTCGCACGACTGCTGATTTAGAAAATATTCTTATTGGAACTCCCAATGGTGGTTCAGTGCCTTTGGCGCATGTTGCTCGCTTAATTCCAGGGAAAAGTCCATCAACCATCTCTAGAATCGATCGTTATAGAACGGCAAATGTCAGCGCTGATGTCGATAAAGAAAACACCAATATGACAATATTACAGGCCGATTTAAAAACTTACTTGGATGAGCTTCTTTTACAATATCCTGGTGTCAGTCATTCGCTCGAAGGTGAAGCTAAAGAGCAACGTGAATCATTTGGATCGTTAGCTTGGGCATTAGTTTTTGTTTTCTTTATTATTTATGCTTTGCTGGCCATTCCATTTAAGTCTTATCTACAACCTATTATTGTAATGAGCGTTATTCCTTTTGGTATGATAGGTGCCGTTATAGGTCACTGGATCATGGGCATGGAATTAACGATTATGAGCTTATTGGGCATGCTGGCATTAATTGGTGTGGTGGTGAATGACTCCTTGGTATTAGTTGATTTTATCAATAAAAAACGAGCCGAAGGTATTAAGCTTATGGAAGCAGTACTTACCGCGGGCGCTTCACGTTTTCGTCCTGTGATGTTAACTAGCTTAACCACCTTTATTGGTTTAATGCCGTTACTTTTTGAGCAATCAACTCAAGCACAATTCCTTATTCCAATGGCTGTTTCTCTTGGTTTTGGTATATTGTTCGCGACATTTATTACCTTGATTTTAGTGCCGGTTAACTACTTGCTTGTTGAACAGATAAAGGCGTTTTTTGGTGTTAAGCCTACGGGGTATGTTCTAGAGCAAGTTTAGCTTTTACATTTATGGTATTTCAAGCAATAAAAAACCCAGTTAAAAACTGGGTTTTTTCATTTGAAATAAAACTAGAAATCTTCCAGCATAAATTCTAACGAGTCTTCATATGCTTTTAGCTCTTTTTCTAATTGGAATCTTTCTTTTATAAGTTCTATTTCACGCCATTTTCTTTTCTTATTAGTGCTTTCTGAGGACTTAGGTCTTTTACCAAACGAGCCCATTACTTGTTCAAGTTTATCCATAGAACACTCCTTTTTATTTAACAGCACCTTTTTAATAACACATTCAAGATGATAAGCAAATAATTAAAGCAATAAACTCCGATAATACTTGGTGATAAAGTAACTCTTTTTAGGCTTTATTTTAAACTAACCGTATGAAAAATAGCTATTAAAGTAACTCAGCAAGCTGTTTTTCTAATTTTATCTGGTCAAGGGTAAAATTTCTGATCCCTTCAGCAAGTTTTTCTGTGGCCATAGCATCTTCATTCATTGCCCAACGATAGCTACTTTCTGATAATTTTTCTTGAACGGCTAATTTGGGTTGCTCACTAAATAATTTTTGCTCAAGCGGGTCATTACACTTTGATAGTTCGTCTAATAGGTTTGGACTTATCGTTAAACGATCACATCCGGCAAGTTGACGTATCTCATCTATGTTTCTAAAACTTGCTCCCATCACCACCGTTTTATAACCTTTACCTTTGTAATAGTTATAAATGCTAGTTACCGAAATCACACCAGGGTCTTCATCCGCTGCGTATTCACTTTTGCCGCTATCCTTTTTGTACCAATCTAAGATCCGGCCAACAAAAGGCGAGATTAAGTAAACCCCTGACTCGGCACAAGCTTGTGCTTGAGCAAAACTAAACAATAAAGTTAGGTTACAGTTAATACCAACCTTTTCTAGTTGCTCTGCCGCTTTAATACCTTCCCAAGTTGATGCCAGTTTAATAAGGATACGATCGTTATTAATACCTGCTTCTTTATACATCGCCATAAGCTTATGCGCTTTGGCAATTGAAGCTTGAGTATCAAAAGATAAACGTGAATCTACTTCTGTTGAAATACGACCTGGTACAGTTTTTAAAATTTCTAAGCCAATTAATACTGATAGTTTATCAGCGGCATCAATAACTTGTTGTTCTGTATTTGATGACTGTGCTTTTGCCCATGTTACCGCTTCGGTAAGTAAATGTTGATAACCTTTAAGTGATGCTGCTTTTAATAATAGCGATGGGTTTGTGGTTGCATCTTGTGGTTGAAAATTTGCGATTGCTTCAATATCGCCGGTGTCAGCAACTACAGTAGTCATTTTTTTTAATTGAGAAAGCTGGTTAGTCATGTCCTTTACCTTTTTACGAAAAACTTAAAATTGGAGAATTATTACAACATAAATGGCTGAAAAAGTGATAAACCTTTGATGTAATGCCTAATATGACTATATTTGTAACAAATTTTCAATATATAGCAAGTATGTTCGACATTTTTTTAACTATGACGGTAATTGGCTTATCATTTATCTTCATGTTTAGCGGATTTATTGTATTATATGGGTTATATATTTTGATATTGTATTAAACGGGACCGTTATGCTACTTGTTGTTTCTCCAGCTAAAAACTTAGACTTTGAGTCACCATTACCCACTAATAAATTTTCTCAACCTGAGCTTTTAGCGCACAGTAAAGATTTAATTGACCATTGCCAAAAATTAACACCTGCAGAGATATCAACCTTAATGGGCATTAGTGATAAACTTGCTGGGTTAAACGCTGCTCGATTTGGTGAATGGTCAATGCCTTTTACTGTTGATAATGCTCGCCCAGCGGTATTAGCGTTTAATGGTGATGTTTATACCGGATTAGACGCCAAAACATTTAATGAAGATGATTTTGATTTCGCACAAAAACACATGAGAATTTTGTCAGGATTATACGGTTTACTCAAACCTCTTGATTTAATGCAAGCCTACCGCTTAGAAATGGGTTCAAGGTTAGCGAATGATCGTGGCAGCAACTTGTATCAGTTTTGGGGAGACATTATTACTGACCATGTCAATGAAGCATTGGCCCAGCAGGGTGATAAAGTGTTAATTAACCTAGCCTCTAATGAATATTTTAAATCAGTAAATAAAAAAAAGCTTCAAGGTGAAATAATTACTCCAGCATTTAAAGATTGGAAAAATGGTCAATTTAAAATGATCAGTTTCTTTGCCAAAAAAGCACGAGGTTTAATGGCACGTTATATCATTGAACATCGCTTAACAGAGGTTGAACAACTTAAATCCTTTGATGTTGCTGGCTATCAATATAGTGAAGAAATGAGTCAAGGTAATGATTTTGTTTATACCCGTAAAGAAATGCAATAGTAGCGCTAATGCATAAGCCTGCTTTAGTTTATTTACTTAGTTATACTTAACCCACTAAGCTTTAAGTGGTAAATACATAGCAAGAGAACACAAAAAAGGAAAAGGAATGCTTACATTACTCGCTAAACTGTTCAATGCACTGAACTCAGAAAGCTCTACTCGGCAAATATCATTGGCCATAGCGTTAGGTTTTATCGTTGGACTATCGCCACTGCTTACCTTGCATAATATTGCTTTTATATTCGTGGTTTTATTTTTAAGAGTCAATATCGGCGGTTTTATAGTCGCTTGGGGATTCTTTAAAGGGTTAAGTTATTTGTTGTCATCATTGATCGTTACTGTTGGTGAGTCATTACTAACAGCAAAGTCATTACACCCTTTATTTGATGCTTTATATCAGTCTTCGTTATTTAAACTAGGCCATCTTCACCATACTTATACGTTGGGTGCTTTGGTGCTTGGCTGTTTATTAGCGGTGCCGTTATATTATCTAAGTAATTTTTTAATTGAAAAGTATCGACTACATATTAAAGCCTTCTTTGAGAAGTTCCGTATTGTTAAGGCATTAAAAGCATCAAAGTTCTACCGTATTTATAGCCACGTTTCTGGCCAAGGAGAGTTGTAATGAGTCGTTTTATTCGTTGGAAAGGGCTAGTTGGTTTTTTTGTGGTCATGGGATTAATGATCGCTTTTATTTATTTATTTGCAGACGCTTTAGTTAAGAAAGGTATAGAAAAATCAGGCGAATGGTATCTAGGTGCAGAGGTTAATGTTAGTGAAGTTGAAATTAACTATTTACCCTTAACACTGAGTATTGAAGGTTTCCAAGCAACCGATCCTGAAAAACCTAGCCATAATTTGGTGAGTTTTTCACAAGCCTCAGCCGGTGTCGATGTTTGGCAATATTTATTTGGTAAGTTATATATTAGCGAGTTAAACGTTGCTGAGTTAAGAATCGATCAGCCTAGGCAGTCTGTAGGTGAAGTCTATAGGCTTGGTGATGATACTGAAAATGGCAGTGACGGTGTAGGTGATTCAATGTTACCTAAACTTGATGTTAGCCTACCTAAAGCTGAAGATTTACTCAATAATAGTGATTTGCTAACGGTCAAACGTGGCAAAGCTTTAGAGCAAAGTTATCAAATCGAAAAGAAAAAGCTGCAAGCTGCTTATGAAACACTTCCGACTAAAGACGCGTTAGCAGACTATAAAAAGCAAGTAGAGCAACTCGCTAATATTAAGATAGAAAGTTTAGCCGATCTTGAAAAGCTTAATAAAGATTTTACTGCGCTAAAAACGAAGTTCGAAGCTGATCAAGTGGTCATGAACAAAGCAAAGCAGCAAGTTAGCGCTTCAAAAACATTATTAAGCGAACAGACTAAAGCTTTAAAAGATGCGCCAAGCGCGGATTGGAAAAACATTGAGAGCAAGTACCAACTTGACAGTGTCGATGGTGCTGATTTTGCTCACTTGTTGTTTGGTGAGCAAGCAAGAGAATACTTTGGTTATGCTGATACTGTTTATCGAAATATAGCACCGCTAATTAAATCTTCAAAAGTCGACAAAGAAGCACCAGTAGCAAGTGATCAAGGTCGTTATGTGCAGTTTAATGATGAAACACCTTTGCCCGACGTACTTATCGAACAAGCAAATTTTTCTTTAATATTGCCACAAGGTGAATTTGCAATTAGCGGCAAAGAATTGACACATCAGCACTGGGTACGAGGTAATAACAGTGTTATTAACGTTAAAAGTGACAATGTACAGGGCTCGGGGAAATTAACCTTAGGGTTAGCTTTCTCACTAGATAAGCAAGATGTTTTAACAGGTAAGGGGCAGTGGCAACTTGCCGATGTCACCTTAAAAGATGTTTCACTACAAAAATCAAGTGCTTTTACTTTAGATCTTAACAGTGGTTTATTATCAGGTAAGGGGTCTTTTTCATTCATTGATGACCAAATTGACAGTGAAAATAAACTTAACCTAGCTAATACTCAATATAGTGGTGCTGGCACTTCGAAGTTAAGTACACTCTTTATTGACACAGTTCAGTCTCTTAAGTCGTTGGCGTTAACCATAGCTGCAAAAGGTAAAATAACGGCTCCGACGTTATCTATCTCATCACCACTTGATAACCAATTAAAAGATTCAATGGTGCAGCAAGTATCAACTAAATTAACAAGCTTCAAATCTGACATTAAAGCAGGGTTAAACACTAAGCTTACTCAAGCTTTAGGGGGAAGTAATAAGGAAGCCGAGTCTCTAATGGATGTTGAAGCACTGATTGGAGATAGCGATAAAGCATTAGATGAGCTGATTAACTCAGATATCGTCGCAGCGAAAAAGAAAGAGTTTGAAGATAAACAAAAAGATAAGCTCAAAGATAAAGCAAAAGAAAAACTAGGGAAACTATTTGGTTAGGCTTGCTTAGCTTACTCATCATTAATGACAAGTTTACGCTCAGCTATCGTAGCTGCCAAGGGGGGAGCTGAGCGGCCAAGCTAAACTCGTTTAATAAAGTCGTTTTAGTTTTTTCTGTAAAAAAAGCCTCAGCTTATTGTTAAGTTGAGGCTTTTTGTTGTTAATTAGCGTGTTGTTTTTACTAAGCTTTAATGCCTAAACTGCTAAGGCCACCACTTTTCTTGCCCTTACTATTGTAGGTCATTGATGAGCGGTTATGATTCTCAAGCAAGGAGTTTTTCATGCGTTCAGCGGCAAGTGAAGATTGCTGTATGATTTGACCGTTAACCTGATTTTTGTCTTTACAACGCAGTAAAATAGCTTCAATTTCAGCAATCTCTTGCTGATGAATACCTGATTTAACTTCGTTTTTCAAAATAATATTTTGAGCGTTTTGTTCATCAAGTTGCTGTATGGCTTTTAGCAAAGCCTCTTTTTGCTCGGTAACGGCAGTTAATGCTTGTGGGCTTTGTTTTTGTAAGACTTCTTTTTCAACGCTGAGCAGCTCTTCAAGCTGCTGTAGGTTATGTAACTGTTGAGCAATTAATTGCTCTGCTGCTAACGCTGTCATCAGGTGTAACTCCTGTGATTAGGTTAACAGTAAACTGTTAGCCTAGTTTAAATTCGAAATTTGCTATACTGGCAGCAAGCTTTTCAGGATCAACTTTATACTCACCATTTGCAATGGCTTTTTTGAGTTGATCGATTTTTTTCTGATCAACGGCTGGTGCGTCATTCGCTTTCTTTTGTAACTCATTTAACTGTTGAGCTTGTGGTGTTAAAGAGACTGAATCTTTACCTACAGATCTTCCTTGTTCACTACTTGCTGCATTTTGTGTGGCTTGCTGTTTGACTTGTACTTGTTGATCAAGCTTTTGCTTTACCTGACTGTTGTTTGACAAGTTATTGATATTTATAGCCATAATACTATCCTATAGATAACGGGTTGATATTCACTATCTTGTTATCGGCAAGCAGCCTAATAACTTAACCATTATTATAAATTAATTATCACTTCGTTGATAGCCGATACTCGCCCTGTTACCGTTCTACCACTGCCTTCATTTTCAACCGCTATTTGCTCGCCAAGCCCCCCGTCTTCAAGGGCTATGCCGGAGGTTTTTATTGTCAAGGTATTCGATTGCGCAATAAGCGTGACATGGCTGCCTTTGCAAACAAAACAAATATTTTTTTTAGTTAGAATCACACCCGCCCTCAACTTTCTTTTAGCTCGGGTACCAATAACGATTCTGGTATCATCTAAGCTCTCACCACGAATTCTATATTTATCGCGATATTCAATGGTGACATTTGAACTATCAACTCTACTGCCCTTACTAATGATACTTTTTGCAACAACTACCGGTATGACCACTTGAATTTTTGCAGGAATATAAAGATACCAAGACGATGGGTCGTCGCAATTTATTTTAACATTTACGTTTCTACCATTATGATTTTCAGGTATATTTGCGATTAAAGGTGTTAAACAAGGTTGAATAATAATTCTGGGATCTAAAGTAGAGACTGAAACGTTTATCTTTCCTTGCTTTGGCAATGGCGTGTTATTTTTTATAAATTGGGTAACAAAATCTTGAAGTTGCTGTCTGTCCATCGTTTGGGCAAAGGCTAGATTTGAAAAAAGCGCTGAGATTAGCGAAAGAATGATAAATATCTTGAATATGCTCATAAATTTGTCAACTATTTGCTAGGGAAATTAAAATACTCGTCTATGCTTAATTTATGTATAGTTTAACAATAATTAAAAACAGACGAATACGCACTAAACGTCAAAAAATTGAACGTTCAATATGTATCTGTAAGCACAATCAAGAAGTGTGCCTTTTTGTGAATTAAGTAAAATGAGGTTTGTATGGCAGGAATTTTAGACTCAGTAAATCAACGCACTCAGTTGGTTGGACAGAATAGGCTTGAATTATTACTTTTTCGTTTAATCGGACCACAACGTTTTGGTATTAATGTTTTTAAAGTACGTGAAGTTATGCCTTGTCCGCGCTTAACCTTACTGCCAGGACAAGACCCTTTTATTAAAGGTGTTGCCCATATTCGTGGCCAAACCATTTCAGTGATCGATTTGAGCAAATCGACAGGTGGCCCAGAAATAGTGCCAGATGAAAATTCCTTTGTCATTATTGCAGAATATAATCGCAGTGTGCAGGGCTTTTTAGTTGGCGGTGTTGAGAGAATCGTCACGTTAAGCTGGAAAGATATCATGCCCCCTCCAGAAGGTGCTGGCAAATCAAGCTATTTAACGGCGGTTACAGAAATAGACAAAAAAATGGTCTCTATTTTAGATGTAGAGAAAATTTTAAATGAAATTAGTCCTATTTCAACAGAACTCAGTGAAGGTGTTGTTGATGCGAGTGTCGGAGTTAGTCTTGGCGAACGGGTAATTATGATCGCGGATGATTCAACCGTAGCTCGAAATCAGGTGAGAAGAGCTCTAGAGCCATTAGGCTTAACAATGTTGTTAGCTAAAAATGGCCAAGACGCTTTAGATCAATTACTTGCTATAGAAGCCGAGTGTCATACATCAATTACCGAAAAAGTGGCTTTACTTATCTCTGATATAGAAATGCCTGAAATGGACGGTTACACCTTAACCGCTGAGATTAAAAATAATGATCGATTGAAAGCCATGCCGGTTATTTTACATACTTCGCTAAGTGGTGTTTTTAATAATGCCATGGTTGCTAAAGTTGGTGCAGAAGATTTTATTCCAAAGTTTCATCCTGATGAGTTAGCCACAGCAGTAAAAAAATGGTTAAAGAAAGATGAACTAGCAAATAATGCTAATTAACCCATTATTTTTAGCGTATTCTATCGTTAATAAATGATAATAATAATTTAAGGCGGAATATCGAAGTGTCAATCCGACAGCTTGATGATAGCAGTTATCATCAGTTTAGAGTCTTCCTAGAGAAACAATGTGGCATCGTCTTAGGTGAAAATAAACAATACCTAGTAAAAAGCCGTTTAGCCCCTTTAATGGCTAAATTTGATGTTACCACATTAGGTGATTTAGTCACTCGTACTCTCAGTCCAATTGAAAGGCAGTTACGCGCCGCAGTTATCGACGCCATGACGACCAACGAAACCTTGTGGTTTCGCGATGAGTACCCCTTTGAACTATTGAAAAAACGCTTACTTCCTGAGTTTAAAAATCAAAGAACGCCTTTAAAAATTTGGTCAGCGGCAAGTTCTTCAGGTCAAGAACCTTATTCTATTGCGATGGCAGTTCAAGAATTTAAGCAAAGTAATCCTGCTGCGTTTTCGGGAGGTGTTCAAATTATTGGCACTGATATCTCCAATACTATGCTTGAGCATTGTAAGTATGGCCATTATGACAATTTAGCTTTGTCACGAGGTTTATCAGCCGAACGCAAAAGAATGTTTTTTGAAAATGGCGATAAAGGTATGTCAAAAGTCAAAGACTCGGTTAAGAAAATGGTTAGCTTTAGGCAACTAAATCTCCTAAATAGTTATAGTTTAATGGGTAAGTTTGATATTGTATTTTGCCGTAACGTATTGATTTACTTCGCACCAGAAATTAAAAAGCAAATAATATCTCAAATTGAAGGCGTGCTAAATCCTAACGGCTATCTCTTTCTTGGCGCCTCGGAATCCTTAACGGGTTTAAACCAAAACTTTGATATGGTTCGCTGTAATCCTGGTATCATTTATCAAAAAAAGACTTAATATCCCCCCACTAAACTCCCCGTTGGCATAGAAATTGTATAGTTATCTTCATTGATTTGGAGGTAACACTATGGCTATCACTTTTGAAAAAGCACTTGGCATTCACCCACAAACACTTGCTGTTCGTTCTAAACGTGCAGAAGTTATTGCTAGTAATATTGCTAATGCAGATACACCTGGCTATAAAGCCAAGGGCATGGACTTTAAGTCTGCCTTAGCGCAAGCCTCTCAAAAGCAACAATCAGGTATGTCACGAACCCACGAAAAGCATTTTGATGTTCGCATTGCAACCAATAATGGGGTGCAATTTAGAACACCAGATCAACCAGATACTGGCGATGGTAATACCGTAGATGCACAAGTGGAACGAAACTTGTATCTAGAAAACTCAATGCAGTATCAAGCCAGCATTCAATTTCTTACTGGCAGGATTAAAGGCTTGAAAAAAGCCATCACCGGAGCAGGGCAATAATTATGAGCCTATTTAACGTATTTACTATATCTGGCACGGGTATGAGCGCTCAATCTGTTCGCTTAAATACCACCGCAAGTAACATTGCTAATGCTGATAGTGTTAGCAGTAGTGTTGATGCAACCTATCGAGCACGGCATCCGGTTTTTGCCGCAGAGATGCAAAAAGCTGCCGCAGGACAAGATGACTCAGGCGTAGGTGTCAAAGTTTTAGGCATTGTGGAAAGCGATCAGCCTTTAAATATTCAGCACTCTCCGGGACACCCAATGGCAGATAAAGATGGTTTCATTTATAAACCCAATGTAAACGTGATTGAAGAAATGACCAATATGATTTCAGCATCACGCTCATATCAAACAAATGTTCAATTGGCTGAATCAGCAAAAAATATGCTGAATAAAACCTTACAGCTTGGCAAGTAACAATTAAAGGTGGGATAAAATATGGAAACAGTAAGCGGAAGTAAACCTTTAGATGGCATGCGCTGGCAAAAGGAAGATGTTACAACGACGGATAATGGCAATGGTATGTTAACGCAAGAAGATTTCTTTGCGTTACTGACCAAAGAGCTTTCTCATCAAGATCCGACTAAGCCCGTTGAAAATAATGAAATGATTTCGCAAATGACTGCGTTTTCAACGACTGACGGTGTGGCAACGCTAAATGAACAATTTACATCATTTGCTGCATCCATGTCATCGAGTCAAGCATTACAAGCCTCCTCGTTAGTGGGTCGTAGCGTTCTAGTTGATGATAATGTTTTTGGTATGGCTGAAGGTGAAGCCGTTAAAGGCAAAATGATCACTGATAAAGCGGCAAGTAATGTGAATATTTATGTTGAAAACACCGCTGGAGAACTTATTCAAACAGTTCCTGTTGGCAGTGTGGCTGCAGGTGAGTTTACCTTTAATTGGGACGGCAAGATGACAAATGGCGAGCCCGCTCCACAAGGTGCTTATCGTTTTAGAATTGCAGGATTAGTGGAAGGTGAAGCATCAGAATTACAAGCGATGACCTATCGTAAAGTTGATAGTGTGACGTTAGCCGGTGCAGGTGGAAATATTTTATTAAATCTTAATGGTGGCAGTTCCATGGCACTAGCAGATGTGGTGGAAGTATCAGAAGGTTAAATTAATAGTTCTTCGAACTAAATAAATTTAAGCCACTGTTATTTCAATGAAGAGTGAATACTCGAAAATTAGAAATAATTAAGATAAACAGTTTTTTATATGAGGTGCAATTATGTCATTTAATATAGCGTTGAGCGGATTAAACGCTGCTCAAAAAGATTTGGATGTTACATCAAATAACATCGCTAACGTTAATACCACCGGCTTTAAAGAGTCGCGTGCGGAATTTGTTGATGTGTATGCAGCATCATTACTTGCTTCTGGTAAAACAAAAGTGGGTGACGGTGTTTTGACGGCAGATGTCGCTCAGCAGTTTCAGCAAGGTAGTATTCAGTTTACTAATAACGCGTTAGATTTAGCCGTTACGGGTAATGGTTTTTATGCAACAGTACCTGAACTTGACTCCTTAGAAACGTCATATACCCGAGCAGGTCAGTTTAAATTAAACGACAGTAACTTTGTTGTTAACTCTGCGGGTGAGCATTTATTAGGTTTCCCAGTTAACCCTGACGGCACCTCTGCGTCGGTAAGTTTAAGTACGGCAGAGCCTATTCGTATTCCTACGGCCTCTGGTGCTCCTCAAAAAACCAGTGAAGTAGATGTACGAATGAACTTACCTGCGGGTGATTCTTTCATTAGTAGTGCGCCAGGTAACTTTGATCCCGATGATCCTTTGACTTTTAACCATTCAACTTCAGTGACTATTTTTGATTCATTAGGTGATAGTCATATAATGACTTATTACTTTATTAAAGATAATCCTTCGTCTGATGCTAACGAGTGGATGATGTTTGCTGGCGTTGATGGCATACCGGTAGATTTAGCTGATCCAGGTGGACAGACAGATCCAGATCCAACGGCAGCTCCAGGAACGCTAATAACAAATCCACAAGGTGGCGGTAGTTCAGGTCCGTTATCAGCAAGTGGCGGTGTTACTGGCATGCGTATGTACTTTGATTCTTCAGGTGATTTTGTTGCACAATTACCTATGCCAGGTGACGGTGGTGCTATTACCGTGGCACTTGGAGCGACAATATTAGCCAATGGTGCTGATCCAACTCAAACCGTGAAAATTAATTTTAATCTAGACCCTCTTGGCCCTAATCCAAATGAACCTACGCAGTTTGCTTCAAACTTTGAAGTGACTTCGCTTGAGCAAGATGGCTTAGCGGTTGGTCGATTAACCGGTATAGATATTGGTAGTGATGGTTTAATTCGAGCGACTTACAGTAATGGTACCTCAGAACCATTATCACGCATTGCTTTAGTAAACTTTGCCAATGAACAGGGCTTAACGCAAATTGGTAATACTTCATGGAAAGAAAGTATTAGTTCCGGTGAAGCATTGGCTGGTGAGGCGGGTTCAGGTACTTTTGGTACTATTAATTCATCGGCATTAGAGCAATCAAACGTTAACTTAACCACAGAATTAATCGACTTAATTTCAGCACAACGAAATTTTCAGGCTAACTCTCGTGCACTAGAAGTTGATAACCAGCTAAACCAAACTATTCTACAGATTCGATAAATAAATCTTTAAAATAATCTAGTCTATAATAAATAAAAGAGATAAAACGTAAAATGTTTTATCTCTTTTTCTGTTCAGGATGAACGGTATAGATGTAGAGCGAAACATAGCTATTCTTATGCATCCATGTCTTCATCGCATTAATACTTCTTTATGTGTCAATGCCCGAGCAGCGGATGGTCTTTATCAAACCACCTTTCTTTCAAAACCTCAGTCGGTTCCTTTTCGTTGACGATAAAACGATTATTTTTTCATCTTCCTTTTCCTGTTCTATTTCTTCTGGCACTGTTATTGCATTTCTCATTGTAAGATACAATTTTAGAGATCTGTTATGGACAAAATGCTTTATATCGCAATGAGCGGTGCGAAACAAAATATGCATTCGCTTGCCGTTAATGCTAACAACCTTGCTAACGCTAAGACTACGGGTTTTAAAGCCGATTTAGCACAGGCGCGTTCAATGCAAGCTTTTGGCGAAGGCTTGCCTTCTCGTGTGTTTGCCATGACAGAAAATGCCAGCCAAAACTTTGACAGTGGTTCTTTGATGCAAACTTCTCGAGATTTAGATCTTGCCATTCAAGGGCCGGGTTGGTTTGCTGTTCAAGCTGAAAATGGTACTGAAGGTTATACACGTGATGGCCAATTTAGACTCAACGAAGAAGGTGCTTTAGAAACCTCTAAAGGTGAGCTTGTCTTAGGAGATACTGGCCCGATATTTATACCTCTACCAGTCAATAATATTCATATCAGTAAAGATGGCACCATCATGGTTCAGCCTGAAGGAGCACCGAGTTCTCTTCAAGAAGAAGTGGGTCGTCTAAAAATGGTTAACCCGAGGGTGCAAGAGTTAGCAAAAGGTGCTGATGGCTTGTTTCGTCGAAAAGATGGACTAAATGAGAATGCTGACGTCAATGTCAAAGTCGAAAATGGCATGCTTGAAGCAAGCAACGTAAACCCTATTGGGGAGATGACCGCGATGATTTCTTTGCAACGTCAGTTTGAAATGCAATTAAAACTCATGAAAACAGCGGAAGAAGTTGATGCAAGTTCAGCATCTTTATTACGTGCTTTCTAATTTAAATAAATAATTTTTGAGGTGATTTATGAACCCAGCATTATGGATAAGTAAAACAGGGTTAGATGCGCAAACAAAAGATATTGCGGTAATTTCTAATAATTTAGCTAACGCCAGTACCATAGGTTTTAAGAAAAGTCGTGCCGTATTTGAAGATTTACTCTATCAAACGATTAATCAGCCAGGTGGTCGCTCTGCACAAGATACAGAGATGCCTTCAGGCTTAATGCTTGGCGCGGGTACAAAAGTGGTGGCTACGCAAAAAATTCATACCCAAGGTGATATGCAAACTACCGATAACGCTTTAGATCTAATGATCCAAGGTGAAGGTTTTTTTGAAGTGCAACTCCCTGACGGTACATCGTCATATTCAAGAAATGGTCAATTTACCATGGATGAAGAGGGCAATATGGTTACACCGGGCGCGGGTTATTTAATTCAACCACAAATAACTATTCCGCCTGATGCGTTAAGTATTATTGTTTCTCAAGATGGTGAAGTCTCTGTAACTCTTCAGGGGCAACCTGATCCTGCTGTTATCGGTCAAATTAATACAGTTAACTTTGTTAACCCGACCGGTTTGCAGCCAATAGGGCAAAATTTATACATTCAAACAGCGGTTAGTGGTGCTCCACAAGAAGGGGTTCCAGGTTTAGAAGGTTTTGGCATGATAGTGCAAGGCGCGCTAGAAACCTCGAATGTAAATACCACCGAAGAACTTGTTAACTTGATTGAAAGTCAACGGGTATATGAAATGAACTCAAAAGTAATTTCAGCAGTTGATGAAATGCTTAGTTATATTAATCAGCAGTTATAGCGTTAAGGAATCTCTTATGAAAATTCACTTAGTCTTAGTTATCTTTTTTTTATCAATAACGGGTTGTGCCAGTGTTGAACAGGCAAAAACGTTACCTGACGATCCTGACTTTGCGCCAATTTTACCCGAAATGGAAGAAGCCTCTATTATCCCGACGGGTTCACTATTTAGAGCTAACTACGTTAATAATATTTATTCTGACTCAAAAGCTCATCGTGTTGGTGACATTATTTCAGTGACGTTAAGTGAAAGTACACAAGCACAGAAAAATGCTAAAACAGAGTTGAGTAAAGAAAATAGTGCCAGTTTAGATCCTATTATTGGTTTAGGCGGCGCTGCAGTAAACTTTAAAAATAATGCCATTCAATTTGGCTATAACCAAGGCTCTGACTTTAGTGGTGATTCAAAGTCTAACCAAGGTAATAGCTTAAACGGTCATATTTCTGTACATGTTTTGCGTGTTTTGCCCAATGGCAATTTGATGATCCGTGGTGAAAAATGGATGACTTTAAATAACGGTGACGAATTTATTCGCTTAACCGGTGTTATTCGCGCACAAGATATTAGCTCTAGTAACACCATTGTTTCTGGTAAAATCGCCAATGCGCGGATTGAATATGCAGGTACAGGGACTTTTGCTGATGTACAAGAACAAGGTTGGTTATCGAGTTTCTTTACTAGCTCTTGGTGGCCCCTGTAGGGTTAATTGAACAAAAACTTTCAATAGGTATTATTATGAACACTTTTTTCACAAGTATGAAAGTTACTGTCTTGGTGCTAACATTTTTGTTTAGTTCGATGAGCTCTGCACAGCGAATTAAAGATTTAGCCGATGTTGCTGGTGTCCGAAGTAATCAATTGATAGGTTATGGTTTAGTGGTGGGTTTACCTGGCACAGGCGAACAAAGTCCATTTACCGAACAAAGTTTTAAAACCATGCTAAGTAATTTTGGTATTACTATGCCGGCTAATTTAAAACCAAAAATTAAAAATGTTGCTGCGGTTGCTGTTCATGCTGAGTTACCCGCATTTACTAAACCCGGCCAAAGAATTGATATTACAGTTTCTTCAATGGGCAGTGCGCAAAGCTTACGTGGTGGAACATTAATACAAACTATTCTCATGGGTATTGATGGTAATGCTTATGCCGTTGCTCAAGGCAGTTTAGTCGTTAGCGGTTTAGGTGCTGAAGGTTTAGATGGCTCAAAAGTTATTGTTAATACACCAACCGTAGGCCGTATTGCTAATGGTGCTATGGTTGAACGTGAAGTTATTTCACCATTTACTTCTGGCGATTATATTACCTTTAATCTTAGAGATTCTGATTTCAGTAGTGCGAGAAGTCTAGAGCGAGTCATTAATAGCGAGTTTGCTAACATTAACGACCCCGCCACTTTTATTGCTCGCGCTATTGATGCAACCTCTATTCAAGTCAATGCACCAAGAGATGCGAGCCAACGAGTCAGCTTTTTGGCTGCCTTAGAAAATTTAGAATTTGAACCTTCACGTCCGGCGGCGAAAGTTATTGTTAACTCCCGTACTGGTACCATCGTGATCGGCTCTGATGTGCGTTTATTGCCTGCCGCCATTACTCATGGTGGTATTACGGTAACGATTAATGAAACACGAGATGTCTCTCAGCCTAATGCTTTTGCTGATGGTAATACGGCGGTAACGAATCAATCTATCGTTAACGTTAATAAAGATGATAACCGGATGTTTGTTTTTGATCCGGGGGTAAGCTTAGACACACTCGTTCGAGCGATTAATGAAATTGGGGCGGGCCCTGGTGATGTTATGGCTATTCTTGAAGCGCTATCACAAGCGGGTGCATTACGAGGAGAATTGATCATTATTTAATGATCAATAAAGCTTATGATTACACCGAATCAATCATCACTAACTTCATTGGCACCGCAGGCATCTGTGACCGCTAATTCTCAGAATTTTTTAGACATCAATGGCTTGAATTCTATTCGCCAACAGTCTAAAGAAACTGATAAAGGCTCAAAAGATGCGGCTTTACAAACAGCGGCCAAGCAGTTTGAAGCGATTTTCATGCAAATGCTGATGAAAAGTATGCGTAAAGCACAAGACGTTTTAGAGTCAGATAGTCCCTTTAATTCAGAAAGTACAAAATTTTATCGTGATATGCATGACCAACAAATGTCATTAGAATTATCAAATAACGGCTCTTTAGGTTTATCGGACTTAATCGTTCGCCAGCTAGGTGGTGACACTGAAAGTTTTACCCCGCAGTCATTTTTACAAAGTGATAATCGCTTCAGTAAAAGTAACGGCTTACTCAGTGAAGATAATAATAAAGGCAAGTCAATTGTCGACACAGGGATCCTTATTTCGGCCGAGGATCGTCAAACTAATGACTCGGGTGATCGTTCAACTAATAATCGACAAGCATTATTTGATATGCCACAACGAGCGCCTTCTTCGTCTAACACGGTAAATTCGTTAGATAACAAACCGTCTGTTTATGAAATGCTTGCCATGCAAGAGCCTCAGTATCAGCAACCTAAAGACTTTGTTATGGCATTAACTGAAGATGCTAAACGAGTTGAAGAAAAGTTAAATATTCCCTTTGAAGTTGTTATAGCTCAAGCCGCATTAGAAACTGGCTGGGGACAAAAAATCATCAAAACAGAAAGTGGTCAAAGCTCTAATAACTTGTTTAACATTAAAGCGGATAAACGCTGGGATGGCGACAAAATCAATAAGGAAACCCTTGAATTTGAACAAGGTGCTATGGTTAAAAAACGTGAGCCCTTTCGCGTTTATGAAACCATTAGTGACAGCGTTAATGATTACATGCAGTTTCTCTCAAACAGCGAACGCTATAAAAATGCATTAGACAAAGCTGGCGATGTGGAACACTTCCTGCATAACCTACAGAGTGCTGGTTATGCGACGGATCCCAAATACGCAGAAAAAATTAAGGGAACACTACGAACCGTAACCAGTTTACTAAATAAGTAAATAAGCGCTCAGCATATAAATGCATTGAGTTTTGGTTAGGTTAGGAGTGAAGTCATGTCGGTTAACTTATATAACACAGGTGTTAGTGGTTTACTTGCCGCACAGCAGCAGCTGGCGACAACGGGTCATAATATTGCCAATGTTAATACAGAGGGTTATAGCCGACAACGCGCAGAACAAAATTCATCGGTGGGTTTATTCAGTGGCGGCAACTATGTTGGCTCTGGTACCTATGTTAACGATATCACTCGTCTATACGAACAATTCTCCCATAAAGAACAACTGCTTAATCAAAGTAAGGTCGGTAATGCTGACTTATTACAAGGGCGTTTAACACAACTTGACCAAGTAATGAGTACCTCAGGTAACGCCGTGGTGGGTTCACTTGACAGTTTTTACCAATCACTCAATGGCGTTGCTGACAATCCTAATGATTTAGGTTTACGCAGTATTGTGCTTAATCAAGCGAATATTTTAAGCAAAGACTTTAATGAGCTGACTAATAATTTTGACAATATGACCAAAGCGGTCAACGGTGAAATTGAACAAATTGCTACTAAGATTTCTGAAATATCCAATGAATTAGCAAAAATTAATGAAACCATTATGCAAACTCAAGGATTAAATCAAACAGGGCAACCTAATGATTTACTTGATAAACGAGATCAACTAATTGGTGAGCTAAGTAAGTTTACCAAAGTGACTACCGTAGAAGATGCTAACGGTGTACTCACTGTAATGATAGGACAAGGTACGACACTGGTTGCCGGTATTACGCCAATGACAGTACAAGTTAAGGCTGGCGATCCCGATCCAAATAAAACCCAGCTAAGTTTAGTCAGTGGCAATAGTCGTGTGGCATTAAATGGTTCTACGTTAGGTGGCTCTTTAGCGGCAAATTTTGAATTTAGAGACCAGCATTTAAATCAAACGCGTAAAGAAATTGATCGCTTAGCTATGTCTATATCGTCAATATTAAATGACAGTCAAGCCAGTGGTTTAGATCTAAATGGTGTTCAAGGGGCAAATTTTTTCACCGATATTAATGCAACACAATTACAACAAGGTCGTGTGCTAGCTCCTTCATCAAACACGGGTACCACACAACCTCAAGTGGTTATCAACGACGTTTCTTTATTATCTACTGATGACTTTGAAGTACGTTACGATGGTACTGATTTTACGTTATATAATTTGACTACCGGTGGAAGCGAAAATCTAGGGATGCCTGGTACAGGTTCGCCTGCAGGAACGCATACTGCCACTACACCCAATTACGGTTTCTCATTTATTGAAACAGCGGGTGGAACGCTTCAGGCAGGTGACAAGTTTACTATTGTACCGACCAAAAACAGCGCAGCATTAATGCAAGCGACATTAACTGACGCTAATGCCATCGCAGCAAGTACAGCGATTGCGGTGACACCGTCGAGTAACAATATTAGCAATGGTAAAATAGAAATTACTAATGTGACTAACCCTGTTGCAGCGAGTGCATATGATCTCACTGTTGATGTATATGAAACACCACCACCACCACTGCCAGCACCACAAATACCTACCGGAATATTTGAGTATCGAGTCTATAACACATCAACGCCACCACCTGGAACGCCGGCCATAGCATCAGGCAGTTATGCAACAGGGGCGAGTGCTATTATTGATATTCCTGCCGGCTCACCTGATTTTCAAATTGAAATTAAAGGTGATCTTGCTGGTTCAGGCGCTAATGCACGTGAAACGTTTACCTTAGGTAATGCTTTTGGCGTTGGTAATGGTAACCATGCAGTTGCTATGGCAAAGACCCAAGAAATAGGTGTGGTCAATGCGGGAAAACAAACCTTTAGCGAAAGCTTAGCTGTTTCAACCTCAATAGTAGGTTCAAAAGCGAGTAATGCTGATTTATCAGCAGATACCGCACAGGCCTTATTTACTCAAGCTTATAACCGCAATCAAGCGACATCAGGTGTAAATCTTGATGAAGAAGCTGCCAACCTTTTGAGATATCAACAAGCTTATCAAGCGGCATCACAAATAATCTCTACAGCAAATACTATTTTTGACACCATTTTATCGGCAGTCAGGTAAGGAATTTTTATGCGCGTTTCTACAGCTCAGTTTTACTTACAAAGTTCACAGCAAATGAGCCAAAAAAGCTCTGATGTTAATGATCAAATGGCTTACTTATCAAGTGGTAAACGAGTGTTAACCGCAAAAGATGATGCTATTTCTTATAGTACCTTAGCTGGCTATAACAATGACTTAGCCAACATAGAAAAATATAAACGCAATATTACTATGGCTGAAAGTCATAATAATATGCAAGAAATTGTTTTTGCTGGTGTAGAGGATATATTAAATAACATCAAAGATCAGATGTTACAAGCAAACAATGGCGCAATGACTGATGTGGATATACAAGCCATAGCCAAACAAACTAGAAATAGTTTTGAGCAAATACTTGAACTTGCCAATAGTCAAAATGCAAACGGCGATTATATATTTTCTGGTTTTAAAACTGATCAACAACCCTTTAGTCAACATGTTGACGGTAGTGTTTCTTATAGTGGTGACTCTGGTGTAAAGGAGTTACAAATAGCTAAAAATATAAAAATACCCACCAATCAAACTGGCGATGCTACTTTTTTAAAGGTAGATAACCCTATTGGTGATTTTACCGCTAACTATACTTCTAATACGTCAGGCGTAGCCTTAGCTAGTGCTAATGTTACCGACAGAGGTACTTATAACACGAGTGCCATGCCGCATGATTATACGTTTACTGTTGACGCTTTAACGAATGATTTAACCGTAACGGATGTTAATGGTAACATTGCTTTTCCAGTTGCACCCGCGACACCTGCGCCCCACGTAGCAGGGCAAACAATCTCTTTTGATGGTATAGAAGTTACCCTAAGCGGCAATCCTTTGCCGGGTGATAGCTTTACCATGAGTGAGCAGGAGAACGTTAGTATATTTGAAACCATCAATGATGCTATTTCTTGGATGGAAAACAGCGCAGTTTCTACAAACCTTGAACAACACCAAGTGGATTACAATACTCTACTCGACCAGTTTAATTCAGCCATGACTCATATTACATCAAAACGAGTAGATTCGGGTGTTCGCTTACAGGTGCTTGAAAGCCAACAGAGTAGGCATCTAGATATGGAATTAAACCTTTCTAGCGGTAAGTCAAGCATCGAAGACTTAGATTTTGCCAAAGCGATTTCTGAGTTTGAACAATCAAAAATAGCGTTACAAGCATCACAACAAGCATTTACCAAAGTACAAGGCTTAACCTTATTTAATTATATATGATTTTATTACTGCAACTTTTTAAGTGGCACGGTTCATGCTTTATTTTTTGTAGTAATAAAAAACAAAAAAATCTGTCAGTGTAAATTAAATTAATTTAATGGGACAGTATTTTATTAATAAAAGAGCAGAGGCTTGCTTTACAAGCTTCTAATAACACTATTAAATGTAAAAATTAGGAGCTATATCATGGCCATAACAGTCAATACCAATGTAACATCGTTGAATGCTCAACGTAATTTAACAAAATCTGGAGAAAACTTAGCCACTTCAATGCAACGTCTATCTTCTGGTATGCGTATTAATGGCGCTAAAGATGATGCCGCAGGTATGCAAATATCAACGCGCTTAACGTCACAAATTAGTGGTTTAGCAGTTGCGCAACGTAATGCCAATGATGGTATTTCTATGGCGCAAACTGCAGAGGGGGCTATGCAGTCCTCTACCGATATTTTACAACGTATGCGTGACTTGTCTCTGCAATCAGCTAACGGCTCAAATTCAAAAACAGATCGCGAAGCACTACAAAAAGAAGTGTCAGCATTACAATCAGAGTTAACGCGTATTGCCGATACAACTACCTTTGGTGGTCAAAAACTATTAAATGGTACTTATGGTACGCAGCAGTTCCAAGTAGGCTCAGATAGCAATCAAACTATTGGTGTTACGTTGGAGTCAGTGGGTGCTGAGGATATAGGTTTGATTGGTAAGGGATTTACATTAGCGGCAATTGCTGGTTTTTCAGGGGCGAGTGAAACGGCAAAAACGTTTGCAACGACTGATGGCTTAAGTGTTACAGCGGGTGCCACGACAAATAATATTAATTTGACTACAGGTATGAGTGCAGCCGATTTAGCGGGTCAAGTCAATGGTACTGAAGGTGTTTTTGGTGTCGGAGCCAAGTCTGAAATGTCTGTGGGAGCTTTTTCAGCAACAGCAAATGGCGGGGATACTATAACTCTAAATGTTGCAGGCGTAGAGATTACAGCCGCTTCAGGCATTACCAATAACGCTACTGTTACAAGTTTAGATACCGCTATTGATAGTGCAACAGAGGCCGCATTAGCGGCTAAAGGAATCTCGGCAGCGATAGTAGTGGATGGTTCAGATAACTTATTAGTCTTTACCAATGCTACGGGTGAAAATATTGATGTTACTATGGAGATTAATGGCTCTTCGAGCGATGGTGAGACAGGTACAATTTCAGCGTACGATAGTGATGCCGCTTCACCAGGTAATATTGGTACGGCTGTAGTCGTAACTTCGTTAACAACTGAAACGAAAAGTAAAAGTGCAGCTATAACAGGACGCTTAGATGTTTCTAACGCGGTATTGAATGTTGATTTCTCTAGTTTAAGTGTTACAGGTAAAGGCACACTTAATGGTGCTACTACATCAAATGCTGTACTTGATACATCGACAAGCTTAAGCTCAATTGCTAACCTTGATATCTCAACTGCCGGTGGCTCTCAGTCAGCAATCGATGTCATTGATGCGGCTTTAGCTTCAATTGGTGATTCTCGTGCTGATTTAGGTGCTACACAAAACCGTTTCAGCCAAACTATTGGTAATTTAGCTAATATTCAAGAAAATGCCTCAGCATCACGTAGTCGTATAATGGATACTGATTACGCGACAGAAACTGCGGTAATGACTAAGAACCAAATATTGCAACAAGCAGGTACGTCAATCTTGGCGCAAGCGAACCAAATACCACAAGCAGCGATTAGCTTGATTGGTGGTTAGTTTTGATTACCTAGCTCTCTTTAAAATGTAAAACTGCTAGTTTAAGATAGAAATAAAACAAAGGCTGAATAAGAAATTATTCAGCCTTTTTCTATTGTGGAACTTTATTTTTATATGATTAATTACCCAGCAGTCATTTATTAGTTAGCAAACTTGTACTTAAATCAACAAATGGCTGGATTGACATTATTTAATAACTCATGAGATAACCAATTTTTATAGGGGGAAGTAAATGTTTATGAGTTTTTTGTAAAAAAGATTAAAGTTAATTTAATAGCTGCCGTTACTGTTATTAGAACGGGTACTTAATGACACTTTCCATCATTTGATTTACAAAATGAAAAGCATCAAATTAGGTTCCTGACTTATAAAAATTGTTTAACTAACGTATTACATATTGTAATCAGGAGTTTTAAAAATGGCTATTTCAGTAAACACTAACGTTACTTCATTAAATGCACAACGTAACTTATCTAAATCAGGCGCAGCGTTAAGCCAGTCTATGGAGCGCTTATCGTCAGGTATGCGTATTAACAGTGCAAAAGATGATGCAGCAGGCATGCAAATATCAACGCGTTTAACCTCACAAATTAGTGGGCTAGGTGTGGCACAACGTAATGCTAATGATGGTATTTCAATGGCGCAAACAGCTGAGGGAGCATTACAATCATCGACTGATATTTTACAACGTATGCGTGACTTGTCATTACAATCATCAAATGGTTCGAACTCAAAAACAGACCGTGAAGCACTGCAAAAAGAAGTAACAGCATTACAATCAGAGTTAACCCGTATTTCTGACACCACCACCTTTGGTGGCCAAAAATTATTAAATGGTGATTACGGTACGCAACAGTTTCAGGTCGGCTCTGACAGTAACCAAACTATTGGCGTAACCTTGAAGTCATCAGCAGCAGAGGATATCGGCTTAACTGGTAAGGGTTTTACATTAGCGGCAATTGCTGGTTTTTCAGGGGCGAGTGAAACGGCAAAAACGTTTGCAACGACTGATGGCTTAAGTGTTACAGCGGGTGCCACGACAAATAATATTAATTTGACTACAGGTATGAGTGCAGCCGATTTAGCGGGTCAAGTCAATGGTACTGAAGGTGTTTTTGGTGTCGGAGCCAAGTCTGAAATGTCTGTGGGAGCTTTTTCAGCAACAGCAAATGGCGGGGATACTATAACTCTAAATGTTGCAGGCGTAGAGATTACAGCCGCTTCAGGCATTACCAATAACGCTACTGTTACAAGTTTAGATACCGCTATTGATAGTGCAACAGAGGCCGCATTAGCGGCTAAAGGAATCTCGGCAGCGATAGTAGTGGATGGTTCAGATAACTTATTAGTCTTTACCAATGCTACGGGTGAAAATATTGATGTTACTATGGAGATTAATGGCTCTTCGAGCGATGGTGAGACAGGTACAATTTCAGCGTACGATAGTGATGCCGCTTCACCAGGTAATATTGGTACGGCTGTAGTCGTAACTTCGTTAACAACTGAAACGAAAAGTAAAAGTGCAGCTATAACAGGACGCTTAGATGTTTCTAACGCAGTGTTGGATGTTGATTTCTCTAGTTTAAGTGTTACAGGTAAAGGGACACTTAATGGTGCGACTACATCAAATGCTGTACTTGATACATCGACAAGTTTAAGTTCAATTGCGAAGGTAGATATTTCAACTGCAGGTGGTTCGCAATCAGCAATCGATGTCATTGATGCGGCTTTACAGCAAATTGGTAATGAGCGTGCTGAATTGGGTGCTACACAAAACCGTTTTAGTCAAACTATTGGTAACTTAGCAAACATTCAAGAAAACGCTTCAGCATCACGTAGCCGTATTCAAGATACTGATTATGCGACAGAGACTGCGGCAATGACTAAAAATCAAATATTGCAACAAGCAGGTACATCAATCTTAGCTCAAGCTAACCAATTGCCACAAGCAGCGTTAAGCTTAATCGGTTAATTGAATAGGCATTCGCAAGTAATTAGTAAGATTATTAATTAACCTTACTAATTAGGAAAACATGAGGAAGGCCTATTAGTTAATAGTTCCTTCCTTTTTCCGTATTTACTTGTGATATTTTAGTTTCATGTTTAGGAGTTAGTGATGAGTGCAATAAACACTTCAACGGTTAATAGTATTAATGTTAACTCAAGCAGAGCTGATAATGTTGAAAATGACTTTCAAGCCCACGATAGTTCCGTAGCAAAAAGTCCGATGTCTGATATTGTCACAGGTAACAAAACTATTGAATTAGTGGCTAAGGCGGATAGTTCAGAACAGCAAGGTAAAGTGCTAATATCTTCAGAGCAGCTAGAGAAGGTGGCGCAAAATTTGCAGGATTTTGTTGGTGAAATGAACAAAGGCTTAGAGTTTTCTGTAGATAAAGACTCAGGCCGAGACGTAATTAAAGTAATAGATAAAAAAAGTGGTAATTTAATAAAACAATACCCCACAGAAGAAGTATTAGATTTAGTAGCGAAGCTTTCTGAGGCAACAGGTAATTTTATTAATACTGATGTATAGTTATAAAAGTATCGCCATAGGTAAATGGTGTTTATAACATTTAGTCAATAATATTTAATGAGAATTAATATTATTAATTATAGGTTGCTGTAAGTAGATAGTATAGCTTGTTAATATAGCTATTATAATAGATGAAACGTGGTGGTTTATGCCTAATATTACATTTAATGGTTTAGGATCTGGTTTACAAGTAGCCGACATTGTCAACGCTATTGTAGGCGCTGAAAAAGTGCCCTTTGAAACGAGACTTAATCGTAAAGAAGCGGCAATGACAACAGATATCTCTGCTGTTGGTGCACTTAAATCAGCATTACAAAAAGTGCAAGATTCTATGTCTAATTTAGCGGATGCTGATCGATATCAATTACGTGAAGCAAAAGGTAATGATGATTTCATCTCTATGGCGTCAAATAAAGATGCCGAAGTTGGTAATTATTCGGTAAAAGTAGATACGCTTGCCGAAAAACACAAATTAGTTTCTGTAGGGATCGCCAGTGAAGAGGCTGTCGGTGAAGGTACATTAACTATAAATTCAGGTGATAATAGCTTTGAGGTTGTGGCTTCAGATACGGCGACATTAGCGGATATTCGTGATGCCATAAACGATAGTGACGATAATGATTCAGTCATCGCTACGATTATAACTGATGACGACGGTCAGCATTTAGTGCTCTCGAGCAAAGAAACAGGGCTAGCAAATGCAATTACTATCGTTGTAGATGATGTTGGCGATGTTGGCGTAGATGGCTTTAATAACACCGATGCGGATGGTCTTTCACGTTTAGCCTATGAACCTAATTCTGAATCACCTAATTATTCCTTAAGCATGGATGAAGCAACACCTGCTGTTGACGCACAGATAACCATTGATGGTTCTTTGGTTGTTACTAATAGTACCAATACGTTTACCAACGTGATTGATGGTGTAGATATTACAGCGAAGAAAAAACACAGTGTGGATGATGACTTAAGCAGCGTAACATTAAGTGAGAATAACGCTAATATTGAAGCAGGGATTAATGACTTTGTTAAAAACTACAATAGTCTTTTATCGCTAAGTAAAACGTTAGGGCAAGCAGGAGAAGGCAGTACTGGCCCGCTAGTAGGCGACTCTCTATTAAGAGGCGTTATGAGTAAATTACGTCAACAAGTCAGCACTCCTTTTGAGACCAGTGGTGGTGAAAGCATATCGTTATCGCAGTTAGGTGTTCGAAGTGATCGTTATGGTGTATTGACGTTAGATAAAAGTGACCTAAATGAATTTGTTGCAAAAGATGTAGATGGTATTCAAAACTTTTTTGTTGGCTCTGAATATGCCCCTGGCTTCGCCGCATCAGTTGATACATTGATGAAGTTTTATACAGATTCTGATGGGGTGATTCAAAGTCGAATTGATAGTAAGAAAAACCAATTAGAAAATTTAGATGATGATCGTCTTTCTTTTAGTCGAAGAATGGATGATTTGGAAGCACGACTGTATAGCCAATATAATGCAATGGATTTGTTGGTAGCCAATCTAAATGCTACAGGTAGCTATATTACCGCGCAGTTAGATAATATGCCAGGTGTGGTTAAACAAAATAAGTAAACCCTGAATCTTTAAGTGGAAATGCTTATATTTCAAAATCTTATTTCGAAAGCTCTAGTGTGTTTTTTAATTAGTGTCTGTTTACCCCATTGCTTATTGACTTAATAATAAATGCTACTTTGATTGCAATCCTTTTTTTTGTTAAGTTGAATATATGACTTTCTATAATTAATATAAATTAACTTACAATAAACTAGCAATTTTACTATAGAGTAGTTGCTTGGCTGTTAGTTAAGTTCCAATTGTTCGCGCCCTACCTATGATTGTAATAACGCTGATGACGTCATTGGCAATATCTTCTATGTCTCTTGATGCATCTATTTGAGTTTCCTTTTGTTATTGTTGTTCAAGACTAAGTTGTGAAATTTCAACGATGTCCTTTGTAAAAACTCCTAAACCAGGCTTTAACGGCTTTTCTTTGATCGCAGGACTTGCGTTAGACATAATGCTAAGTGAGATATTACTACTTGCAGTTAATGGGTTAGCAACAGACATATTGCACTCCAGTTTTATTGAACTAGGTAATGACGGTTGCCAATTATTACCTAGCGCATAGTAAAGTATAGTTGTGTTTATTTGAAAATTAAACGTTTTCGTAATGTAGGAGGATATACTTAGCAGTGAACACCAATAAATAAGGTGTTAACTTGCCCGCATGGCCTTGTAAGTGATTGATATTTATGTGATTTACTTATGGTTGATTAGTGTTTTTGATAAGGTTTTGATAAGATTTTGATACTTTTTTACTCTTTTTTAAGTTTAATACTTGCTCAGCTATTTCTTGTTTACAGCTTGCAGAATTGGTTGTTAACTCACTATCAAGGGTAAGCATCTCTTGTAGAAGAGACATGTGTGAACTTATATCTTCACTAGTGTTCTGTTCAAATAAGTCAGTGATTAATATTTGTCTAGCGGTCACTAAGTCAGTTAACTCTTCATTTGAGGGGGTTTCTTCAGTACTTTCTAAAGATGATTCATTTTGAGTGGGCTGTAGACTTGTCTGTACTGATAATATACGCGACAAGAGTTGTCGCGATATATCATTTATTTGTTCAATAAAACGTTTAGTGTTATTTGGCACTAAAAACTAACCTTACCCTGGCTTTCTACAGGAATGGAGTCCCAGCCAGACTTAATAGGCAATAATATTTGGATAACCTCCTCTAGCTTATCAGGGTCATTGTTAGTGCTAGCAACTAATAACTGTTCTGAACAATATTTATAAAGTGAAGCTAAGTTTTCTGAAACTTCACCACCTTGTTTAAAATCAAGAGAGCCCTCTAAAACACCAATAATAGCGATAGCGTTTGATAGTTCAGTGCCTTTTTTTTCAAAATTATTTTGTGAAATTGCGCCTTTAGCGGTAGCGATATTACCTAATAATTTTTGAAATAGCATAGCAACTAATTGATAAGGTGATGCCTGCTGAGCAGTACTTTTATTGGTTTGTTGATACTTTTTAAGTGATGCATGTGTCATAGACACCTCCTCGTTAGCTATACCTTCAGTATAGAAAATTTGTAGAATTGAAACAATACCTTTAGACGTTAACTTTTAAGTTAGCTAACTTAAACTAAAGGTTGGTTATTTACAGTTACCGCAAAGCCTTCATTTTGTGCTTTTTGATAAGCCTGCAGTAACACATCATGAGTTATATCTTCTTTGTTATTTAAAACACCGTTGCTTATTACCTCAATATTATCCCAACCGCGGGTGACTAAATACTCTTCTATTTGCATGATTTGCTGTTCAAAAGGCATTTCTTTTGAGAACATATTGAACTCGTGACGGGTTCCTTTAGTAAACTCTTTATTATCATGCATTAATTCAGCAGTGCCATTTATGATCAACATCTGATTTCCTATTTTTAAGATATGGTTATTGATAAATATAACCATGCTTTTATTATGCCAAACTTGTTAATTTATTAGTTTGTTACTGTTTTTAAAGTTAAGTTATTGAAGTTGATATAAAAATAAAAAATATTTTTCACGGTTCTTTCCGCATTAAAATTGAAAAGTGATTATTTATATTGATTACAACTTTTTGACACTAGTATTAGCTTAACAATTTTAAATATTGATTCTGTTGCAATATTTATTTTTTATCTGTAGTTGTTTTTACACAATAAGCTTGCCATATTTGTATTTATAGGAACTATAGGACTCTGCTATAAACAAATTATCCTGAAGCATTTATCGGCAAATTATTACTTATCTTTAGATATTTTATATTTATATGAAGGTAACGATATTTATCATTAAGATAGAGTCTCGCTATCTGACTTTATTTATCGAGTAAAAATATCATACTATTTAAGTCAATTTTATGACGTTACAGTGTCAATTTATTGTTGCTTATTTACTATATCTCGCTAGAATAAAATTATAGATAACAAAAATATGGTTTTTTTAGATATATGCAGGGTCAAAAACATGTACTTGTCGTTGATAACGACATTGCCAGACGCGATCAAATAGCGACCGTATTATCATTTGTCGGTGAACATTTTTATGTGTGTCCTGAAGATGATATTGAGCAGTATTTTAAAGAAACTGATAATATTCTTACGGTGGTTTTGTGTGGCAAGGTCAGTGATTTACTGGTCGATTTTGTTAAAAAACACCCTGAAACACCTTTTATCCTCCATGATGTACTCGACGCGACTTTATTAAGTGGTGCTGTTAATGTTTTAGGCAGTTTAGCTGTGCCTTTAAATTATGCTCAGCTTACCGAGCAAGTACACCACTGTCATCAATACCATAACCAATTACCCTCAAAGCGAAATCACAACGGTCCTAATTTGTTATTCCGCTCTTTGGTGGGCGCCAGTGAACCTATGTTACAAGTGCGCTTTTTAATTGAACAAGTGGCTAGTACGCAAGCGAGTGTCTTGGTTTTAGGTGAGTCAGGTACGGGTAAAGAAGTTGTGGCACGTAATATTCATAATTTATCTGACCGCGCTAAAGGGCCTTTTGTTCCGGTTAACTGTGGCGCTATACCCGGTGAATTATTGGAAAGTGAATTATTTGGTCATGAAAAAGGTGCCTTTACGGGCGCTATTTCTACCCGTAAAGGGCGTTTTGAAATGGCTGAGGGTGGCACGTTATTTCTTGATGAAATAGGTGATATGCCTCAACCCATGCAAGTGAAGCTACTTCGTGTTCTGCAAGAACGTACTTTTGAGCGTGTCGGTGGCGCAAAGAGTATTAAAACCAATGTGCGTATTATTGCTGCAACCCATCAGCACTTAGAAGATATGATCACCGCGGGCACATTCCGCGAAGATTTATTCTATCGTCTTAATGTTTTTCCTATTGAAACACCGGCATTACGTGATAGAAAAGAAGATATTCCATTACTGATTAAAGAACTTATTTCTCGTTTTGAAGCAGAGCAAGGACAAAGTGTTCGTTTTACTGAGCAAGCGATTGAATCTTTAAAATTACATGCTTGGGCAGGTAATGTTCGAGAATTATCTAACTTAATTGAACGTATGATCATTATGTTTGCTGAGCAAGTGGTTAATGTCAGTGAATTACCAGCAAAGTATCGTCATATTGATGTTGAAGAGTATCAACCTGAATACCCTGATGAGTTGCAAGAACGTGATGCGATAAATGAGCTATTTTCTGGCTTTGATTATGATGACGAAGAAGATACCAGCAGTTTTGCTGACCAACCAGAAGAAGCATCTGTGGTTGATGTTTTGCCAAACGATGGCTTGAATTTAAAAGAATACTTAGCAGATCTTGAAGTGTCGATGATAAACCAAGCACTTGAGAAAAATGACTGGGTTGTTGCACGCTCGGCAGAACTATTAGGGATGCGTCGAACTACATTAGTTGAAAAAATGCGTAAGTATAACTTACAAAAAAACACGAACTAATATCCTACGTTAACCAGGTGTATTGATTGTTATATCCGTTATTACACCAGCCGTTGTACTGGAAAGTATCGCGACGGTTAGCGTCTTTGTCTTTGGTTGAACTGAATATTATTAGACAGTAAAGCCAAATCTTTGACGGCAAGAATTGTTCTAAAAATCGCTTCTAACATCATGTAAATTAATATAAAACCTCTTTGGCATAATTAATGCTTTATTCAGTTGGTATTTTTAAATTGAGTAAAGTATATGGCCGTTGCAGTTTCACATTCATCAGCATCTTCTAAATTGTCTACACCCATTCATTGTGTGGAAGATAATCTGTTTCATAAAGCTAAATTTGTTTTTACTCCGCAGTCATTTGCTCATAGCGATACGTTAGAAAGTGAAGCATACCGTGGCGAGCTATCGTTACTTCGTCAAAAGTCTAATCAACTTGAGCAAATTATTGATGTTATGCCGACCGGGATGATAATGCTTGATGGTAACGGTATTGTTATTAAAACCAATAAAATTGCTAGTTTGTTACTCGATGAACCGATTCTTGGTCAAGCTTGGTTTGATGTTATTAAACGCTCGTTTAAACCTCGTGCCGACGATTGGCATGAAGTGTCATTGAAAGACGGCCGCCGGGTTAAATTAGAAATTACTGCTTTAGGTGATCAACCTGGCCAGTTAATTATGATCACTGATTTGACCGAAACGCGTTTATTACAAGATAAGCTTAGCCATATGCAGCGTTTATCGTCATTAGGTCATTTGGTTTCAAAGCTTGCTCATCAAATTCGCACACCACTTTCTGCCGCTATGTTATATGGTGCAAATTTAAAAAATAAAAAGCTTTCTTCAGACGATCGAAGTAGCTTTCAAGACAAATTAATGGCGCGCTTGCACGACTTAGAACAGCAAGTAAACGATATGTTGTTGTTTTCAAAAAGTGGCAAGCAAAAAGTTGTTGAACCACTTTCAATTAATAAATTGATTACGCATTCAGTTAACGCCGTAGAAGCATTAATCGTTCAGGCCAAAGCGAAAGTAAACATTAAGCTTTGTGATGATGATTGCCAAATCTTAGGTAATAAACGTGCGTTAAGCGGTGCTATTGAAAACTTAATTCACAACAGTTTACAAGTTATTAAGCAGGGTGCGGAGATTTCCATTACCACCTACTGCCAAAATGAATACGCTTATATTAGTGTACAAGATAATGGTCAAGGTATTAGTGAAGAGCTTGCCAATAAAATTTTTGAACCTTTCTATACATCAAGGGCACAGGGAACCGGCTTAGGTTTAGCGGTGGTAAAGTCAGTTGCTAAGGCTCATCAAGGCGATGTTCGCTTAGTGAGTAAGCCAGGAGAGGGCGCGCACTTTTGTATTCACTTACCTATTTTAGACACAAACAATGTTAACGGGGAGAACACTAATGAATCAAAGTAAAATATTAGTTGTTGAAGATGATGCAGGATTACGTGAAGCCCTGATGGATACTTTAAAGTTATCAGGTTATCAATGTATTGAAGCTCAATCAGGTGAAGATGCTTTACTCACGCTTAAAGAACAAAGTGTTGATCTCGTCGTTAGTGACGTGCAAATGGATGGTATGTCGGGCTTAACACTGCTCAATAGTATTAAAAGAAATTGGCCAAATTTACCTGTGCTGATAATGACGGCATACGGTACGATTCATGATGCTGTTCAAGCGATGCGTGATGGCGCCTGTAATTATATGGCAAAACCTTTTGCGCCAGAAGTGCTACTCAATATGGTTAACCAATATGTGCCATTGAATGTGACTAGTCGGCATGAACCTGTGGTTGCTGACGCACAAAGTATTGAACTATTAGCGTTAGCAAAGAAAGTCGCGACCACAGATGCTTCTGTTATGGTGCTCGGCCCCAGTGGCTCTGGCAAGGAAGTATTAGCACAATACGTTCATTACCATTCGAACCGAAGTGATAAGCCCTTTGTTGCTATAAACTGTGCTGCAATTCCAGAGAATATGCTGGAAGCGACTTTATTTGGTTATGAAAAAGGTGCCTTTACCGGAGCCATTCAAGCGTGCCCAGGTAAATTTGAACAAGCACAGGGCGGTACTATTTTATTAGACGAGATCACTGAAATGGATCTTGGCTTACAAGCAAAAATTTTACGGGTCTTACAAGAGCGAGAAGTTGAACGCTTAGGAGGTCGTAAAACAATTAAGCTTGATGTTCGTGTTATAGCAACCAGCAACCGTGATTTAAGAGTTGCTGTAAAAGATGGTATATTCCGTGAAGATCTCTACTACCGTTTAAATGTCTTTCCATTAACTTGGTTAGCATTAAATAAACGCAGAGATGATATTGTGCCATTAGCCAAACATTTAATTACTCAAGCATCGTTAGCGAATAACATGGCTATTCCAGAACTAACCGCTTCGGCGAGAAATAAACTGACGAGTTACGATTGGCCAGGCAATGTTCGTGAATTAGACAATGTTATTCAACGAGCCATTATTTTGCATAGCGACCAGATTATTAATGCCGGTGACTTGTTAATTGAAAATTTCGACAGTGAAATTATTACTGATGTGGCGTTAGAAAATAATAGCGAAGACATGCTTGGTAATGAATTAAAAGTACAAGAGCATCAAATTATTCTTGATACCCTCACCGCTTGCCAAGGTAGCCGTAAAGATGTTGCTGAACGATTAGGCATTAGCCCTAGAACGCTTCGCTATAAAATAGCAAGAATGCGTGATTCGGGCATTCAAATACCAGCCTAACAATAGCTAAAAAGGGTAATATTCCTATAAAGCCAATATTTTCATTTAAAATATTGGCTTTACTGTTATTTGCAGTTTTCACTCATTAAACCTTCCATAACCTCGATAATTCTTTAATTCTCATACTGGCACCATGCTTGCAATATCATCGTTATATCGTTACTTAAACCGTTATTTATAGGCTTAGTAGCAAAAAATTGACACAAGTGAGTAGCTCATGAATATCGATACCAATTCTTTATACGCACAAATGCAAAGTATGTCGCTTGGAAACTCTTCGTTGCAGGGGGCTTCATTTGAAAAAATGGGCAATAACCTTGGTATGGGAGACAGCGCTATTCCAGCGCTGAATAAGTCGACCAGTAATTTTGGCGATATGCTTAAAGATGCGGTGAATAATGTCAATGATATTCAAAAAGAGTCTGGAGCAAAGAAAATAGCTTTTGAAATGGGCGACCGAAGCGTTACGCTCGCTGATACCATGGTTGCTTCCGCTAAAGCTGGTATTGCTTTTGATGCCACCGTACAAGTACGTAATAAGTTTGTTGAAGCATATAAAGAAATAATGAATATGCCAGTTTAACAATACCTTAGTATAAAATAGATAGTATTTCGTAATAAAATCAAGTGGTAGTGGAGAAATTAAGTGGCTGATACTGATAATAATTCAATGGTTGCTGCCGATGGCGGCACCGGGTTAATGGCAAGTGATGGTGCTGATAATATGGCTGATGAGCAAAAATCAGGCTTTGCTTCTGCTATGGGTAATGTCGATTTATTACGCCAAGTCACCTTAATTATGGCATTAGCAATATGTTTAGCTATCGCTGTTTTTGTTATTATGTGGGCAAATCAAGCCGAATATAGATTTCTTGCCAAACAACCTACCGAACAATTAATCAAAACAATGGACTTTCTAGACGCTAACCAAGTGGATTATCGTCAAGCAAACAACACTATTTCAGTACAAAGTGATCAATATCAAGAAATTAAAATTTTACTCGCTCGTGAAGGTTTATCTGATGAACCAACAGAAGGTAGTGAAATTATTATGCAAGATATGGGTTTTGGTGTCAGCCAGCGCCTTGAAACAGAACGTCTTAAGTTTTCTCGTGAGCAGCAATTGGCTCGCACCATTGAAGAACTGCAAGCTATCTCTAGAGCAAAAGTCTTACTGGCGATACCCCGCGAAAATATTTTTGCTAAACGCACCCGCAGCGCATCTGGCACTGTGGTACTAACTATGCGTAAAGGGCGGATGTTATCTGAAGAAGAAGTTGACTCTGTTGTTGATATTATTGCTTCTGCCGTTCAGGGAATGGAGCCTAACCGAGTTACAGTGACAGATCAAAATGGTCGTTTACTTAATTCAGGCTCACAAACCTCTGTTTCTTCTCGCTCACGCAAAGAGTTTGAAATGGAGAAAAAAAGAGAAAATGAATATTTAAACAAAATAGACAGCATACTCATCCCTGTTGTTGGCTTAGGGAACTACACCGCACAAGTTAATGTGACTATGGATTTCACCTCAAGTGAAGAAATGCAGCGTCGTTATAATTCAGATTTACCGGCACTGCGCAGTGAAATGAAAGTCGAAGACAACACGATTGGCGGTTTACTTGGTGGTATTCCTGGAGCGTTAAGCAATCAGCCACCACTGGATTCAAATATTCCAGAAAATGCGAATGGTGGTGCACAACAAAGATCAATGCCTGGTCGTAAACACCTTGAATCAACAAAAAATTATGAATTAGACGAAGCTATCAGCCATACCAAACAACAAGCAGGTGTCGTTCGTCGAGTAAGCGTTTCTGTTGCACTTGATTACTTGGCAACTGCTGATGCTGAAGGCGCGATTACCGATTCACCGAGATCTGTTGAAGAAATGTCAAATATTCGTCGCTTATTACAAGGGAGTATTGGTTTTAATTTACAACGTGGTGATGTATTAGAAGTTGTTACCTTGCCATTCTCTCGTCAAATTATTGAGGATGCTCCTAAAGTTCCTTTCTATGAGAATGCCGACATATTAAAGTTTTTCAAATTAGGCATGGGCGCATTAGTGATTATTGTATTGATACTTGCCGTTGTTAAACCTATGCTTAAACGTCTTATTAACCCTGATCAAACACCTGATGACTACGGTGATAAATCACTCGATAGCCACATTGATTTGGGTGATGAAACCATGGATATGCTAACATCAGATTTTGATGCGGCGGCAGTAGGTTTTGCACCTGATGGTAGTTTACAATTACCTGATTTACATCGCGATGAAGATATACTAAAAGCTGTTCGAGCGCTTGTTGCTAATGAGCCTGAACTTTCCTCTCAAGTGGTTAAAAGTTGGTTGAACGAAGATGAGTGATGAAATGCAAGAGTTAGCCCCTGCACCTAAGGGTTTTGACGTTGACAAACTTGATGGTGCAGAGAAAGCTGCGATATTATTACTAAGTTTATCTGAAGAAGATGCCGCGCAAATATTAAAACACTTAGAGCCTAAGCAGGTTCAACAAGTGGGCATGGTTATGGCTGCTATGGAAGATTTCACCCAAGAAAAAATTACCGCTGTTCATAAGCTCTTTATCCATGAAATACAAAACTTCAGTACCATTGGCTTCCAAAGTGAAGAATTCGTTCGCAAGGCATTAACTGCAGCATTAGGTGAAGACAAAGCCGGTAATTTAATTGATCAAATTGTCATGGGAGGCGGCGCAAAAGGTTTAGATTCATTGAAATGGATGGACTCAAAACAAGTAGCCAATATTATTCGTAACGAGCATCCTCAAATTCAAACCATTGTACTTTCCTATTTAGACCCTGATCAATCGGCTGAAATTATGAGCCAGTTTGCCGAAAAAGTGCGTTTAGATTTAATGATGCGTATTGCCAACCTTGAAGAAGTTCAACCGGCAGCATTACAAGAACTTAATGAAATTATGGAAAAACAGTTTGCCGGTCAAGCAGGTGCACAAGCCGCTAAAATGGGCGGTTTAAAAGCAGCAGCTGACATTATGAACTATTTGGATACCAATGTTGAAGGTATGCTAATGGATTCAATTCGTGAACATGACGAAGAGATGAGTCAACAAATTCAAGACTTGATGTTTGTTTTCGAAAACCTTGCCGATGTAGACGACCGTGGTATTCAAGCGATATTACGTGAAGTACAACAAGATGCGTTGATGAAAGCAATTAAAGGCGCAGATGATGTGCTGAAAGAAAAAATTATGGCTAATATGTCCAAACGTGCCGCTGAAATGCTGGCAGATGACCTTGAAGCTATGGGACCTGTGCGTATTAGTGAAGTTGAAGCCGCACAAAAAGAAATATTATCTGTTGCTCGACGATTATCTGACGCTGGAGAAATTATGCTTGGCGGCGCTGGTGGTGGTGATGAGTTCTTATAAACCTTATATTTTTAGGTCAGTCAAAACTTACTGTTATAAAATATTATGAAATTATTAAATAAATCGAATGCTGAAGTTATTAAACATAATCCCGAACAAGAAACCGATGTTTGGTCATTGCCGACGGTTGAATCTGAAAATAAAATTAAAGATGAAACAACCAATGCTATGGGAAAGAAAGCCGCTTGGCGTTTCGAGCCCCCTGAAGATTTTGTTGAAGAAGAAATCGCGCCATTAACGGCAGAAGATATTGAAAACATTCGTCAAGCTGCATTTGATGAAGGCCTTAATCAGGGTAAGGAAGAAGGTTTTGCTAAAGGTTATGAAGAAGGTAAAGTCTCTGGCCATGAAGAAGGTGTGGTACTTGGTCACCAAGAAGGGCTTGAAACCGGCTTAGCCGAAGCAAAAGAAAGTATTGATGAACAATCAGCTGCATGGGCGTCACTTACTGAACAGCTTCATAAGCCATTACTCGATGTCGAAAAAAATGTTGAACAACAATTACTTTATCTTGTCGTAGAACTCACCGAAGCGATTACCTTAGAAGAAGCTAAAACTAACCCTGATATTATTATTGCTGCGATTTCTGCGGGTATAAAAGCTTTACCTAGCCAAGAAGCGCAAACGCAAATTTTATTACACCCCAACGATATTAAACGTGTTGAAAAGCAATTTGGCGCTAAACATGTGCAAGAACAAGGTTGGCGTTTACTCGCTGCCCCGCAATTAGTTCCGGGTAGCTGTCAAATTGAAAATAGCACCTCTAATATCGACCTGAGTGTTAAATCTCGAATAAAAGAAGTATTGGACTCGTTTTTGCAAGATGCACTACATCAGTAATTTCTTGTACAAAAGAGTCAAAATACCGCTATGGTTGATATTTCTCGCCTTAATGAAAGACTAAAAAACTGCCAAGAATTTGTGCACCCGCATAAAGTCTCTGTTGCTGGGCGTTTAGTCCGAGTAGTCGGATTAACGCTTGAAGCTGTTGGCGTAAAAGCGGCAGTTGGTAGCCAATGTTTAGTCGAAACGGCACAAGGCGATTTAATCGCTGAAATTGTTGGTTTTTCTAAAGACATAACTTTTCTAATGCCAGAGCAAAGCTTACAAGGTGTTTTACCGGGTGCGCGCGTTGTGCCACTGACAACTAAAGCTCGCTTACCCTTTTCAATGGATTTACTTGGCCGAGTCGTTGACGGTGTTGGTAAACCACTCGACGGCAAAGGGCCAATCAAGAACTCAGGCAATTATCAAATAAACAATAAGCCGATTAATCCGTTATCAAGGCGTGGTATCACTGAACCGCTTGATGTCGGTGTGCGCGCTATTAATAGTTTTTTAACGGTTGGTATTGGTCAGCGTATGGGCTTATTTGCCGGCTCAGGTGTCGGTAAAAGTGTCTTGTTAGGTATGATGACACGCGGCACAACTGCTGATGTTATCGTTGTGGGGCTAATTGGCGAACGTGGTCGAGAAGTTAAAGAGTTTATCGAAGAAATTTTAGGCGAAGAAGGGCGAGCACGTTCAGTTGTTGTTGCGGCGCCTGCCGATAATTCGCCATTAATGCGTTTAAAAGGCTGTGAAACTGCGGTACAAATTGCTGAGTACTTTCGTGATCAAGGTCTGAATGTCTTGCTACTGGTTGACTCGCTAACGCGTTATGCCCAAGCGCAACGAGAAATAGCACTGGCTGTCGGCGAACCACCGGCAACCAAAGGTTATCCGCCTTCGGTCTTTTCAAAGTTACCCCAACTGGTTGAACGAGCCGGTAATGGTGGCGATGGTCAGGGATCAATTACCGCATTTTTCACCGTATTAACCGAAGGTGATGATTTACAAGATCCGATTGCTGATGCGGCGCGTGCTATTTTAGATGGACATATTGTTTTATCTCGTGCCTTAGCCGATTCAGGGCATTACCCCGCTGTTGATATTGAAGGCTCGATTAGCCGTGTTATGCCGATGGTGACCAGTGATGAGCATCAACAACTTGCTCGGCAACTAAAGCAAGTCTACTCACTATACCAGCAAAATAAAGATTTGATTGCTATTGGCGCTTATAGCCGTGGTAATGATCCTCGCATTGATCAATCCATTGATTTAATGCCGGTGATCAAGTTCTTCCTACAACAAAAAATGTTGGAAATTATTCCTTATGATCAAAGCTTAACGCAACTTCAAGAAATACTTTCTGCAGCGCAAGCACACGCGCAAGCAAAACAAGGCCAGCAAAATGCCTAAGCATAATAACGTTAACACTATTTTCGAAAAATTTATTAGCTGTTTAGCATTATCTAGGAGGACGTTATGCCATTAAAGCAACTGAATACCTTACATCGCTATGAACAGGATAAAGAAAAAAAAGCAGCGCAAGCACTGCAAACTGCTGAATTTGAATACCAACAAAATCTTGAACGTTTACAAAGTGTCAGTGACTATCGTCTTGAATATATGAAACGTTTGAATGCTCGCTCTATGGTGGGTATTGATAGCGCGACGTTTAGTCATTTTCATGCCTTTATTGCCAAGCTCGATTATGCTGCTGGGCAAGTTGATATTGCGATTATGCAGAGTAAGGCGATGGTGGAAAAGAGCAAACAGCTCTGGCTAGCGCAGCGACAAAAAATTCAAGCGGTAGAATTACTGCTTGATAAAAAAACACAAGCGCTCACTCTTATCGCTAACAAGCAAGAACAAAAAATGTTTGATGAAATTGCTACTCAACAATTTGTCCGTCGTAAAATGCGGGGGTAAAGTGAATTAAATAGTAATTTCTAAGTGGAACAATACTTGCTTATTTAACTAATATAAAAAGTATTCGCAATAAACGACGTTGTCATCATTGTAAATATAGCTCAAATTTACCATTGAAATAAAAAGGTTTACTATGCCGCAAGTTACTCCATTAGCCATAGATATCTCGCCAAGTAAGGACTTTAGCCCTGTTCAGTCAGGAGCGATTAGCACATCCAAAAATTCAACTAAAGATTTTGCACAAATGGTTGACCAGCATTATCAAAGTCAACAAAGCGGCAAAAAGCAACAGGCAAGCGGCAATAACATGAAACTTGCTAGCGAAATTAATGCTGAAAAGAAAGTACCCCAAGAAAAATCTTCCACAACGGATGTGCAACCAAAAGAAAAGCAAATGGGTGGAGTTTCTGATGAGAAGGTTAATACAGAAATTAACCAAAGCGAAGCTTCAGAAAGATTGCCTTATGATGATACAGCGACTAGTGAAAAAAATGTTCGAGTAGAAAATAGCCAAGAAGAAACACCGGAACACAAAGCTAGCGGATTAATTAATCTTGATACTAATTCCACCGCACCTGAAAATACAGATAAAAGTACCGAGCAATTAATGTCGTTGTTATCTGCGTCACAACAACTATTAAATGATACGGTGAAAAATGACGGTGCGATACCATCACAACTTAATGAAAAACCATCAATAGTTGTGGCTGGTAGTCATCAACAAGAAAAAACACAGTTAGCAGCAATGTTAAGGCAAGTGCTTGGTGGCAATAGCCAAGAAAATGTAGCGACCAGTGATAATACCCTAGCAAAAGATAGCCTTGCGCCAGAGTTAGCTAAATCATTAACCGTTCCAGTAACGGTTAACAGTGAAATGCCAGCAAAGAAAGTTGACCTAGCTAGCGAACCCAAAGTCGTTGCTGATAAAGTTGTGCAAGGGGAGGCTGAATTAGCTTTATCTGCATTATTGGAGAAAAAAACAAACAGTGAAGGACAAGATCCCTCGCTAAAAACAACGAATGTTAATGGCCAACTTTCCACGCAATCCGTTCCTCCTGCTCAAAGCGAAACGTCGTTAAAAGCAGAGCCGATTGTAGATAAAACCAATAATGTACCGAAACAGGCGATGCCTTTAAGTGATCTTGAAGCGCTATTAGCGGATATGGAAAAAGCGCCCACGGATACTGAACTTGAACAAATTAAAGCTGCACTTATCGCCAATCAAGACAAAGCTATAATTCCTGATAAAAGTAATCAAAGTATCAGCAATAGTAAAACGTCGGTCGATAAAGAGTTGGCTGGAGCGGTATTGCCTGTAACCCTTAAAAATGAAAGCTTGGTTAACGAAATAGCAATTGATGCTGATAAGGTCAATACGGATAATGTTGTTTTTTCAAGTGTAGCTGTTCCAGGTGAAAAACAAGCTCAGGAAAATAACGCAAATAATAGTCGAGGGGTTAATCAGATAAACCAGAAAACCCTTGAAACACAAAATTTAAATGCCGGTGAACAATTTAAAGAGCCAGCTAAAGATCAGTCGGCAGAGCAACAAAACCAAAAGCAGGCACAAAGCTTAACTCAGCTTGATAAAGTGGCTAACAATGATGCTCAAGTCAAAGAAAAAACTATTAATGAAATATTTGATAAGAAACAAGTCAGTACAAGTATTGAGAATACTCTTAATAGAGATATGCATCGAGCCAATAATGAAGTAACCAAATCTACGGCTTCTGCGGAGGAAATGATCACTAAATTAACCAGTGACCATGTGCAATCAACGGCCCAATCAGCAACAAATGCCAAGCAAGTGACAGCGTTACAAAATGAAGCCTTATCGGTATACCGTAAAGACTTTACTGGCGCATTGAATGATAAAGTCATGGTAATGATGAACCAAAAGCTTCAGCAGGTTGAAATTCGTCTTGACCCACAAGAATTAGGTAATGTGAACGTAAAAATAAATCTGCAAAATGAGCAGGCGGTTGTTAATTTTACTGTTCAAAATCAGCAGGCTAAAGAAGCGTTCGATCAAAATTTAGGGCGATTAAAAGAGATGCTTGCTGAAAGTGGCGTCAATGTCGGTGATGCGAATGTCGAACAGCAAAGTAAACAAAATAATAATGAAGAAGAACTCGGTGAAGGTCGCCAAGGTGGTGGTGACGGTAACGAGAATGAATTTTCAGATTTAAGTGATACTCAAACACTACATTTGGTTAAAGGTTCGTCAACTGGTATAGATTACTACGCATAAATGACAAAACTCATTGGCTCGCTGACCATTCAACGATATAGTTGACTGAAAGTAATTTTAACATTTAAATAGATAATAAAGGCTTGATGATGGCTGATGATAAAGGCGAAGGTAAAGAATTAGAATTAGACGGTAAAGGCAAAAGCAAAAAGATGATCATTATCATTGCTGCTGTTGTGATATTGGCTGTTGGCGGTGGAGCGGCTTATTTTTTTCTGGCTGGAGATGATGCTGTTTCTCAAGAGCAACTTGATGCTGAGCTAGACGGTGATAGTGCCAGTGAAGGCGAAGCCGTTGAAAGTGTTAGTGCCAGTACAGGCTCTGCGCTTTATGTACCTATGCCAAGACCTTTTCGCTTTAATGTTCCTGGCGCTGCCCGCGACAGATTTGTAGAAATCAGAGTGCAATTATTAGTACGTGGCTCTGATAATGAAGAAGCGGCAAAGAAGCATGTACCATTAATTGAAAGTACTTTACTAGCGACTTTTTCTCAATCAAATGCCGATGATTTAGCAACCAGTGCCGGAAAAACCTCATTGAAACAGAAATCTTTAATAGAAGTTCATAAAATTATGAAAGAAGTTGAAGGTAGCAATGTGGTTGAAAAAGTATTATTTACCGGTTTTGTAATGCAATAAGGCTATGCGATAAAACAATGCATTTAATTAAAGAGACTATTCAGTGAGTGATTTATTATCTCAAGACGAAATTGATGCGCTATTACACGGTGTTGATGACGTTGAAGAAGAGGAGCTAGTTGAAGACTTTGCCCGTGAAGCTGGCAGCACGTCTGACTATGACTTTTCATCACAAGATCGCATTGTTCGTGGCCGGATGCCAACACTGGAAATGGTTAACGAACGTTTTGCACGCCATATGCGTATCAGTTTATTTAATATGATGCGCCGCACTGCTGAAGTATCAATTAATGGTATTCAGATGATCAAGTTTGGCGAATATGTTCATACCTTATTCGTGCCAACAAGCTTAAATATGGTACGTTTTCGCCCATTAAAAGGCACCGCATTAATTACCATGGAAGCACGGCTGGTCTTTATTTTAGTCGATAATTTTTTTGGTGGCGATGGTCGCTATCATGCAAAAATTGAAGGTCGTGAATTTACGCCAACAGAGCGTCGTATTATTCAAATGCTGTTAAAGTTAATTTTTGAAGATTACAAAGAAGCTTGGTCACCCGTGATGGATGTCTCTTTTGAGTATTTAGATTCTGAAGTTAACCCGTCGATGGCCAATATTGTTAGTCCTACCGAAGTGGTAGTGATCAGCTCTTTTCATATTGAACTTGATGGTGGTGGTGGTGATTTTCACATTGCTTTGCCTTACTCAATGCTCGAACCTATCCGTGAGCTACTTGATGCCGGTGTACAGAGTGATAAAGAAGATACCGACATGCGATGGTCGAAAGCCCTACGCGATGAAATAATGGATGTTCCCGTTGAATTAACCACTAAATTTATCTCTGTAGACCTACCTTTACAAAAGATTATGGACTTAGAGAAGGGCGATATTATTCCTATTGAGATGCCAGAACATATTACGGTATTAATTGAAGGTTTACCGTCGTTTAGAGCAAAACTAGGCCGTAGTCGCGATAATGTTGCGATTAAAATATCTGAAAAAATTAAACGTCCTGAATCAGTGAAAAACGAATTAACGATATTAACTAAAGGAGGTAAGCGCCTAGATAGCGACGCTGAATTACATCTTTTAGAAGACGATTTCGATTATTAATAATTTTATTAAAGCAGCAGTAAACAAAAAAATAAATTTGAGGCCAATGGCATGAGTGATAAAGACGATGATTTAGGCATGTGGGATGAAGCGATGGATGAACAAGCCGAAGCTGCAGCCAAAGCCGAAACTGTTGAGTTAGAAGAGCTTGAAGAAGATGCACCAATAACGGGTGATGAAAAACGTAAACTGGATGCGATTTTAGATATTCCGGTGACTATTTCAATGGAAGTTGGACGTAGTCATATTAGCATTCGTAATTTATTACAGTTAAACCAAGGCTCTGTTGTTGAGCTTGACCGAGTTGCGGGTGAATCCCTCGATGTATTGGTCAATGGTACGTTAATCGCGCATGGTGAAGTTGTTGTGGTAAACGATAAGTTTGGTATTCGATTAACCGATGTTATTAGCCAAATTGAACGTATTAAAAAGTTGAAGTAATACTGATGCGTTTTTTACTTTTTAGCTTGTTAAGCTTACTTACTTTTTTGGGCCATGCTCAAGAAAGTATCGTCGCAACAACCGTCGTTGAAACAGACGACGCTCCCGTGATAGCGCAAACAGCACCGGCGACCGTTGAAGTAGGACGACATGTTATGGGTAATATTGATGCCGGTAGCATGATCGTTTCATTATTGGCGGTACTCGTTGCTATCGTTATTGTTGCTTGGCTATTAAAAAAGCTTCAAGTAGGGGGCACCTCAGTAAATGGTTTGAAAGTGGTGACTAGTTTAAATTTAGGCTCCAAAGAACGATTAGTGGTGGTGCAAGTGGGTAAAAAACAATTGTTACTCGGTGTTACCGGTCAACAAATTAATATACTTGATACGCTAGCCGAACCTATTGAAGTTAAAAGTGGTGTGCCGATAGAACTTAGCCAAACATTAGCACGCTTTAGCCGTAATTCTGCGAATAAAGCCAATAGTGAAAAATACTCATGAAAGACTCGATATTAAACGATGGTGCTAAAACGGCGCAATGTTCTGCTAACGCAATGGCAAAAAGAAATCCACTCGAAAATTTACTGATCCGTTTATTTTCTGTAAAAGGTTTTATTTTTTTATTTTTCCTCCTTGTTGCTTTTTTTGCCAGTCAAACGGTATTAGCCGCTGATGATTTGGGTATGTCGGCATTGAAGCTGACCACTAACCCTGACGGTTCACAAGAATATACGGTAACCCTGCAAATATTAATGTTTATGACCGCATTAGGCTTTATTCCTGCTGCGATTATTATGATGACCTCTTTTACCCGTATTGTCGTGATCATGGCCATTTTAAGACAAGCGATAGGATTACAACAAACACCGTCTAATCAGGTGGTTATAGGTTTAACGCTTTTTATGACCATGTTCATTATGACGCCTGTCTATAATGAAATAAATCAACGAGCGATTGAACCTTATTTAGCCGACCAAATGACATCAGTAGAAGCCATAGATAGTGCAAAAATTCCTTTAAGAGCGTTTATGCTTGAACAAACCAGAATTAAAGATCTACAAACCTTAGCCAATATGGCGGGTATTGTTGAAGTTGATCAACCCACTGATTTACCGATGACCGTGATTATTCCTGCCTTTATTATTAGCGAGTTAAAAACGGCTTTTCAAATAGGTTTTATGCTCTTTATTCCTTTTTTGATTATTGATTTAGTCGTTGCTAGTATTTTAATGGCAATGGGTATGATGATGCTATCGCCGATGATCGTTTCTTTGCCCTTTAAGCTAATGTTATTTGTGCTGGTAGATGGTTGGAACTTGGTGATAGGCACTATCGCAACGAGTTATGGCATGGGGAGTATTTAATGAATCCAGAAGTTTTTGTCGACATACTCAGTGATGCACTATTTTTAGTGATTGTTTTGGTGTCTGCGATTATTATTCCGGGTTTGTGTGTCGGCTTAATCGTTGCTGTATTTCAAGCGGCAACATCGATTAATGAACAAACATTAAGCTTTTTACCTCGATTAATCGTGACACTTTTAGCCCTTATCTTTGGAGGGCATTGGTTAGTACAAAAACTCATGGATTTTACTATCCGACTGATTGCAAGTATACCCAGTGTGGTGAGCTAGTGGAATTCACCGAGTCAGTTGTGATGCAATATATTGCTGACTTTATTTTACCTTTCGCGCGCATTTCTGCGCTTATTATGGCAATGATTGGCTTTGGTTCTAAAATCATTCCAGGTAAAGTTAAAATTTTTCTGTGCCTAACATTAACGGTCGCCGTTATGCCGGCAATCCCGCCAACACAAGTTGGCAGCCTGATTTCTTTTGAAACAGCGCTGCTTATGTTTGAACAAATGGTTATTGGTGTTGCGCTTGGCCTAGTTACCGTTATGGTACTTAATACTTTTACCTTAGCGGGTCAAATTATTGCTATGCAAACGGGCTTAGGTTTTGCTTCACTCGTTGACCCGGTTAGTGGCATGAATGTTCCTGCTGTTGGCCAATTTTTCTTGATTCTATCTACCCTGATGTTTTGGGCAATGGACGGACATTTAGCCTATATACAATTTATTGTTGCCAGTTTTGAAACCTTGCCCATCGGGGAGTACAAGTTTACGGCCGATAAATTTAAAGAAGTGGTTGAATGGGGCGAGTGGATGTTTGTTACCGCGTTATCGTTAGCATTAGCGCCGCTAACGGCTATGTTATTGATTAACTTTTCTTTTGGAGTTATGACGCGAGCAGCCCCGCAATTAAATATTTTTGCGATAGGTTTTCCGGTAACTATGTGTGCTGGTTTGTTAATTATGTGGTTAACTATGGGTAACTTTTTTACGCATTATGAATTGCAATGGCAACGTGCACTCGACTTTAGCTGTTACCTCATTAATTGTAAGGCAAACTAATGGCTGATGCAGGTAGCGGTGAAAAAACAGAAGAACCTACGGCTAAGAAAATTGCTGATGCGAGAAAAAAAGGTCAAATAGCACGTTCAAAAGATTTAGGCACTATGTTTGTGTTGGTGGGGAGTGCTGTTGCAATAATGCTGGTTGGCGGTATGTTAACTGAAAGCTTAGCCGGAATTATGAAACGGTCATTTAGCTTGAGCCGTGAAGAAGTCATGGACATTCATGCGTTATACAATGTGCTTAGGGGCTCGGTAGGCACGTTAGTTGCTCCAATGTTGTGGATATTCTCTATTATTATCGTCGCCGCTTTTATTGGCAATACTATGTTGGGAGGGATGAGTTTTTCTTCTGAGGCTATGGCGCCAAAGGCTAGTAAATTGTCACCTTTAGCCGGTTTAAAGCGTATGTTTGGCATAAAAGCTTTAGTCGAGTTATTCAAGTCGTTAATGAAGTTTTTTGTGGTTTTTATTGTCGCGTATCTGTTGTTGAGTAGTTTGTTTCCAGAAATATTAGGTCTTAGTTTGGAGCTGATCCCACTGAGTTTAGAGCACTCGGTAACTTTATTACAATGGATGTTTTTAGCATTAGCCTTATCGGTAGGTATTATTGCTGCGATTGATGCGCCCTATCAAACTTGGGATCACAACCGTCAGTTAAAAATGACTAAGCAAGAAATTAAAGACGAAATGAAAAATTCTGAGGGTAGTCCTGAAATCAAAGGTCGTATTCGTCGTACTCAATATGAAATGTCGCAGCGTAAAATGATGCAAGAAGTGCCAGACTCTGATGTGGTTATCACCAATCCGACGCATTATGCGGTTGCGTTGAAATATGATGTCACCGCCGGTGGTGCGCCAATGTTAGTGGCAAAAGGTATTGATGAAATGGCGATGCATATTCGTACTATCGCTAAAGAAAATAATGTTGAAATTATTGCTTCTCCGGCATTAGCACGGTCTTTATATTATAGCGCAGACGCCAATCAAGAAATCCCAGAAGAGCTCTTCGCTGCGGTTGCTCAAGTGTTAGCTTTTATTTTTCAACTTAACGAACATAAAAAAGGTAAAGCCAAAAGGCCGACACCGATTGCAAAAAACCTTCCTATCCCCGATGAGTTCAAATATTAATGCTCTTTATAATCATTGGGTTAAGTGTTTTGTTGTCGATTTATCCATCACTCTAATTATATTTAATCGACGTTGGTCTACTTATTGCTATTTCATGGTATGCGTCAAAAAAATATCATAAGAGTAATATGCAGTTAATTACTTCATTTAAAGAGTTCAAAAAAAGTAAAATAAACCTATTTTCTGGTTTAGGTACGCCAATATTAATTATGGCGGCGCTTGGTATGGTTATTTTACCTATGCCGGCATTTTTACTCGATATACTTTTTTCTTTTAATATTGCCTTATCTTTGGTGGTATTACTGATCACCGTTTATACCTTAAAGCCTCTTGAATTTGGCTCTTTTCCTGCCGTACTGTTAATTGCCACTATTTTACGTTTAGCACTAAATGTCGCGAGTACACGAGTGGTGCTACTTGAAGGTCATGAAGGGCCTGATGCTGCGGGTAAAGTTATTGAAGCCTTTGGCTCTGTGGTTATTGGAGGTAACTATGCGGTTGGTTTAGTGGTTTTTGTTATATTAATCATTATTAACTTTGTGGTTGTTACTAAAGGTGCTGGGCGTATTGCTGAAGTAACCGCGCGTTTTACCCTCGATGCTATGCCCGGTAAGCAAATGGCAATCGATGCTGATTTGAATGCTGGCTTTATTACCGCTGACCAAGCAAGAGAAAGACGTATCGAAGTCACCAGTGAAGCTGATTTCTATGGCTCAATGGATGGTGCCAGTAAGTTTGTTAAAGGTGATGCGGTTGCCGGCATATTAATTTTATTGATTAATATTATCGGTGGACTCGTTATCGGTATGGTACAACACGATTTAAGCTTTGACAGAGCGGTTGAAATATACACCTTATTAACGATTGGAGACGGCCTAGTAGCGCAAATTCCAGGTCTACTTTTATCGGTAGGTACGGCGATTGTTGTTACGCGACAAAATACCTCTCAGGACATGGGCGAGCAAGTCAGCAGTCAATTAGGTCAAGAACGTTCTTTGTATATTGCTGCCGCCGTTATGTTTGTCATGGGTGTTATTCCGGGCATGCCACACTTTGCATTTTTATTCTTTGCTTTTATGATCGCTGGAACCGCCTTTTTAAGTGGAAAGTACAAAATTGCCAAAGAAAAACAATTAGCGGATAAATCAGATGCTGAACAGGTTGAAACCCAGCAACAAGAAGCAGAAGTAAAAGACTTAGGTTGGGACGATGTTAACCATGTTGACATTATCGGCTTAGAAATTGGTTATCGCCTAATACCTCTAGTAGATAAATCTCAAGGTGGGGAACTCCTTAACCGTATTAAAGGTGTTCGTAAAAAACTTTCCCAAGAATTTGGCTTTCTAGTGCCAGCGGTACATATTCGCGATAATCTTGATTTAGACCCTAATGTTTATCAAATATCATTAATGGGCGTGACTATCGGTGAAGCTGAAATTAGACACGATCATGAATTAGCGATAAATCCAGGGCAAGTGTTTGGCAAACTTGACGGCGTGGCAACAATCGATCCTGCTTTTGGACTAGAAGCAGTATGGATAAAACCAGCACAACGCGAACATGCTCAGTCTTTAGGCTATACCGTGGTTGACGCATCAACTGTCCTTGCCACTCATTTAAGTCAAATACTAACAAATAACGCGGCACAGTTACTTGGTCATGAAGAAGTACAAAACCTTCTTGATATGCTAGGCAAAAATTATCCTAAATTAATTGAAGGGTTCATCCCTGATGTTTTATCACTGGGTACTTTGGTTAAAGTACTACAAAACCTAATGAATGAAGGTGTTGCTGTTCGTGATATGCGCAGTATTATTCAAACGTTAGTTGAATATGGTCCTAAGTCCCAAGACCCTGAAATTTTAACCGCCGCTGTTCGTATTACCTTGCGTAAATTCATTGTTCAAGAGTTAGTGGGACCCGTGACTGAGGTACCTGTCATAACTTTGGCGCCAGAGTTGGAACAGATGTTGCACCAGTCTATGCAAATGGCTGGCGACGATGGTGCTGGCATTGAACCAGGTTTAGCAGAACGGTTACAGAAATCATTAGCTGATGGTGCTCAACAACAAGAAATGGCGGGTGATACGCCAATATTGTTAACCTCAGGGATTTTAAGAGCGGTACTGGCTAAATTTGTTAAATATACTATTCCAGGCTTGCGGGTGATTTCATACCAAGAAATTCCTGATGATAAGCAGATAAAAATAGTAAGCGCCATAGGTCAATAATTACGATATCAGTAATGAGCAGCAGAAAATATTTGCGGTTAAATGAATAAGTCATTAACAGCGATTGCAGTTGATAAGGGGTTAGTTTTGAAAATTAAACGTTTTGTAGCAAAAGATATGAGAAGTGCGCTGACACAAATCAAAGACGAGCTAGGTGCTGACGCTGTGATTATGTCAAATAAACGCGTACCTGAAGGCGTTGAACTAATGGCTGCGGTTGACAACAACGTAGAAATTAAGGCAGCACAACCCGTAATGCAAAATTCTCCTGAAAACAACTCAACAGCGCAAGCAACAAACAGTTTTGACCGTTCGATTGACAATGATGTGGTCAATATTAGACAAAATAATCCTTTGACCAGTCCTAGTGTTTCGCACAACTCGGCAGCAGAAGATACCCGCTTACCCTCAGACAGTTTAGCGGCTTTATTAAGTCGTCAAGTTCAGCAAGCACCTGCAAATATTGGTCAAGGTATTAATCAAGCTCAGCATGATAAAATCGTCCAGGCAGCCGCTAAGCTAAATAATCCAAATAACTCAGCGCAAGTTTCAACGCCAACACCGTCAAGCAATATTGAGCAGCAATTTAAAAGCTTCACCGACCGTTTAGAGCAAAATAGCCAAGAACAAGGTGATGAACAATCAAGCGACTCATATCAACAGCCGGTGATGAACCAAGCACAGTCTTTAGTAAGCGATGGCTTACCGCCACAAAATGTAAATAACGCCGACTTAGAGAAAATGAAACACGAAATGTCTTCTATTCGTGAATTACTAGAACATCAAATTTCGGGGTTAATGTGGCAGGATATGGCGCAAAAAGATCCCGCTCGTGCGATGTTGGTTAATCGACTAATGTCTTTGGGTATGAGCGAACAAGTTTCAGATCAAATTGCAGGTTATATTCCAGCACAAAAAAATGACCAAGATACTTGGTTATTAGCGAAGAAATTTATCAGCCAACAAATTAATACCACTAATAATGACATTATTCATCGTGGTGGCGTGGTTTCATTAGTGGGACCTACCGGCGTAGGTAAAACAACTACCGTAGCTAAACTCGCGGCGCGGTTTGCTCAGATTCATGGCGCAGACCAAGTGGTGATGATCTCAACAGATAACTACCGTATTGCTGGATTTGAACAATTAGCCACTTACGGCCGAATTATTGGTTGTGATGTAAAGCTTGCTGGTGATGCAAAAACCTTAGATACATTGTTGCAACAGTTCTCCAAAAAGAAACTGATACTTATTGATACTGCAGGTATGGGGCAACGTGATATGCGTTTAGCTAAACACCTAACTACTTTAGTTTCTAATGCAAGGGTCAGAATTCGCAACTATTTAGTGTTAGCTGCTAATACTCAACAACGAGTTATGCAAGAAAATGTTGATCGCTTTAAAAAAGTACCTTTAGCTGGCTGTATTTATACTAAACTTGATGAAAGCCTTAGCATAGGAGAAATAATTTCTACTTCGATTCAAAACGGTTTAGCGATAGGCTACTTAACGGATGGACAAAGAGTTCCTGAAGATATTAAAGTTGCAAATGCTGAAAAACTCGTTACGCTAGCAGATAAAATGAGCGCGAAAAATCAAATTAATAATCCAATAAATTGGCGAACAGCACCGATGAGTGCTAATACAGCTGTATTTCCATAACTTGTTCTAAATATGTGAATTTTGAAGCTATAAAAATATGCAGATTAAATGATTATAGGGTTATACTAAATTAAATTGATAGCTATTCGTAAGAAAGTAGAGAAATACGATAAATGAATGATCAAGCAAGTGGCTTAAGAAAAATGCAAAATTCAGCTCCGGTAAAAGTCATTGCTGTCTCTGGCGGTAAAGGCGGAGTAGGTAAAACTAACGTTTCGCTTAATACCGCTATTGCACTTGGACAATTAGGACAACGAGTTTTAGTTTTAGATGCCGATTTAGGCTTGGCTAATGTCGATGTTATGCTAGGTTTGCGGGTAAAACGTAACTTATCACATGTGCTTTCTGGCGAGTGTGAATTAGACGATATAATTATTGAAGGTCCCGCTGGTATTAATATCATTCCTGCTACGTCAGGTTCACAATCTATGGTCGATTTAACGCCTGCTGAACATGCGGGTTTAATTCGCGCTTTTAGTGATATGAACACAAAATTTGATGTACTTATTGTTGACACTGCCGCCGGTATTTCCGACATGGTACTAAGCTTTTGCCGTGCCTCACAAGATGTGATGTTAGTGGTCTGTGATGAACCTACATCTATTACTGATTGCTACGCCTTAATGAAATTATTAAGTCGAGATCATGGTGTATTTAAATTTAAAGTTGTTGCCAACATGGTGAGAACGCCAAGAGAAGGACAGCAACTCTTTGGTAAGCTTTCTAAAGTTACCGATCGATTTTTAGATGTTGCACTTGAACTCGTTGCTGTCATTCCATTTGACGAAAATATAAGAAATTCCGTTAGAAAACAAAAAGCAATTGTTGAAGCTTATCCACAATCGCCTGCAGCGGTTGCTTTTAAATCTTTAGCAGGTAATTTAATTAAATGGCCGGTGCCTAAACAAGCGTCAGGTCATTTAGAGTTTTTTATTGAACAATTGTTAGAACATTAATAACAAGAGTAATCAGATATGAGTACTTTGTTGAAAGTTCTATATCTTTCCTATAATTTAGCGAGTGAGCGATAGTGGTAAAACCAAATGCTTACAGTATTCAAACTGATAAATCTGCTATAATTTCGCAGCATACAGTTTTAGTGAAAAGAATCGCTTATCACCTATTAGCAAGGTTGCCTGCGAGCGTGCAGGTTGATGACCTTATTCAGTCAGGCATGATAGGCCTGCTTGAAGCGTCTAATAATTTTGATCACGGCAAAGGTGCAAGTTTTGAAACCTTTGCTGGTATTCGTATCCGTGGTGCTATGCTTGATGAAATACGCCGTGGTGACTGGACTCCCCGCTCTGTTCATAAAAATAGCCGCATGGTCAGTGAAGCGATAAAATTGCTTGAAGCAAGTTTAGGTCGTGATGTAACTGATATTGAAGTTGCTGAAAAACTTGATATTTCGTTAAATGACTACCATCATATTCTAAGTGAGGTAAGTACCGGTAAAATAATTGGTATTGAAGACTTAAGTACGGGGGCAGATGCTATATCGAATATGGAAGATGTGAATAATAACGATCCCTATGATAATTTTGAAAAAATAGTTTTTAAAAAATCGTTAACAGCATGCATTTCCACTTTACCCGAACGCGAAGCTCTAGTACTGTCACTATATTACGACGAAGAATTAAATCTTCGAGAGATTGGTCAAGTGCTTGATGTAAGTGAGTCGCGTGTTAGCCAAATTCACAGTCAAGCGATGCATAGGTTAAAAGGACGTATGCAATCTTGGCAAAGTTGAGTAGAATATACATATAATCACAATTTTAAAATGTTCTCACCGGAGGGTGCCTTGGATAAAAATATGAAAGTTCTTGTTGTTGATGATTTTTCAACGATGAGACGTATCGTCAAAAACTTGTTACGAGATTTAGGTTTCACTAACATTTCAGAAGCAGATGACGGTAGCACTGCTTTACCGATGTTAAAAGAAGGCTCTTTTGACTTTGTTGTAACTGATTGGAATATGCCAGGTATGCAAGGTATTGATTTGCTCAAAGCCATCCGTGCCGATGCGAAGTTATCACATATCCCAGTATTGCTGATTACTGCTGAAGCAAAGAAAGAACAAATTGTGATGGCGGCTCAAGCGGGTGTTAATGGCTATATTGTAAAACCATTTACCGCAGCGACGTTAAACGCCAAGTTAGATAAAATATTTCAACGCTTAGGTTAATTCCTTAATTAGATAGATAATTAATTAATCTAAACGTGAGGTTTTTGCATGAGTGCGAATACAAATGTGCATGTTTCTTTGGAAGAAGCAAAGCTACTGGTCGAATATTTAGAAAGTGGTCAACAAGACAAGGCAGATGAATTAATTGCTGAAATTCAAAATCCAATTAATTCTGAATTGTTTGCTGAAATAGGCAAGCTGACTCGCCAACTACATGACTCATTAAATAATTTTCAATTAGATTCCAGGTTAAATGATTTAGCGACAGCAGATATCCCCGATGCTCAAGAACGTCTAAACTACGTTATAACGCGAACGGAAGAAGCCGCTAATAAAACCATGGATGCTGTTGAATCTATTTTTCCCGTTGTGGATACGATACAAAAGCAAATAAAGGCTGTTAATCCGTTATGGCAAAAATTAATGCATAACAAATTGGAATTAACCGAATTTAAAAGTTTATGTGTTGATATAGATTTATTATTAAAAACGACAGATAGAGAATCAGTGCGTATGCATGATTTAATGACTGATGTTTTGATGGCGCAAGATTTTCAAGATTTAACCGGACAAGTTATTCGTAAAGTTATTGATCTAGTTCGTGAAGTAGAGGATAGCTTGATTGGTATGCTAACCGCTTTTGGTATTACGACAGATAGTAATGCAGAGCGAAGTAAACCTAAAGTAGGTGATAACTTAGTTGAAGGCCCGATCGTTAATGCAGCACAACGTGATGATGTTGTCGCTGACCAAGATGATGTTGATGACCTTTTATCAAGTTTAGGATTTTAATAGGAGTTGCTGGATGTCATTTGAGCAAGATGAAGAGATTCTTCAGGATTTTTTAATAGAAGCTGGAGAAATACTTGAAACGCTTTCGGAACAACTCGTAGAACTTGAAAACGACCCCGATAATGCCGAATTATTAAATGCTATTTTTAGAGGTTTTCACACCGTTAAAGGTGGAGCCGGATTTTTAGCATTACATAATTTAGTTGACGTATGTCATGGCGCGGAAAATATTTTCGATCTGTTACGTACCAACCAACGTAGTGTTAGTGCAAGCTTAATGGATGTTATTTTACAAGCGCTTGATGTTGTAAATGAAATGTTTGTACAAGTTCAAAACGGCGAGAAACTTGATAAAGCTGATGCTCAACTACTTGCAGAATTGCATCGTTTAAGCCAACCAGAAGGCAAAGAGCAAGCGCCTGCGCCAGTCGTTGTTGAAGCAGTAGCTACTCATGAAAGCGAAAGTTCTTCTAGCGATGAAATGTCAGAAGATGAATTTGAACGACTTCTCGACGAACTCCATGGTGGTGGCTCAGCTTCTACGCCAGCCCCAGCACCTGTAGAAACAGCAACGTCTTCAGACAGCAATGATATTTCAGATGACGAATTTGAATCCTTACTCGATGAACTTCACGGTCAAGGTGCTTTTTCGCCTGAAGTCGCTGCTAATAATTCAAGTAAACCATCTTCATCGAATAGCAGTTCATCAGATGAAATAAGTGACGATGACTTTGAAGCTTTATTAGACGAATTACATGGTCAAGGTCAAGCGCCGAAATTATCTGTTACTCCAGCACCTAGTGCACCAACACCAGCACCAACACCAGCACCAACACCTGTTGCTCAAACACCAGCCGCGAAGCCAGCACCGGTAGCTCCTGCAGCTAAACCTGTCGCTAAAGCGCCAGTGCCAGAAAAAGCGCCCGCTAAAGCAATGCAGGGTGAAACGACTGTTAGGGTTGACACTAAACGTCTTGATCAAATTATGAATATGGTTGGTGAGCTTGTTTTAGTGAGAAATCGCTTAACAAGTTTGGGCTTAACCAAAGAGGATGAAGATTTAACGAAAGCTGTTTCTAACCTTGATGCGGTAACGACTGATTTGCAAGGTGCGGTAATGAAAACCCGTATGCAGCCAATCAAGAAAGTCTTTGGACGATTTCCTCGAGTTGTTCGAGATTTAGCGCGCAGTTTAGACAAAGAAATTAAATTAGTGCTCAAAGGTGAAGAAACCGATCTAGATAAAAACCTTGTTGAGGCACTCGCTGATCCATTAGTGCATTTAGTGAGAAACTCTGTAGATCACGGTATAGAAATGCCTGATAAGCGCGAAGCATTGGGGAAACCAAGAGAAGGTGTCGTGGTGCTTTCTGCTTCTCAAGAGGGTGACCATATATTATTAACCATCAAAGATGATGGTGCAGGCATGAATGCAGAAAAGCTCAAAGAAATCGCGATTACTCGTGGTGTTCTTGACGCTGACTCTGCGGCTAGAATGACAGATAAAGAAGCCTTTAGTTTAATTTTTGCTCCAGGGTTCTCTACCAAGACTGAAATTTCAGAAGTTTCAGGCCGTGGTGTTGGCATGGATGTAGTCAAGACTAAGATCACCCAGTTAAACGGTACGGTAAGTATAGATTCTGAAATGGGCGTAGGTACAATCTTAGAGATTAAAGTACCGTTAACGTTAGCTATTTTACCGACATTAATGGTTATTGTTGGTAAGCAAACATTTGCTTTACCACTTGCTGGCGTGAATGAAATATTTCATCTTGATTTAACCACCACCAACGTTGTTGATGGACAATTAACCATTATTGTTCGTAAAAAGGCGATTCCACTCTTCTACTTAGATAAGTGGTTAGTACGTGATTTTGTTGAGAAGCCAAGAGAAAAAGGTCATGTGGTTATTGTTCAATTGGGCAATCAGCAAATTGGCTTTGTGGTCGACAGTCTAATTGGTCAAGAAGAGGTGGTGATAAAGCCACTCGACCGTCTATTACACGGCACACCAGGTATGGCCGGCGCAACAATTACCAGCGATGGTGGTATAGCGTTAATTATCGATGTGCCTAATATGCTGAAGTTTTACGCAAAAAAATCTGTTGTTAATAAAAAATTACGCTCTTAACGTATAATAAAGCCCTATTAAATTTTATTAGGGCTTTTTCATTCATAATAACAAATGAGATAATAAATGCCCTATAAGGTGTTGGTTGTTGATGACTCGAGTTTCTTTAGACGTCGAGTTACCGATATTTTAAATAAAGATCCGAACCTTACTGTTATTGATGTTGCTGTAAATGGTAAAGATGCTGTTGAAAAGGCTGTATCATTAAAGCCTGATGTGATCACCATGGATATAGAAATGCCATTGCTTAATGGTATTGAAGCTGTGAAACAAATAATGGCGAAAGCGCCAACATCAATCTTAATGTTTTCATCGCTCACTCATCAAGGTGCTAATGCTACCCTCGAGGCCTTAGAAGCCGGAGCACTTGATTTTCTCCCGAAAAAATTCAGTGAAATAGCCAAAACAACTGATGATGCAGGTAGTTTGCTGCGTCAACGAGTGGTTCAATTAGCGAAGACTAACGGTTTATTGAAAAGAAAATTGGCAGTAAAAGCTCACGCGTCACGAATTAGCCTATCTTCAACGGCCACTAATCCGGTGAGTAAACCCGTAAATAAATTCGACATTCAATCGAGAACTCCGCTGCGAACAACTAAAACTGAACCGAGTCAAAGCGAAAGTATTCGCAGTCAGGTTGTTAAAAGAAGCTCAGGTAAAAGTTACCAACTACTCGCTATAGGTACATCAACGGGGGGACCAATTGCCTTACAAAAAATATTAACGCAATTGCCGCAAAACTTTCCGCTACCCATTATTCTAATACAGCATATGCCCGCTGCTTTTACTTTTGCTTTTGCCAATCGTTTAAATACCTTGTGCAATATTAATGTTAAGGAAGCAGCAGATGGGGATATTTTAAAACCTGGTTGTGCTTACCTAGCGCCTGGTGGCAGGCAAATGATTATTGACGGTACGCCAAAATTAGCCAAGTTAAAAATTATAGAAGATAAGTCTGAAAAAATTGCTTTTAAACCAAGTGTTGATGTGAGTTTTGGCTCAGCAGCTAAGGTATTTGGTGGCTCAGTATTGGGTGTTGTATTGACCGGTATGGGCTCTGATGGCCGAGAAGGTGCTCGCATGTTAAAAGGTAAAGGGGCGACAATATGGGCACAAGACGAAGCTTCTTGTGTGGTTTATGGTATGCCGCAAGCCGTTACCGTTGCAGGTATTTCTGTTTTATCTTTAGCATTAGAAGATATCAGCCAAAGTATTATCAAGGAAGTGGACCATGGATAAGTTAACCATTGCCGGGCTTTTTGTCGCAATTACGGCCATATATTTAGGTTTTATTCTCGATGGAGGCTCCCTCGCTGCGTTATTTGAGTTACCTGCCTTTATCATTGTCTTTGGCGGTACTTTAGGGGCTGTAATGTTACAGTCATCTTCAGCGCAATTTTTTCATGCGTTGTCTTTATTAAAGTGGATATTTTATCCACCCAAGTATGATATTGACCAAGGCATTGATTCGATAGTTTCTTGGTCTGAAAAAGCACGAGAATCTGGATATTTATCACTGGAAAATATTGCCGAAGAAGAACAAGATTTTTATACCAATAAAGCGCTTAACTTATTAGTTGATGGTATAGAAGTAGACAACTTGCGTATCTCATTAGAATTAGATTTAGATCTTTATCGCGAGCATAATTTGCGCTCTGCTCATGTTTTTGAGTCTATGGGCGGTTACAGTCCTACCATAGGTATTTTAGGAGCGGTACTTGGCCTCATTCATGCGATGAGTAACCTTACCGATCCCACTTTACTTGGACAAGGCATTGCAACGGCTTTTATTGCGACTATTTACGGCGTTGGTTTTGCCAATTTAATATACCTACCCGTTGCTAATAAAATAAAGGCTATTATTCACCAGCAAACCATGTACCGAGAAATGATTGCTGAAGGCCTTATTTCTATTGCATTAGCAGAAAATCCACATGCCATTGAAAATAAGTTGTCGGCCTTTCGGTTAGAGCAATGAACCACTTAAGGAAACGTCGACATTCAGTCGAAAATGATAATGTCGACAGATGGTTAGTTTCATACGCCGATTATATGACCTTGCTCTTTGCGTTATTTGTTGTTTTATATGCAATGGCAATGGTTGATGAAGAGCCCTATGAAACCGCGACAGAATCAATAGGTAAAGTTTTTCAAGCCAATAATAAACTACCTAAAAATCGGGGGCATGGTGACGATATCCTCGATGTTAACAGCTCAAAAACTAATAAGCGCTTGTATGGTAATGGCATTTTAGATGTCGCTGGCCCTGAACTTTTTGACGGTGAGAAAACACTTTCTAATGTTTCTGACAGTCAGGTAGGCACTAATCTAACGTCACTAGAAAAAGAATTACATACCGCCTTGTATGAATTAATCGAATCAGGTTATGCGCAACTGCAGATTGATGGTGATTGGTTAGAAATAGAATTAAACAGTGGTATGCTTTTCCCCAGCGGCTCATCATCAGCAACCAACAATGCAACAACAATACTTGCGGTTATTTATGATGTAATTGGTTCATCCAGCAATTTTATTCGCATAAGAGGCTATACTGATAACCAACCGATTAATACTGAGATATTTTCTTCAAATTGGGAATTATCAGTTTTTAGAGCAACGGCTATTTTACGAGTGCTTGAAGACTTATCCCTTGATCCTGCTCGTATGGCTATTGAGGGGTATGGGCAATATTATCCACGAGAAGACAATAAAACAGCACAAGGCCGCGCGCAAAACCGTCGTGTTGTTATCGCTATATCAAAATATGGTTTAGAAAAGTCAAATTTACTTGCGACCCCTACCATCAGCATTAAAGACGTCGAAGCCATAAAGCAGATAGATAATGGTGATGATGAGGATAATGAAATACGTATCATAAGACTTGATAATGGTGGCATTAGAATTACAACACGAGAAGATGATAACCCCTCTTCTGAGCAGAACAATAATTAGTACAACGAAATAAGTAGGTTAGCAACTTGGTAGTATGGACCGTAGCAAATCAAAAAGGTGGCGTTGGTAAAACCACAACAACAATCTCCTTAGGTGGCTTATTAGCTGAGCAGGGCTATAAAGTGTTGTTGGTAGATACTGATCCCCATGCTTCTTTGAGTTATTATTTTGGTATCGAATCTGAAGATCTTGAGTTAAGTGTTTACGATTTATTTGTTCAAGTTTCAACGAAAGAACAAATAATGCAAAGTTTATGTCCAACGAAATACGACAATATAGATATACTCCCGGCAACTATGGGCTTAGCTACTTTAGACCGTTCACTCGGTAATAAAGGTGGTATGGGCTTAGTGTTGAAAAAAGCGATGATAAAAATAGCCGATGAATATGATTATGTCTTAATTGATTGCCCACCGATTTTAGGTGTGCTGATGGTGAATGCTTTGGCGGCATCGCAACGTATTATTGTGCCAGTGCAGACTGAGTTCTTAGCCTTGAAAGGCTTAGACCGCATGATGAAAACAATGGATATTATGCAAGTTGAGCAAGATAAGCCGTTTAAATATACCATAGTGCCGACTATGTTTGATAAACGTACTAAAGCATCATTACTGACCTATAGAAAGTTACAAGAGCTATACGATGATAGTGTTTGGGCCGGTGTTATACCGGTAGATACTAATTTTAGAAATGCCAGTTATGCAATGCAGGTACCTTCAGATTACGCACCGTTAACACGTGGTGTTAGTGCATATAAAAAACTACTAAGCAGTTTATTAGAACTGCAAAAATTAGGTTAATTGTCCAATGGCAAAGTCACTCGCTGCAAGTAAGAAATTAATGCAGAATTATTTATCAGAATTGTTGACTGAAGATCAGCAAGAATCGGACCTGCCAATTATTTCTGTAAAAGCAAAATATCAGCAACCGTTAGAAAAACTTTTACAAAAAGTTGATATTACTGAACGTATTGCCGACCCAATAGATGAACCTGTTTATACTGTAAAAAGCTCAGTAAAAAATGAACGACCTAAAATAGTTGAAGAAAAAATTCAGGACAAAGTCGAAGAAAAAACGCAATTGACTCTTGATGAACCGCTTAAGACAAGAAAAAGTGATCAGCCATTAATTGTTCATCAGAGTAAAAATTATCGAAAGGGTAGTTTTCAAGCGATGTTCTTTAATGTTGCGGGTTTAACGATTGCAGTGCCGTTGATTGAATTGGGTGGCATACATAACGAAGACAAGACAACGAGTCTAATGGGTAAGCCTAAATGGTTTACTGGTGTTATGTTACATCGAGATGAAAAAATTAATGTAGTGAATACCGCTTTATGGGTAATGCCAGAAAAATGTGACGAAGCGTTAATAAATTCGCTAAACTATCAATACATTGTCATGCTAGGTAATAGTCATTGGGGATTATCGGCTGAAACATTAGTCGATACAGTGACGTTAGAGCAAGAAGATGTAAAATGGTTAGACCTACCGAACAAACGACCTTGGTTAGCCGGTTTAGTCAAAGAACGTATGTGTGCACTGCTTGATGTCGAGTCTTTGATTAAGTTACTTGACGCAGGCGCAAATATTAACCAAGATTAATGGCTAGATCTCCAGATAGTATTATACTATGTACACTAGACGAATAATCAAACAGATTGATTTTCAATAAGATATTTAAGAGGCAGGCTGTATGGCTGATGATAGACGTAATGCAAATGAAAACGTAGACAACGATGAAGTGTTGCAATGGGTAACCTTTAAGCTTGATAGTGAAACCTACGGTATTAATGTAATGCAAGTGCAAGAAGTCTTGCGCTATAGTGAAATTGCACCGGTGCCAGGAGCACCTACATATGTATTAGGTATCATTAATCTGCGAGGGAACGTTGTTACTGTCATTGATACCAGACAACGCTTTGGGCTTAAACCTGCGGATATTTCTGATAATACTCGTATTGTTATCATTGAAGCCGAAAAACAAGTTATTGGTATCTTGGTAGATAGTGTCGCTGAAGTTGTTTACTTAAAAAATTCTGAGATAGATGATGCTCCGAATGTTGGTAATGACGATAGTGCACGATTCATTCAAGGTGTTTCAAACAGAGAAGGTGAGTTATTGATTTTAGTCGACCTAAATCAGTTACTTTCTGACGACGAATGGGATGAACTTAAACAGTTCTAGGCTGTTTACTGAGTCTCTTTAAATAAAGCCTGGCTTATCAGGCTTTATCTAGTTGTAATGGTTTAAGAAGCGTTTATGTTTATTATCTCGCCACTTTTGATTTTAGTTAGCAGTTTTGTGCTTTTTATAGTGCTAATGGGTTATATTTATCGCCAAAAAACTTATTTTTATCGAACTCATAAAGTGCTGAAAACACAACTTGAAACGCAAGAGTTGTTTATAAATGAGCTACAATCGTCGCAAAATAGCGTAAATAAACAATTGCTTGAGTTTAATAATAAGCTTGAAAGTCTGCAGTTAGAAAACGAGCAAGTCAGTAAACAACTTGAACATCGTATTAAAATACTGCAACAAGAGAGTGGGCTTCAAAAGCAATTAATAGATCAATTTCAAAATCAGCAACCGCAAGATAAACTCTATTCACGTGCTTTTAAACTCGTTGAGTTAGGCGCAGAGATCGATGAGGTCGTTCGAGAATGTGACATCCCACTTGCTGAAGCTGAGATGTTAATATCTGTCCACAGAAATAAAACATCGCCTTCTTAAAACCAATCATTTTATGGTTTTTCCGCAGATAAATAGTTAAAGCTTTTATGTTGCATTGCATTTTTGCGTGGTAAACTGCGTCATTATTTTTTTACTCAATATCAAGGACGCTAAGTGAAAGTAGCCGCTATATTTTCTTATTTGTTCAATAATCCAACAAAAAAAATTGTTGTCATTCTACTGGCATTAGTTATTTCTGCCTGTTCATCAACACCTGCTGAAAATAGTGCTAGTGTTTCAGATCCTAAAGATCCATTAGAATCAATTAACCGACCGTTTTGGACTTTTACCTGGGATTATGCAGACAAATATGTGCTTAAACCGACAGCCCAAGCGTATGTTGAATATATGCCAACAGACTTTAGGTCCGGGATACATAATGTTGCCTTAAACCTAAACGAACCATCAACGGTTATAAATAACCTGCTGCAAGGAAAGTTTAGTGAAGCGGGTAAAAGTACGGGGCGTTTTATCCTTAACTCTACTATTGGCATATTTGGATTTTTTGACCCAGCAAGTGACTTCGAGTGGATCAGAGCACAAGAAGAGTTTGGTGAAGTCTTAGGCTCATATGGTGTTGGAGATGGACCTTATCTAGTTATACCGGCTCTTGGGCCAAGCTCAGTTCGTGAAGAAGTGGGTGACTATGTTGATAAATACTACTGGCCATTAGCGATTATTGATTTTTGGCCTAACTTACTTCGCCAAGCCGTACTCGGGCTTGAACAACGAGCTGCGCTTGTTGATCAAGAGCAAATTATTAATGAATCTATTGATTCATACGAATTTGTAAAAAATGCTTACTTTCAAAATATGGAATTTAAAGTTTATGATGGTAACCCGCCCATCGTGATTGATGAAGACAGTGAAGACGAAATTAATGCCTTTTTAGAAGAACTCGATAACATGGCAGACGTTGATCAATAAACTTGCTTTGCAGAGTGAAGCTTAAAATACTTCAAGCTTCACTCATTTTTACAAAACTATTAATTAAAAAAAAGGCTGTGGTGTTAATGTAAATCGCGGTTTTTTTGATGTGATAATTAAAGATTAAGCTAATTTATTATACTGCTTGATCGCAACACTGAGATATTTACGGGTAAAAATTAACGATACTGGCCGAAGTAAAATAAAATACACGGCTAGAAAACTAAACAAAGATACCACAAAGAGCAGCCCATCTAATTGTGCCATAAATATAAAAGGTGGCACCAACATGATTAACTTCAAAATATTTAATACGAACTTCTCTGGTGCGGTCAATTTAGCGGCAGCGAGTGTTAAAATCTGCTGTCTTTGCCCAAGCGTATAGCTTTCGAGTTCGGGAAGTTTATTTGTTGAAAATATAAAAGCCATAGGTATCGTATTTTTAGTGAGTAATAGCAGTATTCTACAGTATTTTTACACTTAATTAAGCAAACAAGTACCGAATTGTCTCTGGGTTTGGTAGAATTGCGGCAAATTTTTTGTGAGTGAAATATAAATGAATATCATTGAAGCTAATTTTGACGCAGCAGGTAAAAAGTTTGCCATCGTTGTTTCACGTTTTAACAGTTTTGTAGTTGAAAATTTATTAGAAGGTGCAGTTGATGCACTTAAACGCCATGGCAATGTTGCAGATAACGACATTACTATTGTTCGTGTTCCTGGCGCATATGAATTACCCCTTGCTGCTAAGCGTATTGCAAGTAAAGGCGAGTTCGATGGCATTATAGCTATTGGCGCCGTTATTCGTGGCGGAACTCCACATTTTGATTTTGTTGCGGGCGAATGTAATAAAGGCTTAGCGCAAGTTTCAATGGAATACACTATTCCTGTTGCTTTTGGTGTTATTACAACCGATACCGTTGAGCAAGCAATAGATCGTGCCGGACTTAAAGCAGGTAATAAAGGCGCAGAAGCGGCTTTAAGTGCTTTAGAAATGGTTAATGTTTTAGATAAAATATAAGCGGGAATTTTTGTGAAACCAACTCCTAGAAGGAAAGCTCGTGAGTTAGCTGTTCAAGCTATTTACTCATGGCAGCTTAGCCAAAACTCAGTAACTGATATCGAAGTTAACTTTTTAACTGATAACAGTGCGCGCCGTTTTGATATTCCATATTTTCAACAATTACTCCACGGTGTAACCAAATCAGTTGGTTCTATCGATGAAGCTATTTCTCCACATGTTGACCGTCCTTTAAACGACGTTGACCCAGTAGAAAAAGCTATTTTACGTGTCGCCATTTATGAATTGAAAGATTGTAAAGATGTGCCATACCGAGTTGTTATTAATGAAGCTATCGAATTAGCAAAATCTTTTGCTGCTGACGATAGTCATAAATTTGTTAATGGTGTTCTTGATAAAGCCGTTAAACTGATTCGTCCAGAAGAATAATTTGCGTTCATTTTCTCAAAGCAAAGCAAAGGATTGGTTGTTGTATGAAAGAATTTGAAGTCATTCGACGTTATTTTACTGAACAGGTAGTGAAGCGCAAAGACGTTTATTTAGGTATTGGTGACGATTGTGCACTGGTTACTCCGGGTGAACGCCAACACATTGCAGTAACGACAGATACCTTAGTGGCAGGTGTTCATTTTCCTTTAAATACATCGCCACGTGCTATTGGTCATAAATCGATAGCTGTTAATTTGTCTGATCTTGCCGCTATGGGGGCAGAGCCTAGTTGGGTTTCTTTAGCACTCACGCTTCCTGAGATTGATGAAAATTGGATCAATGAATTTTGCCTTGGTGTTTTTGACCTTTGTGAATTTTATAATGTCCAGCTTATTGGTGGTGATACGACGCAAGGACCATTGAGTATAACCATTACAGCGCAAGGACAAATTCCTTTTGGACAACATATTTCCCGTTCAGGTGCTAAAGCCGGAGAATGGTTATATGTTACCGGTGAGATAGGTGCAGCGAACCTCGCTTTACAACATATCCAAGGTAAAGTGAAAGTAGCAGCTAAATATCAGCAAGAAATACAAAAACGCTTAGACTTTCCAAAAGCAAGGGTTTTGGCTGGACAAGCTTTACGTAAATATGCGACTTCTGCGATAGATTTATCTGATGGTTTAGTCGCAGACCTAGCTCATATCTGTAATGCCTCGGGTGTTGGTGCTAATATTGTTCTTGATGCTTTACCACTTTCTGCCGCATTAAGTGATACTGTTGGTATAGACGCAGCGTACGATATTGCTTTAGAAGGTGGCGATGATTACGAGCTATTATTTAGTGTTACTGAAGATAACCGCGTAGGCATGGAAACAGCCTTAGCTAACTCAGGCAATAAGATCACCTGTATTGGCCAATTGAATGGTTCAGGAAAAATTACCACGACATTAAATAAAAAAGCGGTAAATATTAAGGTTCAGAGCTATGAACATTTCTCTGATACTCCTTCTACTAAATAATGTAAGTTAAATGTAATGAGTAAATCTACCGAGAACTTTCGTATAACTAACCCCATCCATTTTCTTGCTTTAGGGTTTGGTAGTGGTTTATTACCTAAAGCACCAGGTACTTATGGCACGCTTGCGGCCATTCCTTTGTACCTGCTGTTAGCGCCTACTTCAGTCAGTACTTATTTAGCTATTGTTATTATCATGAGCATTGCCGGTATCTATATTTGTGGAAAAGCCGCAGAAGATGCAGGTGTACCTGATCATGGCGCAATTGTCTGGGATGAAATTGTTGGTTTTTTAATCACTATGTTTCTTGTTCCTTTGACATGGCAAAGTATTGTTGTTGGTTTTATCTTATTTAGAATTTTTGATATTTTTAAACCTTGGCCTATTTCCTATGTAGATAAAAATTTACATGGCGGTCTAGGTATTATGGTTGATGATATTCTTGCGGGCTTAGCAGCACTGGCTTGCATGCACCTTATCTTTTAATCCATAGCACAGAACGTCGAGTTTTAGTGTCTGGTCACTTCTTTTTAAAACCTTAATTAAATGACGGGTTACTTGATACATATCAGCCTATTTATTTTTCAACTTGCTACTATAAATTAAAGACATACTTTAATGCGGTAGTGATAATGGAAGAATGGGTTGGTGGGATTTGGCATAAGTATATTACCCGTAAAGCCAGTACCGAATATGAGCAAGCAAGCGTGTGCTTTAGTGAGGTCAGTAAATCTGTTGGTATGGTTTTTCGTGCCTTAGGTGGCGACGTTGTTAAGCGTATAGAGGCGGCGAGTTCAAGAGATTATCTCGTTCGTCGCACCTTTCTGCAAAAAGTATCGGGTGAAAATCAACAAGTCAGTCTTGCGTGGCAAGACCCTGAGAGTTTACGTTTACCTGAACGTTTAGCGGTATTTCCAACAACTGAACTCAATCGTGACCTTTATATTTGGCTAGCTATTTTAGCTGCGCATCATAGTGGACGCTTTCAGCATTGGGCGATAGATAATCAGCAACTCGTTGTTGAAGTCTTAACAAAATTTCCAGCATTAACTCCCCGTTATCAACGATTAGCCCAAGCTTTTTTAGTAAGCAGACCCTCGTTAAAAAAACTACCCGAGCAAGAAAAAATAATGGAGCAGGCGATTGTCCAAGCGATTCTAGAACCGGGCACTGTTAAAATATTTCCTACGGTTAATTACGCGCCGAAAGCGGTATTCCTTTGGTTATATCCTTCAGCTCATGTTGATCCATTACTCTTGCCTGATTATCAAGACATTACTGAAGACGAAAACCAAGCTCAAGAAAGTAAGCAATCAACAAAAAATAAAATTAGCCGTAAAAAAGCAGATCGCGAACAAGCAGATGAAAGTAACGATGGCATGATGATTTTTCGTTTAGAAAGCCTTTTTTCATGGAGCGAATTTTCAAAACTAGATAGAGGCTCTGACGATACCGATGAAGATGAAGAAGATTTATTACGTACAGCAGAAGATCTCGACAATATTACTTTATCGCAACAACAAGACCAAAAAAGTGCCAATATAAAAATTGATTTAGATTTACCTTCCGCGTCCGAAGATGATATTCCGCTTGGGAAAGGCATTTCTTTACCCGAATGGAATTACAGAACGCAGCAGTTAGAAGCCGACCGTTGTTTACTACAACCAATGCTGCCAAAAAATTATACAGCTCAATCTTTGCCTATTAAGCTTCAAAAAACGGCAAAGGCTATTCAAGCTCAATTTGAACAATTAACCAGTGTACGTTACTGGCTAAAAGCCCAACCGCAAGGCGAAGAACTTGATTTGTCTGCTTGGTTAGACTTTTATGTAGAAAGTAAAATAGCGCCGACTCAAGAAAAAGGACTTTACCAAAGTTTTAGAGGTAACAATCGCGACATTTCTAGTTTATTACTGGCTGATTTATCTATGTCTACTGATGCTTATTTAGATGATGATAACCGTGTTATTGACGTGGTTCGCGATAGTATGCTGTTATTTGGTGAGGCGTTAAATAGTGTTGGTGATAACTTTGCTATGTATGGTTTCTCTTCAGTAAGACGTTCAAATGTTCGTCTTACTATGCTAAAAAACTTTAATGAACCATACAATGATGAAATTCGTGGCCGCGTTCAATCTATTCGCCCCGGTTTTTATACACGAATGGGAGCGGCTATTCGCCAAGCAACCAAGGTTTTACAAGAGCAGCGTAGTACGCAAAAATTGCTACTGATCTTAACCGATGGAAAACCTAATGATATAGATCATTATGAAGGGCGTTTTGGTATCGAGGATACTCACCAAGCGATTGCTGAAGCAAATAGGTTAGGCATTAAACCGTTTTGTATTACCATTGACCAAGAAGCAGAAGAGTATTTACCTTATTTATTTGGTCGTGATGGCTTCACCGTTATTTTACGACCAGCACAATTACCGATACGTTTGCCGCAACTTTATCATCAATTAACGAGTCATTAATTATGTCTGCGAAACAGTTACCTTGTCTTTATTGCCAAACAAAAAATGAGATTAATAGGGAAAATTGTCAAAATTGTGGAATGCCGTTAGCAAAAGATCATCCTGACGGTGAAAATGCGCGGCAACGATTTTTTGTCAAAGCCTTCTGGGGTATTGTTATATTTTGTATCGTGATGATGATTTACTTACCGAGATATCTTTTTTAATCAGATTATGGGCTGTAAACTCTTTAGTGCAACTATTTGTTGACAGCTTAACCCTCAGAAAAATAACTCAATGCTATCATTAATACCAATTATTGTTCTCGCTGGTATAATGCCGCTATCTTATATCGTTATCTTCTATACTTACTTGTATTTTAAAACGTATTTTGACGTTTTATCAAAGTAAGCCATAAATTTCAGGAGTTCTTCAAGCAATGTCTACTATGAATTTATTAAACGAAACCCACAATTCAGCCCGAGTTAGTTGGCTTGTCACTGCGAATAAAGCAGATACCGACTTTCCTATTCAGAACTTACCTTTTGCGGTTTTTAAACGTGCAAATAGCGAAGAAGCATTCCGTGGTGGTGTAGCAATTGGTGATCAAGTTATTGACTTAGCTGCCTTGGCTAACGCAAATGTTTTTGACGGTCTAGCCCAAGCAGGTGTAAAAGCCTGTAATGCACCACAGTTAAATGATTATATGGCGATGGGTAAAGCGACATGGAGCGCTTTACGTTTAGCACTCTCTGATGCTTTGAAAGAAGGCTCAGCTTTACAAGATAAAGTGGCCGCTTGTTTAATTGCTCAAGCTGACGTTGAATATGCACTACCTTGTAATATTGGTGATTACACTGATTTTTATACCTCAATTCACCATGCTACGTCAGTGGGTTTGAAGTTCCGTCCAGACAACCCATTATTACCTAACTATAAATGGGTACCTATTGGTTACCACGGTCGTTCATCTTCTATTGATGTTTCTGGTCGAGATTTTAAGCGTCCTTCTGGACAAACTAAAGCGCCGACAGCAACTGAACCATCATTTGGCCCTTGTAAGCGTCTCGATTATGAATTAGAAGTAGGCATATTCATTGGTAAAGGTAATGACTTAGGCGATGCTATCTCTATCGATAACGCCGAAGATCATGTCTTTGGTTTATGTTTATTCAACGATTGGTCTGCGCGTGATATTCAAGGTTGGGAATACCAACCCTTAGGGCCATTTTTGTCGAAGAACTTTGCGTCAACAGTCTCACCTTGGATTGTGACGACAGAAGCATTAGCACCTTATCGCTCGGCTTGGACACGTGTTGAGACAGATCCTCAACCAATGCCATACCTAGAGTCAGAAAATAATCGTGCGGTCGGTTCATTTGATATCCAGTTACAAGCCTTGCTTGAAACCCAAAATATGCGTGAAAAAAGTGAAGAAGCGGTTGAAATGTCACAATCTAACTTTAAAGATTCATACTGGACAGTGGCACAAATGGTCGCTCATCATACCGTTAATGGTTGTAACCTTCGCGCGGGTGATATGTTTGGCAGTGGTACGCAATCTGGACCTAAGCCTGAAGAAGCCGGTTCAATGTTAGAGCTTTCAAATGCGGGTGCCGATCCTATTACTTTACCTAATGGTGAAAAACGTACTTTCTTAGAAGATGGTGACAACGTCATAATGAAAGGTTGGTGTCAAAAAGAAGGTGCAGTGCGCATTGGTTTTGGTGCCGTATCAGCGACAATTTTACCAGCGAGTTAACGGCTAAATTAGCTAATTGCTCATTGAGTTAATCGCAAAGCGTTGGTTGTTTATGATCAGCGCTTTTTTTATCACTAAATTTCAATAGTAATAATCTATTTTATTCCCCACTACTTCTCATTAAATTTTGTTTTGATCTAGATTATCTTTTTTATAAATCAGCCCTGCGAATACAAAATTATTCAATAAGTGTGCATAAATAAGCGACGAAATGCTAAAAAAAGACGATGAATTACTTTGTATATTGTATGCACTGTGAAGTTAGTGTTAATTTTTAGTGCTTTGACTGTGACTTCACTAAATAGTGCAATATTTTTATAATTTATTTTTATGTCAATTTGGAATAAGAAAATTCTTTTAGGTCTATTTAGGTCTATTTGATTACGAAAATATTCGGATATTAATTTCTGGTTAATAAGTCCACAGTCACTAGCCTGTATAGTCCTTATAGAGAAAACCTCTTTATCAATAACTAGACTTCTTTTCGTAATTAAACGTTATTTAATGAAGAACATCTATTTTCGCGCTATTTTCAATTAATTTCGCCCTTGTAAACACTTTTAGGCTGTTTTATAAAGTACCTGCAAGTCTAGGTAGTTTCACCTATTGACTACCTAGTCTAAAAAAACATAAAAATATAAAAATATAAACATAAATCTATGAAGGAAGTAACATGTCTACTCAATTATTTCGTACAGCAACGTTAACGTTAGCGGTAAGTATTGCACTAGGTACTGCGCCAGCATATGCAGAAGAAAACAGCTCAAAAGTAAAAGTAAAAGATGTAGAAAGAATAGCGGTTGTTGGCTCACGTTCAGCGCCTCGTTCTGTTGCTGACTCTCCTGTTCCAATTGATATTATTGGTGGTGAAGATTTAGAGAAAATGGGTTCAAGTGACATGCTTGATCAACTTGTCGGCAGTGTTCCTTCATTTAACGTACACGCTAACCCAATTAGTGATGCGGCGACATTAGTTCGTCCGGTAAACTTACGTGGTTTGTCTTCAGATAGCACATTGGTGTTATTAAATGGTAAACGTCGTCATCGCGCTTCAGTTATTGCCTTCCAAGGTGGCGGCATTAATGATGGTGCACAAGGTCCAGATATTTCTGTTATTCCAAGCATAGCGTTAAAGCAAGTTGAAGTGTTACGTGACGGTGCAGCAGCACAATACGGTTCAGATGCAATCGCTGGTGTAATGAACTTTGTCTTAAAAGATGCTGCAGAAGGCGGTAGTTTCTCTGTTAAGCACGGTGAATATTACGAAGGCGATGGCGCTACAACAACCTACGCAGGTAACGTTGGTATGCCATTAACTAAAGATGGTTTCGTTAACTTAAGTTTTCAATATAAAAATGCTGATGCGACAAGCCGCAGTGTTCAAGTAGCCAATGCTGCGACCATTGCAGCGGCAGGTAACTCATTCATCGCTGAAGAAGCTCAAGTTTGGGGCTCTCCAGAAGTTAATGATGACACCACACTTTTTGGTAATATTGGCCTTGATTTAGGCAATGATAAAAAATTCTACATGTTCGGTAACTATTCAGAACGTGATGTAAAAGGTGGCTTCTACTGGAGAAATCCACATAACCGTTCAAGCATTTATTCAAATGATGGTGGTGACACACTACTTGTTGGCGATTTAGATGGCGTAGATAACGGTATTACTTGTCCTACCATAGCTATTGGCGCTAATGTTTTAGACCAAGCTGATTATCAGTCTATTGCCGACAATAGTACGGCTTTAGGTAAAAACTGTTTTGCGGTTAACGAAACATACCCAGGCGGTTATACGCCAAACTTTGGTGGTAATGTAGTCGATACATCATTAACTATGGGTGTTGAAGGTGAAATTAATGGCGGAATGCTAGACGAAGTTTTCTTTGATATCAGTGGTTCTGTTGGTCGTAATAAATCAAGCTTTAGTATTGTAAATACCATTAACTCTTCAATGGGTCCTGAATCTCCACGTGATTTTGATTTAGGTGATTACACACAATTAGAAAAAACGTTTAACTTAGATTTATCTAAGGGCGTTGAAGTTGGTCTAGATTCACCAATGAATGTTGCGGGTGGTTTAGAATGGCGCGAAGAGACATTTGAAATTGGCGCGGGTGATCAATACTCATTCCTTGCTGGTCCATTAATCGACCAAGGGTTTAACCTAGGCTCACATGGTTTCCCTGGTTTTCAACCATCACAAGCCGGTGTGTTTTCTAGACGCAGTGTTGCTGCATACGTAGATGTTGAAGCATACATTACTGACGACTTTTTACTTGGCGCAGCTTTACGTTATGAAGACTTCTCATCATTTGGTGATACGTTAAATTATAAATTAACGGCTCAATATTCTATTAATGATGAGTTATCAATACGTGGTTCTGTAAGTACTGGTTTTAGAGCTCCTACCGTTGGTCAAGCTAATGTAAGTAACGTTTCTACCGCATTAGAAGATGGTGAATTAACCGATTCAGCGTTATTACCACCAACAAGTGAATTTTCAAAATTATTTGGTGGTAAAGAATTAGAGCCAGAGCAGTCAAGCAGCTATGCATTTGGTGCTGTTTATCAAAATGGAGATTTTTTCTTTACGGCTGATTACTATCATATTGAAGTTGATGACCGTATTACACAATCTGACCGTACAAAATTAGAAGAAGCTGACTATGCTAAATTAGAAGCATTAAATGTAGCTAACCCTCGTTCAGTAGGTACAGTAAGTTTCTTTGCTAACGACTTTGATACCACAACACAAGGTGTTGATATTGTTGCAAACTACGGTATGCAGTTGTTTGAAGGTGATACTAAACTTAGCTTAGCTTACAACTGGAATGAAACCGATGTTACGGGTAGTTCTGATATTACAGGTGCTTTTAAAGTTAAACGCTTAGAAGAAGGTTTACCAAAGCATAGAGGTTCATTCACTGTTTCTCAAAGCTGGGATAATATCAGTATGTACGTTCGTGGTAACTACTTCGGTGAATACCATGCGGTACACGTAGATTATGACCTAGCCGCTCAAGATGCTGATGCAGCAATTACTTTTGATGCTGAAGTGAGTTACTTTATTAATGACTCATTTACAATAGCAGCGGGTGCACAGAACATCTTTGATCAACAAGCTGAAGAGTTAGAGTTTGAAGAAGCTTCACGTAATCATCCTGATGGTTTCACACCTAATAACCAATGGGGCGGTAAGTACTACGAAACATCTCCATTTGGCTTTAACGGTGGCTTCTACTACGTAAAAGCAACTTATAGCTTTTAATTGAGTTGTAAATAGCGATTAGAACACTAATCGTCTTACTTAAAAAAGTCAGCTAATTTAGCTGACTTTTTTATATAAAAATATTGAGGAGTTGAATAGCTTAGTTAACTCTATCGAGCATAATAACTTGGTCGAGAATAATAACCTGCTCACAGTGAAGCTAAATTAGCGTGCGGCTGGGTAAATTTACTTGGTACTTGAATGTTTTTTTGATTTTTCAGCCAAAGGTTAAAGATTGTTAGCTTGTACATGACCTACTTTAAAGCTCTGAACAAGTTCAATGCGTTTTTTATTTATGGCTTCTTTAATATCTGCACCTTTTATTCCTTGTTCGATAAACTCTTTAGCGGTTACCGTTAAGGCCGCTTCAAAAGCACTACGTAAGTAATCTACTTGCGGATAGGGTTTGTTCTCATTGTACAAACGACCGCGAAAATCAGCCGTACAGGCAGTCAAGAAATCAGTAAACTCTTCAGGCTTGCGCCATACATCTAAACTATTAAACAACTTAACTAGCGTGTTGGCTTTTAATTCAAATGCTTTATGGCAATGTAAATGAAATTCACAGACTTTACGCGCTAAAATTTTGTGATCTTTAGGCACTTTTAATTGCTCACATATTTTGTCAACTAATGCTAAACCTGAGTTTTCATGACCCCGGTGGCTGGGCCAATTTTCTTCTAAGGTCAAAGACTTACCCAAGTCATGACAAAGTGCCGCGAACCGTACAGATGTTTTAGGGGAAAGCTTTACCGCTTGTTGCAGAACCATCATAGTATGAATACCCGAGCAAATTTCTGGGTGCCATTTTTCTGGATTAGGGATCCCCCATAGCGAGTTAAGTTCAGGCCATATTTTCGCTAATGCACCACATTCACGTAACACTTGAAAAAATACTTCGGGATTATTTTCAGTCAAACTGCGCTGCATTTCTTGCCAAATACGTTCACCTGACAGTGTAGCTAATTCTCCGCTTTCACTGATTTTAGTCATCAAGTCTACTGTTTCGCCAGCAATGGTAAAGCCATAATCATGATAACGGGCAGTAAATCGAGCTACCCGTAAAACACGAAGTGGGTCTTCAACAAAAGCTAATGAAACATGTCGCAGTATGCGGTTTTTTAAATCAACTTGGCCATTATAAGGATCAATAATAGTGGTGCTTTCAACGCTATCGTTAAAGGGCATCGCCATTGCATTAATAGTGAGGTCGCGGCGAAGGAGATCTTCTTCAAGGGTAACCGCGCTACTGGCATCGCAAATAAAACCGGTATAGCCATGGCCTTGCTTACGTTCAGTTCTTGCTAAGGCATACTCTTCTTTAGTCTTGGGATGCAGAAATACCGGAAAGTCTTTACCGACTTGTGTAAAGCCTAATGTCAGCATCTGTTCAATCGTTGCGCCAACAACAACATAATCATGATCATAGACCTTGTGTCCTAAAAGTTTGTCGCGAACGGCACCGCCGACTAAATAGCGGTTAAGTACTGAAAGGTCATTGTTGATCATTATTACTCTTTATTTATTAAAGCTGACATATTTTCAGAAAGCTTAGCATATTTATCTAAATTATTTACCAGCTAGTTTTGACTTATGATGGACTACAGGTTAGTTTCTATGACAGTTTATTGACTTTAAAAATTACTTAAATCTATTATGTATAAAGGTTATTTTGGTTTAAAAGAAAGCCCTTTTTCAATCGCACCTAATCCTCGCTTTTTATTTATGAGTGAACGCCATAAAGAGGCCTTGGCTCATTTAAGTTATGGCTTGGGTGAAACAGGAGGCTTTGCACTGTTAACGGGTGAAGTTGGCACCGGAAAAACCACGATCAGTCGGCGCTTAATGGAGCAGTTACCCGAAAATACGCAAGCGGCTTTTATTCTTAATCCAACATTATCAAGCCAAGAGCTACTGGCTACTATTTGTGACGAGCTAAAAATTCGTTACCGAAAGACAGGGGCAACGTTAAAAACACTCACCGATAAAATATATGAAAAACTCAATAAAAATCATCAAGCTAATCTTAATACGTTATTAATCATTGATGAAGCGCAGCATTTGGCGCCAGAAGTTTTAGAACAGTTACGTTTATTAACAAACTTAGAAACAGATACTAAAAAATTACTACAGGTCATTTTAATTGGTCAGCCTGAATTAAAACAATTGTTGCAACGTCGAGACTTGCGACAACTGGCACAACGCATTACTGCTCGCTATCATTTGCTGCCGTTAACTAAGGGGGAAGTAGGACATTATATCCAACATCGCTTGTCAGTAGCACAATGTGAACGTATGTTATTTGAACGTGCCGCAGTGGCGGAAATTCATCGCATTTCACAAGGTATACCGCGGATAATTAATTTGTTATGTGAGCGTTCACTGACCAACGCCTATTGCAGTAATAATGCTTTGGTGACTAAAAAAATTGTTTTATTATCTGCACAAGAAGCATTAGGCGATGAATACCAAGCAACCTATTGGTGGCAACACAAAGCGGTTAAGGCGCTAGCCGCATGTACAGTGTTAGCGGTTATTGTCAGTAGCTCGTATTTCCTAGGCCAATTATTTGGTGAAGATATTAACGAAACGTCAGCGCTCAGTATTACTGAGCCTGTGGTTAATAACCCTATAAGTGACACTAGCGCTCCAGCGCTTATTGCTGCGGATAATGAAAGTTTAGCGACTAACAATAAAAAAACACCGGATGAAAATTTAGTTGCAGTAACAACAGACAATGCTTCTAAAGTGTTTGAAATAGAAAGCGATGGTGACAAAAAACTTGCTGTTGAGCAGCGTATCGTAACAACCGATAACACCGCAAACGTGCTTATGCCGGACAAGAACTCTTCTGAGCAACTATCTACATTAGCAGACAGTAAATTAGCTGAAGATAAAGCGACAAGCAAAGTTAAAGAAAAGCTTTCTGTGAAGGCGGTTGACGGTGTTTCTGATGATTTGCTGGCGCTTTTTCAAAGCGCAATAGATGATACCGAGCAAGACCCTCAATTCAAAAATAGCGCAAACCAAGCTGTCGAACCTGAGGTTAATGCACCGACATTATCAGATATGCCTGCTTGGGTGCAAAGTGAGTTACCTTCATTAAATTTTCAACAACATATTTATACCAGTGAAGGTGAAAGTTGGGTAAAAGTTAATGGCAGAGATCGCTATGAAGGCGACACTATTTCTGAGGAATTAGTGTTAAATTATATTTATGGTCAGAAAGTTATTTTAACGTTTAAAGGCCAGCAGTTTAGTTTGCCGGCGCTTTCTTCTTGGTAATATCATCGTTTTAAGTGGTCTGACTAATGTTTATCTGCAAGCGCTAAACGTTAGTCGATAAAGGCGGTTTTGAAAAAACCTAATAAATTAAGGTTAAATTCTTCAGGTCGAATACAGCAGTCAATTTGATCTTTGTATTTTGATTCACTCAAGTTAACTTCTTTAATCGGTATCGCTTGATTGAGGCGTATATTATAAAAAACGCGTACGTACGGGTGTAAGGGTTTTTGTTTATTTAAGCGGCTAATTAGCCCTAATTTACCACTGTTAAGTTTGACTAAGGTACCGACGGGATAAACGCCCATACACTGAATGAAGCTTTCAACTAATTCTTCGTCATAACATTCGGGGGACTCAGCAATAAGTTTCTTAAAAGCATTAATAGGGTGAACACTCTTTCTATATGGGCGATCACAGGTCATGGCGTCGTAGCTGTCGATGATAGCAAGCATCTTGCCATATTTTGATATGTCATCTCGCTTAAGGTTATTAGGATAACCCGAACCATCTAAACGTTCATGATGCTCTTGTATCATGGTCATCGCGACATGAGAAATGCTAGGACTGTCTTCTAATATCTTTAAGCCAAGCGCAACGTGACTGCGAATAATACTTTGCTCTTTAGCGGTTAACGTACCTTGTTTATTTAAAATATCACTAGGTAATAATACTTTACCAATATCATGTAAAAAGGCACCCAGCGCTATTTCTTGGATCAAACGTTTGTCAAAGCCTAAATGTTTAGCAAAAACAGCCATCAAAATTGAAACATTGAGTGAGTGTTCAATAAGATAAGAGTCTTTAGTTTGAAAACGGGACATGCAGGTTAGGGCATCTTGATTTCGAAAAATAGAGTCAACCATAGCGTTAGCTGATTCTTCAACCTCGGCAATATTAATTGATTTTTTTTGTCTAATTTGCGATAGGATTTTTTCTTGCAGTAATTTTGCGTTTTTATACAAGTCGCTGGCTTTTTTCATTTCGCTGTCAAATGATATAGCTAACTTTTCCAGCGAATTACTTTTTAGTTCAATAAGTTGCCTGGTTTTAATATCAGCGAAAACCTTTTCAACATTAACGGTTTTCTTCTCTTTATCAGGCACAATAACGAGCTGAACAATATCAGCGTTACGTAATTGAGTAATACTTTCAAGACACGAAATATAACCTTCAGATTTGATCGAAAGATGATTGTTACTGAAAAATGATTTTACATACATGCCAGGTTTGAGCTGATCGATAGAAATAATTTCGGTGATTTCGCTCGTTGTTATTTTGGACATATTGTTAGGCGGCTAGTTACAAAGCTATAATTGATAATAGCTTATTACTAAACAATACTTTAGATTAATTTTAGTCATTAGTGCAATTGATGGGTGAAAGGGGGAAAGGGTGAAAAATAAAGCTTCATCTACAATTTATCGGTAAAGAGCAGATGAGGCTTTAGGACGTTATACTTAACTTATTGCCAGCTTGGCATTTTTGCTTCAAAAGCTTTTATCGTGTCTAGCTTGTTTAATGTCCAGCCAACACTATCGATGCCTTGTTCTAAACAATATTGATGAAACTTATCTAAACTAAAGGTGAAACTTAATTCGCCACAAGTGATTGTGTTATTGATTAAGTCGACGGTTAACTCGAGGTTTTCTTGGCTGCTCATTTTAAATAACGTGTCAATTTCTTCATCACTAAGTTTTATTGGCAGTAAACCAATATTAATACAGTTACCATAAAAGATATCGGCAAAACTTGGTGAAATTATAGCTTTGAAACCGTATTCCTCTAATGCCCATGGTGCATGTTCTCGACTTGAACCACAGCCAAAATTTTCACGGGTTAGTAGAATGCTTGCACCTTGGTACTGAGGTTTATTCAAAATGAATTCAGGGTTGTTTACTTTCCCTGATACGTCTAAATAGCGCCAGTCATGAAATAAATGCTGTCCAAAGCCTACTCGCTCTGTTTTTTGTAAAAACTGTTTTGGGATTATCTGATCGGTATCTACGTTTGCTGCATCTAAAGGAACAACTAACCCCGTATGTGTTGTAAATTTTTCCATGATTATATTCCTTGTGAATTCAAGTCAACAAAATGACCGGTAATTGCAGAAGCAGCAGCTAGCTCTGGGCTCACTAAGTGCGTTCGGCTGCCACGGCCCTGTCGGCCTTCAAAGTTACGATTACTGGTTGAAGCACAACGGTCACCTTCTGTTAGCACATCATCGTTCATGCCTAAACACATTGAACAACCAGGTAAACGCCATTCAAAGCCGGCATTACTAAATATTTTGTCTAAACCTTCCGCTTCTGCCTGCGCTTTTACGCGATATGAACCGGGAACAACGATGGCATCAACATTTGCTGATACTGATTTCCCTTGTGCTTGATAGCTTGCAACAACACCTGCGGCTGCGCGTAAATCTTCGATACGTGAATTTGTACATGAACCAATAAAGACTTTGTTAATAGTAATATCTGTAATTTTTGTACCCGCCGTTAAGCCCATGTAGGTTAAGGCCGCCGCACAAGAATCTTTTTCTACTTGCTCGGTAAAGTCATCGGGCGATGGCACTACGCTATCGACTGAAGTAACCTGTCCTGGTGTGGTTCCCCAGGTAATTTGCGCTTTAATCTCTTCGGCTTTAAGGGTTAATATCGTGTCAAACTCAGCGCCTTCGTCAGTTTTGAAGGTTTTCCAATCATTTAACGCTTCAAGCCATACATCGCCCTTTGGCGCATATTCTTTACCTATTAGATAATCGAAGGTGGTTTTATCAGGAGCGATTAAGCCCGCTTTCGCGCCAAATTCAATGCTCATGTTACAAACGGTCATGCGTTCTTCCATGCTCAGTGCTTCGATAGCACTACCGCAATATTCAACGACATACCCGGTCGCACCCGCACTACCTGTTTTGCCAATAATCGCTAAAATGATATCTTTTGCGCTAATTCCAGCGCCTACTTGACCATTAACTTCAATTTTCATGGTTTTTGCTTTTGTTTGGCGTAAGGTTTGCGTGGCAAAAACGTGTTCAACTTCAGAAGTACCAATACCAAAAGCTAATGCGCCAAATGCGCCATGGGTTGCGGTATGAGAGTCACCACAGACAATTGTTGTACCCGGTAACGTTAAGCCAAGTTCTGGCCCAATAACATGAACAATACCTTGATTTTTATGGCCCATACCAAATAGTTCAATACCAAACTCTTTACAGTTTTTTTCTAATGTTCTTAATTGATTGGCTGCGCCTTCACCCGCAGCATCAATTTCTATTGAACGGGTTGAAATGTTGTGATCCATCGTGGCAATCGTACGCTCAGGATGACGAACAGGGCGGTTATGAAACTTTAAGTTAGCAAACGCTTGTGGTGAGGTAACTTCGTGGATCAAATGACGGTCAACATAAAGCAAAGGTGTTTCACCCGCTTTTTCTTCAACAACATGCTGTTGCCATAATTTTTCATATAAGGTGGTAGCAGAATTTTTAGGACTCATCGGTTATGCCTCTGTTATTTTTTGATTAGCACTATTTTGTGCACTACTATGTTGCGCAATAATCTGTTGGCAAATATAATCACCCACTTCAGTGGTGTTTTTAGCCTGGTGTCTTTGGTTTGCGGGCAGTAAATCAGCGGTTAACACGCCATTGTCTAATGCGCTTGCTACGGCATCTTCAATCGCTTGTGCCGCTGCACTTTCATTTAAGCTGTAACGTAGCATTAATGCTGCTGATAAAATTTGCGCGATAGGGTTAGCGATACCTTTTCCGGCAATGTCAGGCGCACTGCCACCGGCAGGTTCATACATACCAAAACCTTCGCTATTTAAACTTGCAGAAGGTAATAACCCCATAGAGCCGGTTATCATTGCGCAGATATCGGAAAGAATATCGCCAAATAAATTAGGGCATAACAAAACGTCAAATTGGTTGGGATCGCGAACAAGTTGCATGGCGGCGTTATCTACATATAAATGCTCTAAGGCAACATCTGGGTATTCACTCGCGACTTCTTCAACTACTTGGCGCCATAACTGACTGGTCGCTAAAACATTGGCCTTATCAACAGACGTTACCTTATTGTTACGTTTTTGCGCCGCTTGAAACGCCAAGTGAGCAATACGTTTAACTTCTCGACGAGAATAAAACATCGAGTCAAAGCCTGTTTCTTCTTCACCTTCACCGCGACGTCCTTTTGGCTCACCAAAGTAGATATCGCCGGTTAACTCGCGAATAACCAGTACGTCGAAGCCTTGCTGTGAAATATCACTGCGCAATGTCGATAATGATGATAAAGCCGGTTGTAAGGTCGCTGGGCGCATATTACAAAATAAATCAAAACGGCTACGCAAGCCTAATAATGCACAACGTTCAGGTTGTTGTGTAGGAGGTAAGTTAGCCCATTTTGGACCGCCAACCGAGCCAAATAAAATAGCATCGGCTTGTTCACAACCTTTCATGGTCTCATCAGGAAGGGCGTGACCGTGGCTATCAATAGCAGCACCGCCTATAGCGTAATCTTGTGTCGATATTTTTATATCAAATATTGTTGCGATGGTACTTAATACTTTTTTAGCTTCAACCATTACTTCTGGTCCGATGCCATCACCGGCTAATATTGCTATGTTCGACATGTCTTTTATACCTTTAGTCAATCTTATATGTTTGAATTTATTATAATGAAGCTTGAACGTCGTTTTTTAGTTCGCTTTTTATTTCATTAATGGTGATAGCGCGATGAATACTATTCAGTGCATGTATCAAGGCTTTTGCTGAAGCGTCAATAACATCGGTCGCTAAACCGTAGCCATGAAATTTTCTGTCTTGCCAGGTAACCACTAAATCAGCTTTACCTAAACCGTCTTCACCTTCACCTTTATTTGATATTTTGTAATCAGCGACCTCAAAATCAATATCAACCGCTTTTTTAATCGCTCTATATAATGAGTCAACCGGGCCATTACCGGTTTCAGAAACAATATGGCTTTCTTTACCGGCTAATAATTTAATACTTGACGTAGAAAACTCGCCGCCACCACACTGCACGTTTAATGTTTCTAGATGATAAAATTCTTGCTCTTCACCTTGTTGTTGAATATTAAAGTGCAACGCTTCTAAATCATCATCAAAGACTTGACCTTTTTTATCGGCTAGCGCCAAAAAGTCACTGTATAACTCTTCTAAGTCAAACTCAGCTTCGGTATAACCTAAACTTGCCATGCGGTGCTTAATAACGTGACGACCACTGCGTGAGGTTAAGTTTAATTTTGTTTTACTGATGCCGACACTTTCTGGGGTCATAATTTCATAAGTATTACTGGCTTTTAACATGCCGTCTTGGTGTATACCTGACGAATGACTAAAAGCGTTACCGCCAACAATCGCTTTGTTTAATTGCACGGGCATATTACATAATTGGCTGACTAACTTTGAAGTGCGGGCAATTTCTTGATGATTAATATTGGTGTGTACATTTAAGAAGTCATGTCGGGTTTTCATGATCATCGCGACTTCTTCTAATGAACAATTACCGGCGCGCTCACCAATACCATTAATGGTACATTCAATTTGTCTAGCGCCTGCCTGTACTGCAGTCATTGAGTTGGCAACGGCTAAACCTAAATCGTTATGGCAATGCACCGAAATTACTGCTTGATCAATATTAGGCACACGATTAAATAATTGGGTAATAATGCCGCCAAATTCATTGGGTAGGGTATAGCCAACCGTATCAGGAATATTAATGGTGGTGGCACCGGCTTTTATGGCGTTTTCAACCATGCGACATAAATTGTCGATAGGGGTACGGCCAGCATCTTCACAAGAAAACTCGACATCATCAGTAAATTTTCGGGCAAATTTAATTGCATGGATTGCCATTGCTTCAACATCGGCAAAATCTTTCTTCAATTTTTGTTGAACATGAACATCTGACGTTGAAATAAACGTATGAATACGGAATTGGTCAGCGACTTTTAACGCATCGGCACAGGCTTGAATATCGCCTTCAACAGCTCGAGCTAAAGCACAAACTCGGGAGTTTTTAATGGTGCGGGCAATTTGTTGCACTGACTTAAAATCGCCTGGCGAAGAAACAGGGAAGCCAACCTCCATTACATCGACTCCTAAGCGTTCAATGGCTAGCGCAATTTGTAACTTCTCATGCACTGAAAGGCTTGCATTTAGTGCCTGCTCTCCGTCACGTAAGGTGGTGTCGAAAATAATTACCTTGCTGTCCATGTTTATTCCTTAATATTTATTGTGCTTAGGGTATTGGCTACTTACATAAAATACGGGTATAAAAAAACCCGCGGTAATATGCGCGGGTTTTAATGTTTATCTTTAATTTACAACAATAAAAAACCTATCCGCGCATTGATAATGTGAGGAGGAGGTTAATGCGAATAATATTTTTTATGGTAATGGTTGTTGTCATTAAAGTCGTCTTATTAAGTTAGTTTAGCTCGCTAGAGCAAACAGTCATCTATTAATAGCGTATTTACTCAAATAATGTCAATTAATTATTAATATTTAAAAAGTATAATGGTGGCGCTAATGAATATAAGGCGTTTAAAACTTCCAATAATTAAGAATTTTGCGTTGCTTTAAGTTTCTGATGATATTGCGCGGTAGTGTTTTTATTGCCTGTTTGCCATTGAGTCTAATATCTTCTACAGCCTCTAATATCCGAAATGACGACTTACCATCACTATAAGGATGTAACTCTTGGGCATAACGATTTATCGCCAATATAAGTGTTTCTGAAGGCGATAATGCAACAGTTAATGCTTGGGGTAATTCTTTTGCATCGGTAATGTTAATTAAATAATTACCGGGTTGGCTATTATTGAACGCGATAACCGGCTTACCCAGTAAAGCAAACTCACCAATAACCGATGAAGTATCCGACACCATAATATCAGCCGACTGCAATAAGCTATTTATATTTGACGATGTTATTATTTTTAGGTTTTCTGAAGAGAGTTGAGCATAAAGCTCTAACCACTTTTTATCCATTTTTGGGTGAAACTTAATCAGCCAATTATATTTTTTATCATCCACTAAAGCGGCAATTTCTTCATATAAAAAAGGTGCGCAAGTCAACGCGGGTGAAAAAGTGGGTGCAAAGAGGATTGTAGGCAGGTTATTACTAAAATATTGCTCTTTGGGGGTATTAAATAAATTATCTAATTTTGGCCAGCCTGTTTCTTTAACATCGAAAAACTTATGCTGGTTAGCTAATTCATTAAAGCGATTGGTGGTCGCTGCCCCATGAGTACAATAGAGATCAAAGCAGTCTCTAATAACAAAGTGGCCTTTTTTCTTCCACTCTAAACCATGGAAAACTTGTACTTTAATACCGGGAATAAATCGTGGGATGATATTACCCGGCACAAAGCTAGCGACAGGGTTAAAACTAATCACATCAGCAACACTGCTAAGCACCACTTCATCGGCAGCAAAATTACTCAGATTAACATCACTACCAGCAACAAACCAGGCAACTTGGCTGCCTTGGCTTAGTATTTCTCGCTGTAAAGGTCGCAAAATTTCAAAAGAATAATTTTGTGAAATATAGAAAAGGTATTTAGATGCTTTCATTGATATAAACTAACTGGGATTTAATATGAACTCACCTTTACGGACAAACAAAATATCACCTGATGTGTATTTTTCATCAATGATATCTAATACATGTTTTGAAAGATCTTCGCATGTTAAAATATTGTCGTTGGGTAAGTCGAATTTGTCTCTGAACTTTGTCATTATTGCTCCAGGACACAAACAATAAGAATTAAAACCATCTTTAGCTAAACATTTAGATAGGGTAACAACACCTGCTTTTGAAGCACAATAAGATGACCAATCAGGGTAGGCATTAAACGCAGCCGTTGATGATATGTTAATGATAACTGTGTCAGGGTTTTTGGTTAATGCCGCTTTAGCGGTAAGGTAAGTGCCAATTAAATTGACTTGAATATCATTAATCCAAAGATGTGTGTCACTCTCTAATATTCTTTTTGGATGGATTGTGCCAGCATTGTTTATAACAATATCAAATGAATGGCTCTTAAAATAATTATTGACGCTCAATTCATTACTTATATCTAATTCAGTTCTGCTTGGTGTAGAGATTTTGAAGGCATTTTTGAACTGTTGATAAAAGCTTTGTGCCCAGTCACCCGCACCACCGGTAATTAATATAGATTTCATTATGCTTTCACATCTGGATTGATATGTTTGTCGGCATTAGTTATTAATTCTTTATACTGATCAACAATTTGAGCTTTTAAATTTGAGCTACTGATACCGGAGCCATAGGGAAAATAGAACACTTTAACACCAAGATCTCTGAGGTAGTCATATTTTCCTTTCCAGTCATCACCAATAACAAATATATCAATGTTAAGATCTTTTACTCTGTCTGTATGTTCTAGAGACCTTTGCGGGATAACGACATCAGGGTATTTTAAGGCACTAACAATTGCTATGCGTTCTTCAAAAGGTATTGCTGGAGGGTTTTTGTAGCTGCATACTAATTCATCAGTACTCACACCTACAATTAGTGTGTCGCCCAAACCTGCTCCATATTCAATCATTTTCAGATGGTTGCGATGAAACAAGTCGAAAGTGCCAGAAACGTAAACTACAGAACTCATATTATTAACCTAACTTAGTAAAAAAATATTATATATTTTTACATGTACAACCTACAGAGTAAATGTTTATTAATCAGTATGATTTATCAAATAATCCGCAATTCGCTTACTACAATTACCATCAACTTTACCAATAAGAAGTTCAGTTAATTCAAACCTCTGCATTTCTTTTAATTGAGGGCTCTTGAGTTGAATTTCAACTTGTTGAACTAATTGCTCAGTATTGATTACTTGTTGGGCTACTTTTGCAAAGTATTTTAAATCATCATCAAGACGCTTATTTAAACGCCACTTGAATATACCTCTGTAGCTCCAACGCACTTTAAAAAAATCACACCAAATAGCGGGTTTATTAAGCGCAGTAAATTCAAACAAAGTAGAGGATGCATCGCTGATTAACAAGCTTGCGGTATTCATAAAAGGGATAATACAGGCTTCCTCTATAGAGGAGATATATACGTTATTGTACTGAGACCAAGATTCAAAAATCGTTTGATGATTCTTGTATTTCTCTTTAGTTAAGGAAAAATAATGAGGTTTAATTATAAGGTTATATTCTTCTAAAAGTTCAGGAAAATCATGAGGTAAACATTCAATACTGCTTGGGTAATAGGTCGGTGCATATAATATCGTTTCTTTTTCTGGATCTAAACCTAACTGTTTTAAGTCTAAACTAGAAGATTCGTTATTAATGATAGGGTCTAATTTTGCATAACCCGTATCAATAAAGCTTTTAGAGGGAAATCGTTCTTTCAAACGTTTTAATCGGTGTTTCCCTTCGACAAACCGGTGCTGAATGTCACAATCTGACCAATCATAATAACATGACTTTGGACCAACCCCGTGATTCATCATAGCTGTTTTAGAACATTGATGAACATTTTCTAGATGATGAAACGCATTACCAAAAATTATCCAGTCAGGTTTGTTATTGAAATAAAATTCTTTTGCTTCATTTGAATTATTTACAAGGGTGTAGTTTAATTTTTCACTTTCAACATAATTTATTAATATATCCTGCAGCTGTTTTTGATTGTATAAAATAAAGTGGCATGACACTGAATTTTTTTCAAGCACATCTTTTACCGGTAAATATTGTGGTAAATAATACAGGTGTTGAATATCAAAAAAAACATTCATAAATTACCAGTTATAACCCAAAGTCGCACGGTAGAAAGACTCTCCATAAATATCACTACCAGCTGTTAACGAATAATTAAGAAATCCATTTTTATATACTTGTTTTAAACTTAATTCTATCTCTTGGGCTCTAGAGTACTTATCTTGTGTCAAAGAATCTATAGCAGCGGTTCGAAATAGTGTTTGTAAATGATACTTGGGTGAAAAGTCCCAGTTTAGTCTAATTAACGAAGAATTCCCGGGGGATCTATCTTCCAGCTCTTTGTTATTACCCCACCAATGACCCATTACAACGTGATCATTACGGTAACCTTCACCATAAATTTTGTGAACATACCATGATTTGTGAAATTTAGAATGCTCAGCATACAATGAAAAGTCCTTGTTAATATATGGAAAGAATAACCCGTAGGTTTGACCAATGTTACCTAACTGAGTGTTCTTGTGTTCTTTGGTATCCTCTCCTGCATATTCCATATAAAAGGTAAAAGGGAAACCCTGATAAGACAAGTCAAATTTATTGGTTAACGAAGCAATTTGATTACCCACTTCTTCATCAGAATTGGCACAACCAGTTAAACCTGAGCCACAGTTATCTGAGTTAACGGGGTCAATAATCGCATTCCAAATATCACTTAGGCCAGTGCTTCTTTCGCCACCACCAAATTGAAAGGTTCTATTAGCACCTATCGTCCACCAGCTAAAGGGTTGAAAACTCATATGCATAGTCATTAATAATGGCTTTCCTGATGATGTAGAGCCCTTATACTTTATACCCGCCATTTCCTCTAACTGTCCTAATGAAAATTCGTATTTAATATGCCAAGAGGTAATAGGTTTTACATTACTCATGGTAATAGAAAAGGTCGGAGCAGCGTTAGTAGACAGTAATGATGCACTTTCTTGTGAGGGAGATAGCCAATGTTCGCGGTAGCCAATATCAAATTGAGCATATTCATAACCCAATGAAAAGTAGCTATTATGGGGAATAATATTCTTACCTTCGACGATGGTTCCCCCTAAATTTGCGATGGCGTATTGATTGAACTGATAAAATCCAGAAGCACTTGCTTGGGCCGAGCTGTCCATGGCAACACCACGATTATTGGCTATGGTGAAGTTTTTATTGTTAGATGTTGAAAGCGTGGTTGATAAATGAGTGATCGCACTCTGCTTTTTATAACGTTTTATATAAGCAGAAATTCTATAAAAAAGCTCAGGATGAGAACCTTTAATTTTGTTTAGATAATCAACAACCGTGACAATATGGTAGGGTTTACTCAACATTGGCATTCGAGAAATTGTCGCTAGACGTGCGATTTCAAGTTCAATAAGAGCATCAGTTTTTAACGGTAAGTAAGGGCTAACACCATCGGCATTAGCCTGTTTTGTATAAAATAATATAAATAAAGCGATAAAAAATAAGTATTTAGTTTTGTGCACAAAAAAAGCCATCATATAATCTAAAAATCGCTGTGATTATACGTGAGTTTTTCTAACATAATAGGGGTTACTTCCAATTATCCATTGAGCCTTTGCGGCGAGAAGTTAATCTTGGCAGAATCAAACCTAAAAGTAAGCCAATAACTAACACTATAGCGCCATTATAAAACCATTCTTTTTTGATATTGGTATCTTGGTCTTTTAATTTGGCTCGTATCGTTATAAGTGTTTTATTAAGCTGGCTTATTTCATTGTTAAGTTGGGCTTTTTCACTGCTAAGGTTTTGAATAGTATTTCTACTCTGGGAAAGTTCCTCTGACATGCTGTCAGTATTGCTGCTGGTATTGGCTAATTTTTCATTCAGCTCGGCAATAACAAAGCGTAAGCCGGGTTTTAATGATAGATACTTACTTTCAACCCAGACATTTCTATTTTTATCATCAATGATTTCAGAGTAATCATTTTCATTTTTACCGGTTACTTTCACTTCAGTGCCTGAGTTTATACTGCCTAGAATTCGATAATTATTACCCGCTCCTGAATGCATATAAATAAATAAATCGTCTGAAATATAGCCAGAAGGAAGGTTGGTTGGGCTGTCTTCTGCAAAAAGAGGGGAAGATGAACTGAGAACTAAACCAACCAATAAAGCTTTTATTATTTTCATGAAACTACCATTAACCTGTATAAAATTATGCATAGCAAAATACTAGGGGTTTGGCGGATTGATAGCAAGTTAAGTTTACGAACATTAAGGTTTTATTGGTAAAATACATAAGTGTTCTCAATATTTTGTAAACAAGGTATTACATAGTTAATTCATTATGGTAGTTTTTACTAATAGTTTGTTAGGGCATCAGCAGTCAGTTAAATTTTTCTATATCGCTACATTATATGAAAGAAATTTATCGGAATTGGCATTCGCTATTTGTTTTCATATGTCGCTGTTGTAAACTCACTATGTTGGCATAATAAAACAAATTATTGGAAGAATATGGTTACCGAAATTGAGCTTAAGTATTTTGTTACAAGTGATAATACTCAAGAAAAAATCACCCAGTTATTCACCACAAAACAGCTGTCATTTAGCTGTGAAACAAAGCAATTATCGAACTGCTATTACGATACAACTAATTTAGATTTTCGCCGTCATGATATGGGGCTAAGAATTAGAGGTTGTGACGGAAAGTTAGAGCAAACCATAAAAACAGCTGGGGTGGTAATTGCGGGCTTGCATCAGCGACCAGAGTATAACGTTAATATTGTTAATAACTTCCCTGAACTTTCCTTGTTCCCAAATGAAATTTGGCAGTCAACTCAAAAGGTAGAGCAGTTACAAGAAACGTTAATCCCCCTTTTTTCAACGGACTTTACCCGTATTATTTGGTTAGTTACTTTATCGTCGGGTACCGTGGTAGAAGTTGCCTTCGATCAAGGCGATATTAGTAGTGATGGTCGCAGTGTTAAAATTTGTGAACTCGAACTAGAACTTGTCAGTGGTATAACCTCAGATTTACTGTTGCTTGCCAAGTTATTATTTTCTGTACTGCTTGTTAGGCCAAGTAGCCAAAGTAAAGCGGCTCGTGGCTATGGTTTATGGAAAAACATCCCCGTTAATTATAAAAAAAATATTACAGACACTCTTCCCATTGACCGCAGTCACTCTATTTCTAATGCCTTTTCTACCGGTATCAATTATTGCCTAGTTAACCTACATGATCATATTGAATACTATATAACGTCGCCAAGCTTAGTCGAGTTAGAAAAAATAACAGAAACTTTAGCGTTAATTCGCCACGGTTTTTGGCTATTTGCAGACTATCTACCCGAAGAAGCCGTAAAAATTCGTGATGAACTAAGCTATTTTGTGCACTTACTCTCGTGGGTTGATAATGCCGTTAACCTACAAGAGCTTACTAATAAAACGGGTAATTATAGACGCAAGTTAAATTACAGCGAACAATTGGTAGAACAACTAAGAATGGAGAAACGTCGTCTTCCAACGAGCGAAAATGTCATCGAATTATTGCATGGCCAGCGTTTTAATACCCTGCAGGCTCATTTGTTGGAAATGCTATTAACTGAAGATAAACAGTTTAGTGACTCGTTATTACCTTTTGCGCAGCAAAGTTTAACGAAAAGTATGGCGGTGTTATTTGCTGATAGCACACCAGCGCAGTCGCTGAGTAGTGAGCAATACTTATCACAAGCAAAACTGTTAAACCGAAGTTTACTGACAGGAACTTGGTTTGGTTTATTGTTTGATGAAGAAGAACGTAAACACTATCGAGCACCTTGGTTGGACATTCAGCAAGGGATCAGTGAATTACAAACATTGTGGATCATTCACCAACAACTACAAACGTTAGATGAAAAACCTAAAAAACTCGTTTTATGGCAAGGAAGCAAAGTTGAAGGGTTACTCATCGCGTTAGATAGCTCCAGAAATATGGCGTTATTAACAAAGCCGTACTGGTTAGATGAGTCATAGTTGTTTATCGGTTAGAATAGAAAAAGGTTTTAGATAATGTTGAAGATAATTCGTAGGGTCATAAATTAATGAAGTGGGTTGTTAAATTAAGTTTATTGTTAAGTAGTTTTATTACCTGTGTAAGTTTGGCGAGTGTTTATAATCTCCCTGCTGCCAATTCAAGGTTAGTGGGCGAAGATATTATCCATAAAGCAGTAAAAGGTGATTACTTTCAAGCTTTAGCTGAAAATTATAACGTAGGTTTTTTTGCCTTACTTGCCGCTAACCCCGGTGTTGATCCTTTTTTATTGGATCTTGATCACAATATTGTTATTCCTAAACAGATGCTTCTACCCTTTGGTAAGCGTGAAGGTATTGTCATTAATCTCGCTGAGTTACGCTTGTACTATTACCCAAAAGGAGAGAAGTTAGTTTACGTTTTCCCTGTGGGTATTGGTAGAGAAGGACTAGAAACACCGCATTTAACCAGTACTATTGGCGACAAACGTAAAAACCCAAGTTGGCGTCCAACAGCAGAGATGCGCGCACGTTATTTTGCCGAACATGGCAAAGAGATGGTCAGAGAAGTCCCCGCAGGACCCAATAATCCCTTTGGTAAATATGCATTACGTATTGGCACAAGTGAATACCTACTTCATGGCTCCAATAAGCGCTTTGGTATCGGTATGCGAGCAAGCTCTGGCTGTATTCGTATGTACGATGATGACATAGAATGGTTATATAATAATATTCCCGTAGGCACACCTATTCGCATATTCGAACAGCCCATTAAAATGTCTTATGAACAGGAAGGCAAAAAGATAGAAGTACATCGCCCATTAACACCCGATGATGGCGCCGAAGTTAAATTAGCGATGACAAAAGCAGTAAAACATTTTATCGGTAATGATGCTCAAATGTTAAAAAAAGTGAGTTCACTACTAGCTAATCCAGAAGGTGTAGTCGTATCATTAAATTGAGCTAAAGGGATATTGTCAATTAGAGTAAAATAGAACTTCGTTAGGATGAACTCAAACTTCTTCAGGATGAATTCAAGCTCCGTTAGGATGAACTCAAACTTCGTTAGGATGAATTCAAGCTCCGTCAGAATGAACCCAAACTTCGTCAGAATGAAGCCAAACGCCGTCATCCTGAACTTGTTTCAGGATCTGTACCTAACAACTAGAAGCCCAGATACTGAAATGAATTCAGCATGACGGGAATGGAAGCTGAAATAAATTCAGCATCAACGCAACACCCATCAGCATGAACGCAAACTCCATCAGGATGAACTCAAACTCCATCAGGATGAACTCAAACTCCATCAGAATGAACCCAATCGCCGTCATCCTGAACTTGTTTCAGGATCTCGTTCTTAACAACCCAAAGACCAGATACTGAAATAAATTCAGCATGACGGGAATGGAACAGAAACAAGTTCAATATGAAATCCAAACCCCATTAGCATGACTCAAAACTCCGTCATCCTGAACTCGTTTCAGGATCTCGTACCTAAAAACTCGAAGACCAGATACTGAAACAAGTTCAGCATGACGGGAATGGATACTGAAATAAATTCAGCATCAACGCAACACCCATCAGCATGAACGCAATCACCATTAGCATGACTCAAAACGCTGTCATCCTGAACTTGTTTCAGGATCTCGTCCTTAACAACTTGTTTCAGGATCTCGTACCTAACAACTAAAAGCCCAGATACTGAAATAAATTCAGCATGACGGGAATGGAAGCTGAAACAAGTTCAGTGTGAACTCAAACTCCATCAGCATGAACCCAAACGCCGTAATCCTGAACTTGTTTCAGGATCTCGTACCTAACAACTAAAAGCCCAGATACTGAAATGAATTCAGCATGACGAGAGTGGATACTGAAACAAGTTTAGTGTGAACCCAAGCTCCATAAGCATGAACCTAACCGCCGTCATCCTGAACTTGTTTCAGTATCCACTCTCGTCCCTAACAACCCAAAGCCCAGATACTGAAATAAATTCAGCATCAACGCAACACCCATAAGCATGAACGCAAACACCATCAGTATGAACTCAAACTCCGTCATCCTGAACTCGTTTCAGGATCTCGTACCTAATAACTCAAAGACCAGATACAGAAATAAATTCAGCATGACGGGAGTGGAAGCTGAAATAAATTCAGCATCAACGCAACACCCATCAGCATGAACGCAAACACCATTAGCATGACTCAAAACTCCGTCATCCTGAACTCGTTTCAGGATCTCGTCCTTAACAACTTGAAGACCAGATACTGAGACAAGTTCAGTATGAAGGGAATGGATACTGAAATAAATTCAGCATGACGGGAGTGGATACTGAAATAAATTCAGTATGACGAGAGTGGATACAGAAACAAATTCAGCATGACGGGAATGGATACTGAAATAAATTCAGTATGACAAAAGTTCTTTCATTTCAGTATTACCGGGGCTGTATTCGGTTTTGTTACACGTTCAAATGATAGCTCGTTAATGTGGCAATAAAAAAAACGAGACTTATTAAGTCTCGTTTTTTATTGTTTACGCTAAATACTCAGAAAAACTAATGAAGAATACGTGCGCGTATTGTGCCGTCAATTTGTTTTAATTCACGTAATGCTAGTACACTATCTTGTGCTTCGATATCAATAACTACATAACCAATTTGATCGTCTGTTTGTAAGTACTGTGCTGCAATATTAATATTATGCTTAGCAAATGCTTGGTTAATTTGAGTTAACACACCCGGTTGATTGCGGTGTATATGTAATAAGCGGCTTGTTCCCGTATGACCAGGCAAAGAAACTTCAGGGAAGTTTACTGCCGAAAGTGTTGAGCCGTTATCAGAGTATTTTGCCATTTTACTGGCAACTTCTAAGCCGATATTCGACTGGGCTTCTTTGGTACTACCACCAATATGTGGCGTCAAAATAACGTTGTCGAACGCGCGTAATGGTGAAATAAACTCTTCATCATTACCTTTAGGTTCAACAGGGAAAACATCGATTGCTGCGCCAGCGACTTTTTTACTTTTAAGCGCTTCTGCTAATGCATCAATATCAACGACAGTGCCACGAGAAGCATTAATAAAAATAACACCATCTTTCATGAGTGCAAATTCTTTTGCTGCCATCATGTTTTGAGTTTGAACCGTTTCAGGTACGTGTAAGCTAACTACATCAGCTTCTTTTAATAAAACTTTTAAACTTGATGCTTGGCTCGCATTACCTAACGGAAGTTTGGTTTCGATATCATAAAAGCGTACTCGCATACCTAAAGTTTCAGCTAAAATGCCTAATTGCATGCCAATATGGCCGTAACCAATAATACCTAAGGTTTTGCCACGAGCTTCTACCGAGCCAGCCGCAGATTTATTCCATTCACCGCGATGAGCTTTAGCGCTTTTTTCAGGAATCCCACGTAATAATAATAAGGTTTCACCTAATACTAGTTCGGCAACCGAGCGTGTATTTGAAAACGGAGCATTAAAGACTGGAATGCCACGTTTTTGTGCCGCCTTAATTTCAACTTGGTTAGTACCAATACAGAAACAACCAATAGCCGCGAGTTTTTTAGCATGGCTTAGTACATGGTCAGTTAACTGAGTACGAGAACGAATACCAATAAAGTGAACATTAGCAATTTTTTTGATCAAATCTTCTTCAGCAAGCGATGTACTAATACATTCAATATTGCTGTAGCCTTTCATTTTTAACTCTTCAACAGCGCTCGGGTGGACACCTTCAAGTAATAAAATCTTAATTTTTTCTTTTGCTAATGAATTATTGCTCATTTTCTAATATCTCATGTAGGACTATAGTGGTCATTGCCTTAACCAAATATAAAGTGTTTAGATGGCTAGATTTCTAAACTAGCATATAGTGTATAAACTCTAAAGATTTATTTTATGAGTTTTGCGCCATCTTGAGTGCCTAAAATTAAAACATCAGCGCCACGTAGTGCAAATAAACCATTAGTAACAACACCTACAATGGCATTAATATCGCTTTCAAGTTTTTTAGGATCAAGTATCTCTAAGTTATGCACATCTAGAATCACACAACCGTTATCGGTAATTACGCCTTGGCGATAAACCGGGTCACCACCTAACTTAACAAGTTCGCGCGCTACATAGCTTCGTGCCATAGGAATAACTTCTACCGGTAAAGGAAATTTTCCTAGCATTTTTACTTGTTTACTTTCATCGGCAATACAGACAAATGTTTTTGCTACAGCCGCGACAATTTTCTCTCGGGTTAGTGCAGCACCACCACCTTTTATCATCGACAGATATTCAGTAATTTCATCAGCGCCATCAACATAAACATCAACGCTACCGACATTATTCAATTCAAACACTTCGATACCATGGGCTTTCAATCTTTGAGTCGACGCTTCAGAGCTAGAAACAGCACCTTCAATATCGTCTTTGATTGTTGCTAGGGCGTCAATAAAATGGTTAACAGTAGACCCGGTGCCTACGCCAACAATGGTATCGTTTTTAATAAATTCGAGTGCTTTAAAGGCTGCTGCCTTCTTCATTTCATCTTGTGTCATGTGAATCCTAATTAGCGAGGGGAAATTAGGTAGAAGTATATCAGCAGATGATTAAATATCGAAGTTATAGCTGGTGGTAGGAGTGATAATTTTAGGCAGTGGAATATCCCAACTTTCAAAGGGGATCGTGGTAACTTTTTGGCAATCGTGAGCTAAGCCAACTGGTAAGGGTTTAGCGTGTTTGTTTTGTTGATATTGAGCATGCCAAGCCGAAAGTGTTCGGTCATAAAAGCCACCCCCCATGCCTAAGCGATTACCATATCGGTCAAAGGCGACTAAGGGAGTAAAAATAATATCAAGCTGAGCGACCGTTATTATATCTTGCACGTTAAGCTTAGGCTCTAAAATACCATATTTGTTTTTGACGAGAATAGACGTCTCAGCATATTTTAAAAAGAGTAAGTTATTCTTACTAAAAGGATGTATTACCGGTAAATATACGGTGATGTTATTTTGCCAGCACCAATCAATAAAAGGCTGAGTATTTAACTCGCCATCATTGGCTAAATAAATCGCGATGTGTTGAACGCCTTTGACTACTTGTTCTTTAATGAGTCTTTTAGATAATAAAAGTGATTGTTCCGCTTGCTGGTCAGCGTTTAATAAACTGCGTTGATAGCGAATTTCTTTGCGAAGCACATCTCTTGTTTTCATGATATTTAACCCCTTATAAAATAAGCCTAACAACAACAAGTAAGTTACAGTAAAAATTAGCTATAAAAAAGCCAACAATAAATGTTGGCTTTTCAAAATCACTTTAACGATGAACGATAGTTAACTAAGCGTTAGTCGTTGCCGTTGAACCATTTGCGTTAGTCGTAGATGCTTCTGAATCATCAGGCAAATTTTCCCAAAATCTAGATTTGAAACCAACCAACAAAATGATTAAACCAATACCAATGCTAAATAAGCTAATTTGAATATAAAGCGAAGGTATTTGCGCGACGTTATTTGGATCGTAATTACCGGCTAATAAACCAGAAATTATATTACCTATTGAATAAGTTAAAACAAATACGCCCATCATTTGTCCTGCAAAGCGTTTAGGTGATAATTTACTTACCGCACTAAGTGCAACAGGGCTTAAACAAAGCTCACCAACTGTATGTAGGAAGTAAGTTGCTACTAACCAGTAAGGGGCAACTTTCATTCCTGAAGCAGCGTATTGTGCAGCAAAAAACATCACGATAAAACCACTCGCCATGATGATTAATCCAACAGCACACTTTATGCCATAAGAAGGACTGACCAGTCTTTTACCTAAGTTAATCCATAAAGCAGCAAAAAAGGGTGATAGTAAAACGATAAAAAAGGAGTTTGCAGATTGGAACCAACCCGTAGGTATTTCAAATGATCCAATGACGCGGTCAGTATAATCGCGCGCGAATAAATTCATCGACGAACCCGCTTGCTCAAAGCCCGACCAAAAACAAGCTGATGCAATACAGATCAATAATAATGCCCAGAGTTTTTTCTTTTCATTTTGCGTTAGGTTACTACCAAAATATATTACCGCATAATAAATAACGAAAATTACAGAGAATGCTACGGCAACGTATTGAGCGACAGTTACAGGAACAATAGTAATAATGCCTTGAAAAGTAGCATAGGTAACAAACGCAATAACCGCTAAAACAATACCAATAATTGTCCAGCTGGTTTTTTGTGCTTTCTCTGACATAGGATATACCGGCTTTTCACCAATACCTTGAAGCTTAGGGGTAGTCAATTTGTATTGAATTAAACCTAATGCCATACCAATAGCTGCGGCGCCAAACGCCCAATGCCAACCAACATTTTCCATTAAGTAGCCACAAACTGCATAGCCAATAACTGAACCTAAATTGATGCCCATATAATAAATGGCATAACCACTATCACGGCGAACATCTTCATCTGAGTATAATTGACCAACCATAGCGCCAATATTTGGTTTTAATAAACCCGTACCTAAAATGACGACGATTAAACCAATAAAAAACGTGGTGTCATTCGGAATAGCTAAGATGATATGGCCAATCATAATAATGATTGCGCCGTACCAAACTGCTTTTTGACCACCAATTAATCGGTCAGCTATCCAACCGCCAGGTAAGCCCATAAAATAAACACTACCAGTATATAAACCATATATAGCAGCGGCAGAAGCGACGGTTAAACTTAAGCCTCCTTCTTGTAAAGTAGCGGTCATAAATAATACAAGTAGCATACGCATACCGTAATAACTCATGCGCTCCCACATTTCTGTAACAAACAGCGTTTGTAACCCTGCCGGATGGCCAAAAAAAGAACCTGAATCAGGTTTGCTCATAAAAAATTCCTCTAAGATAAGTGTAAATTACAGATAAATATTATTATTTTAATTCGCTAAAAACATTTTAAAATATTGAAATAAGTTCTTTGCGCTGTAATTATTGTCAAATTTATTTGCGAAAGTCAGCGTGTGTTATACCTGTGCTTGCCATGAAAGGCAATAGTTTGGCATCGAGATTTGATTAAGCAGATGTAATGTTTTAGTTACTTTTGATATTTTTAGAAAGAAAAATAATAAACAGACTCCCCAAAATTAATTATTTGACGTTATAAAAGGTAAGCAAGTTACTTTATTCAATAGCTTGTTACTGATAAACTCCAAACGTTAATTTTAGAACATATTTAGTCGATATATTTGGCCATTATTAATTTTTATGGTTTATAAGTATTGAGCTAATGTTATACCTCGCATTTATAGGAAATTTATTGCCCCAATGATGAACATTACTCGCTATCTGATAGCAACCTTTTTACTTTTTGCGCTTTCTTTAAATTTACATGCCCAGCAAGTGTCTGCTCAGCAAATTGAACAATTTAAAAAGTTACCTAAATCTCAACAACAAGCATTAGCCAAAAGTATGGGCGTCGATTTAAATGCTATTGAGGCTCAGTTATCAGGAAGTAATACACAAAACGCTTCTATTAATACACAGGTAATGCCACGCGATATAAATAGCCTGAACAATGAAAACCTTAAAGCCAAAGATGCCGAAGAAACAGAGAAAGCTGAAGCTATTTTTAAGACCTTGCCACGGTTCGGTTTAGATGTATTTGCAAATTCGCCAACAACATTCTCTCCGGTTATGGATATTGCCATTCCAGAAGGGTATATCTTAGGTACGGGAGACTCAGTTTCAATACAGGTTTTCGGTAAAGAAAATCGTGAAATGCAATTAACGGTGACACGTGAAGGTGAGTTGGTTTTTCCTAACCTGGGCCCCATTAGTGTTGCAGGATTAACATTTTCAGAATTAAAGACTTTTGTTGTTAATAAAATTCAACAAAAAATTATTGGTGTTAATGTGGTGGTTAGCTTAGCTGAATTACGCTCTATGCGTATATTTGTTTTAGGTGAAGCTTATAAACCTGGCCCCTATACGTTAAGTTCATTATCTTCAGTCACCCATGCCATTTTTGCTGCAGGTGGTGTCAGTGATATTGGCTCATTAAGAAATATTCAAGTAAAACGTTCAGGGAAGCTAATTCAACAAGTCGATTTATATGACTTATTAATTGAAGGTGATTCATCAAGTGATATTTTGTTGCAATCAGGCGATGTCGTTTTTATTCCTCCTCAAGGCAAGTCTGTGTCAATTGCCGGCGAAGTAAGACGTCCTGCTATTTATGAATTGAGCCAATCAGACGACTTTTCTAATGTCATTAAAATGGCTGGCGGACTTTTACCCGCGGCTTACCCAAAATCTACTATCGTAGAGCGTTATAACAAAAGCGATTTACGTAGTATCCTAAATATTGATTTATCTGATAAAACCCAAAAAGCTGAAAAAGTTCAAGCGGGTGATTTTATTAGAGTGTTAAAAAGCTCAGACTTATATGTCGATTCAATTACTTTAATAGGCGCTGTAGCACGTCCAGGTAAATACCAGTTACAACAAAACATGTTGTTATCCGATGTTATTACCAATGCTGACGCTCACCTATTACCTTACGCCGATTTAAATTACGGCATTGTCGTTAGAGAAATCGATAGTGCCCGTAATATTGAAATTTTACAGTTTAATTTAGCCAATGTGTTTGCTGATAAAAATTCTAAGAGCAATATCCAACTCAGCAGTAATGATAAAATTATCATCTTCTCGAAAGCCTTTAAATTCTCTGAAGAACAATTCTTATTAGACGAGCTCGCCTACACTCAAGAAGAGTTATTAGCGAAAGAAAGAAATTTAGCGATTGAAACGAGTAAGAAAAAAGAGTTTTGGGAAACCCATGAGCAAAATGATGTTATGGCTGAGACCAAAGATGAAAAAATTTATACCTCTATTAATAATATTAACAGTGGTGCAGAGCACGAAAATGTGACAATTCGAGAAATGGCATTGTTTTCTCGCCAACGTCTACTGGTGCCTATTGTTAACAAACTTCGATACCAAGCAGGATCTGGTGAAGCGGTAAAGTTAATTGAAATTGATGGTGAAGTTAAATTTCCAGGGGTTTATCCATTAGGGAAAGGGGCTCGGGTAATCGACTTGATTTTAGCCGCCGGTGGCGTTAAAGAGTCAGCTTACTTATCAAGAGCTGAGTTAACACGTAATGATATGAGTGGTATTAACTCTGTAAAAATCTCTAAGAATATTCATTTAGTGAATGCCCTCAATAATATTGATGAAGATAATATTCTGCTAAAAAGTAAAGATCGCCTTAACATTCACCGTATCCCTTCATGGAGTGAAAATAATGTTATAGAGTTACGCGGCGAAGTCCTTTTTCCGGGTAAATATACAGTCCGTCGTGGAGACAGCTTATCAAGTATTATTCTTAAAGCGGGAGGATTAACCGCTTTTGCAGATCCCAATGGCTCTGTTTTTTCAAGAACAAAGTTAAAACAACTTGAAAAACAAAACTTAATGAAAGTAAGTGCCGACTTACGTATTGAAATGGCAACTAAATCTTTATCAAGCAACAGCGGGGTAACTTCATATAGTGAAATTCAATCGTTATTAGCAGACCTATCTAAGGTAGAACCGCTAGGGCGTTTAGTTATTAATTTACCGCAAGTTATAGCCAAAAATGATTATGATATTGCCATAGAGGGCGGCGATGTACTGTACATCCCCACTCAGAATCGTTCAATTAATGTTATGGGGCAAGTGCAAGTGAATAGCTCACACATGTTTGACTCATCAAGCAGTGTTGAAGATTATATAACGCAAAGCGGCGGCTTAAAAAAACGTGCTGATGATGAGAGAATTTATATTATTTCATCAAACGGTAGTATCCAAATGTTTGAAGAAAGTAATTGGTTTAGCGGCGGTGCTGACTCAGCTTTAAAACCGGGCGATTCAATTGTTGTACCACTTGATTCAGAGTACATGAACAACTTAACCTTGTGGACAACAGCGACAACAATTATGTATAACACAGCAGTTGCCATAGCGGCAATTAGTGGACTTTAATACTTGTTTTTATAAAAACTAATAATAGATAATTTTTTAACAAAAAAAATAAGTAAAGTCCGATTTTTATCGGACTTTACATTGTTGAATAAAACCCAAACATAGACCAGTTCAGCAAATAAGAACAACCCACCATCATAGTAGCACTGTAAACCGTAATCCTAATTGCGAAACTGTTATCCAGACACAACCACGTTCAGCCTAGACCACCACCGTCATCCTGAACTCGTTTCAGGATCTGTACTTAGAACGCAAAAAACACAAAGACCAAAACAGTATTTTAATTTCATATGAGAAACCTGACAAAACAATAAAGCTGAACTACAATATCAATAAGATGTAAAAATAATGTTAACAAAAGGAGTTGCTATGAATACATTAGTTTATATTTATATATTACAGTCGGTGGATGGTAGCTACCACACTGGCTGCTGTGATGAACTTGGCATTGTGTTAGCGAAATACGATAAATATAACCAACTTCTTTTAGGTACTGAAATAAAGCCCCCAGTCAAACTTGTCCACCAGCAGAAATTTAAAACTGAACAAGAAGCAAGATTGATAGAAAATGAAATTAGAAGGTGGTCTAAAAAACAAAAACAATTTCTTATTAACAATGATTGGCCTGAAATATCTAAATTAGCGAAAAAATTTATTTACTAACAGGGTCGTCAATATGAAACAGCCTCATATTTATATAATGACAAATATAAAAAACACGACACTATACATAGGTGTAACGAGTCAGTTAGTTCAAAGGGTCTATCAACATAAATCTAAACTGACATTAGGCTTCACCAATAAATATAACCTGAATAAATTAGTATATTTTGAGTCATTTGAAACAATGTACGATGCGATAACAAGAGAAAAGCAACTTAAAAACTGGCGAAGGGCCTGGAAGAAAAACTTAATAGAAGAAATAAACCCGAATTGGCTAGATCTGAGCAAAGATTTATAAGCCACACCACCACTGTCATCCAGACCAAGCCACCGTCAACCAGACACCACACTGTAAGCCAGCCACCAATACCGTCATCCTGAACTCGTTTCAGGATCTGTACTTACTCAACAAAGCCCAGATACTGAAATGAATTCAGCATGACGACAAAAGGGCAACGTAACTCTACGCATGTATTCCATCAGCCAGACAGAACCACCGTCAACAGACACCACCACTATCTAGCCGCCAATACCGTCAACCAAACCCCACCACCGTCATCCTGAACTCGTTTCAGGATCTGTACTTACTCAACCAACCCAGATTCTGAAATAAATTCAGCATGACGACAAAAGGGCAACGTAACTCTACGTGTGTACCCCGTAAAACAGACACAATCACCGTCACCAGACACAACCACTATAAGCCAAACACCACAACCGTCATCCTGAACTCGTTTCCAATGCTGTTCGTTTAAGCTATTTCTTTTCGCTTTTGTGAACGCTTCACCGGGAACTTCCCCATCCTCATTTTTACCGCCCTAGGATAATTAGGGCGTTTCTGCTTTGGCAAAATAAAATCCTTAATCGTATCCGTTAATTCTTTTAATCTTGCTGGTATGCTTTGTAAGTTCGATGCTGTTGCCATGCCATAATAATCATAGAGAACTACACGCATTGCCGTTTTGAAACTTATCCTCGTGGGTCTTAATTCAACAACATCTGCCGCTAAAGCAGCCTCATGTCTAATAAGGTTGTACGCTATTAACATGCCATATAATTCTTGTATAACTAAATCAGGCTTTTTACTTCTTAACGTTATTGCGTTTTTAAGTAACGTTTTTTTGATCTCCCTATAGCCTAATTCAATTTCCCATCGCTCATGATAAAGCTCAATAATTTGAGCTGCACTGTATTTTTCTATCGGTAGTGAAGTCGCTATCTCTTGCGGTTCATATCCTTCAAGTTGATACTTCACTACTCTCATTTGCCATTTACGCGGCAATGAGGGGGATTTCTTTCTTGCGTGAGCACTTAAATCCCGCTCAACCAAAAAATCATTATCTCCATACTTTTCAAGCTGTCGATATTTAATCGTGCTTTTTAATCTTGTGACCCAGTACCGCTCTTCGCCAAGGTTTTCAAAATAGTGCAATAACTCCGCTGAATGATACAGTCTATCTAACAGCAATACACTTCTAGGCGGAACATTGTCTAACAATTGTGAGGCAACGGTTAACTCCCCCGTCTTAAAAGGCCCTATAGAAACACGACTTATAATATGGCTTCGCACATTCATTAAACAGGCTAAACGAAACGCAGGGAAGGAAGAAACTAATTCGCCTTTGCTATGCGCTGAGCCAAAATTCTCTCGATTTTCTTCGCTATCCTCAGTTCTAAACGTTGTTCCATCAATACTAAATAAGTTCAGGCCATGCCATTTGTCATCACAATGTGACTGCGATGACCATTTATCAGCACTGCGGTTAAATAACCATTCCACCGGAGCAGAGCCTACACGCTGTCTAGCGCTGCTGATCGAACTTCGTGCAAGTAACTGATTATCAAGTTGCTTTGATTGAAAACTCAATCTAGCGGCTATCTCTTGAATAGGCTCATGTCGCATTAACGACATACCTATTGATAATCGGATAATATCTTCAGCAGGCATTTTTCTTCGCCTAACGGTTACGCTTCCTGTTACGTTAAGTGCTTCATCTATCCACTCTTTTGGGAGTTGGGCATTAAAAATATCAACCTTATCTTTTAAATCACTACACTCGTCAAAAAAATACGCTAACTCATCACTTAACATGCTTTATTTCCTGTAAAAAGAAATAAATATGACACACTCGAAAGATCGTTCAAGTACTATATTTCATCTAAAACGATCAGCATTGGAACTTGTTTCAGGATCTCATTACTTTAAGCCACTAATACAGATACTGAAATAAATTCAGCATGACGACGTGTTAGTTCAGCATGACGGCGTGTTACTTCAACATGACGGCGTTTTACTTCAGCATTATGGCATATCAATTCAGCATGACGGCATGCTACTTCAGGATGACCGCGTGTTAGCTGAAGAGTGCTTAACCTTAGAAGTTATAATCAAACGTTACACCAATTTGTCTTGGTGCGCCAAAACGTTGATATTTTTTAGCTACCCAATCTAAATCAGGTTCGTTGCCGAAGAAGAAGCCGCGTGTTGCGATTTTTTCATCGGTAATATTTCTAGCCCAAAGTGAAATAGACCAATCAGCGAGTTCATAAGCAATTTTCGCATTCAATAAGTTTGAACTTGACGCTTTTTCGTCATGGCTATCAGAGAAGAAAAATTCATCTTTTCCTGACCAGTTCACATTGAAGACAACGCCATTGTCGCTGCGATACGTAGAGCCAAGGCTAAAGGTATAGCTTGGTGCGTGTGCTAAATCGCGTCCTGAAATGTCAATGTTTGTACCGTACTTGTCAGAATAGCCATAAACATCATATGTTGCGTTTAGGTAGCCCACTGTCGAGTCGATCGTTAAATTACTATTAACCTGATATGTTAACTCAAGTTCCAAACCGTAACTGCTTGAACTGGTGGCATTTGCCGTGTAAATGGTAAATTGCTGTGGCTTATCAGGGTTCTGTTGAGAAGCATTAACTTGTTGATCTTGTCTGTCCATATAAAATAAGGCTAGTCGACTGACTAAGGTATTATTTAGCATATTCGATTGCAGACCTAATTCATAATTGACTAAGACTTCGGTATCAAATTCTTTAAATTGGATTAATTGCTCGGGTAAATCCATATTAAAACCACCCGCTTTGTAGCCACGCGCGACACGAACATAGGCAGAATGCTCATTGTTAATGGTTTTACTCAAGGCGATGTGTCCGCCCCACATGGTTTCAGACGGGTCAAACTCATCGCCAGCACTATCGCTATAATCGGTTGAACGTTTTTCAACGCGCAAACCTACTGATAATTCATGGCCATAGCTAAGAACACTGTCTAACTGGGTAAAAATTGCATAATTATTAGCTGAGTATGTAGAGTCGAGTATTTCGTCTTCCCAACCATTATAAAAAGAGTCAAGGTCGTTATCTTCATTCATTTTGCTAATGTAAGTACCCACTAGCCAAGCAGTTGTATTGTCAAAAATTCTTGAGCCGTCATTTGATGATAATCGAAACTCTTGTGACCATACATCTCTATCGGCGCGTTTGTCCCAAAGGTAACTGTATTCACATGGCGCACCATCACAACTTTTACTTGCCCAATAATCTGCGTTTGCCCAATCACCATCATAAGCGTGCTGATGCTCTGTCTTGGTATAGCTGCTTATCGCTTCGAATTTTGCAAATGACAAACCTTCAAAGCTAAATTTTAGTGCGCCGCCATGCGATTTTTGATTATCAACACCTGGGTTGTCCGTGATCGTATTAAAGCCGTTGTTATCTAATGTCCATGGGTCGAAACTATTATCGTTATCCGCAAATATATAAGTAAAATCAACACTTAAATCTTCTGTTGCCGTATATTGCAATTTGAACTTTCCAGAAAACTCGTCAATGCCATTAGTATCATCTCTATTTAGATAAAGATTGTCGCGATAACCGTTTTGTTGATGTTGCTCTAATGATATGCGGTAATTTAAGTCTTCAGTGACAGCACCAGAGCTATAACCGGCAACATTAATTAAGTCGTCATTGCCTAACGTTACTTTAAAACCATGCTCGGGTAATTCTGTTGCGTCTTTTGATTTTATGTAAATTAAACCCGCAAGCGCATTGGCACCAAAACGTGTACCTTGTGGACCTCTTAAGACTTCAACTTGTTGAACATCGTACATAGAAGCTGCCATGCCCAAGCCTGACAAATCGATATCGTCGACAATGAAGCCCACTGATGAGTTTGGCGCACCGCGGTATTCAGAGCGTTCACCGACGCCTCTAATTTGTAAATATTTCGGACGAGATGTTCCACCAGAGAAATTTAAGTTGGCGACACCATTAATAACTTCTTCAAAATGTTGAATGCCCTGCTCAGCTATTTTTTGTTGGTCGATGATTGCAATACTAGTAGGAGCTTGCGCTAAAGATTGCTTATTGAAGCTGGAAGTGACGGTTATACGCTCAATATCATTTGACTCATTTGCTTGTGTGACGCTAGCAAAAGTCAATAAAGTCGTTGTTACCGCAATTGAAATAGGAGATTTTATAAAATTCATACTGGGCTCTTTTTATGGCATGCAAGCAAAAAAGAGCAATAAGGTAAATACACCGTAAGTAAGCACTTACAAAAAGTGTTTACGATAAGTATTCAACATATTAACCATTCCTACGCCGGCATTATCCGTTTCAGGTATTAAGGGTAAAAATTCTCAGCAATACAAAAGCCTATTAACAACAGCTTTTTATTGCACCCCTTGGTTTGATCGGCATACTAACAATTTTATCATCAAAGTACAGAAAAATTATGGTTATTTAATGTCATGTATTTGCTTAATCTGATGATTTTCAGTAAATTAGCACTATAGTTTTTTTTATTAAATTGCCATGACAAATCATCTAAGCCAAAATCATTTATGTTCAGTAACCTTATTAGGAAATTTAGTTGCTAAGCCTGATATTCGTTATCAAGCAAACCCGGTCCTTGCTGTAGCTGAGTTAGTATTAGCGACCCATAGCCGATGGTTTGACAAAACGAGCCAACAGTTTAAAGAATGGACGAGTTATCATACGGTTAAAGTTATTGGTGATATTGTTGATCGTTCACTTATTCACTCGCAAAAGGGTGATGTTATTTTAGTGCAAGGCTATTTACTTAATAGTAAAAAAGCTAACCGTGAAATATTACACGCCACTTATGCACAAACATTTGCAAAGGGTTACGCCCAATCAATAAACCAAGTGCATATGAGTGGTGAAATAAGCAGCGATATTAATTTAGTACTAACCGAGAATAATAAAGAATTAGTCGCGCTTAACTTAACCGTTAATAATTTAGTGTATTCGCCTATAACACAGCAAACCCAAAATATTTCTATCGAACGTTCGGTACATATCTGGGGAAAACAAGCACATTATATTAAAGATAAGGCCGAGCTAGGCGACCAATTAGTTGTCGACGGAAGGTTAAGCTATCTCAATGATAGTAAAAAATCACAATTTATTGATTCACACCAAGTCATTTTATTGAAACATTAAAACGGATTACCTATAATTTTATAAAATTAGGATTGTTGGCAAAATATGGACGTTTTTCATTATATAAAAAAAATAACTACGCGAGCACTTCCAATGTTGCTGGCTTTTTACTGCCTATTAACGCCCTTAACAGCGATTGCTGAAGAAGTTCAACTCGAAGTTTTAGCGCAGCTGCCTAGCCTAAGTTCAACCAATAAAACAACCGTAATTGCATTACCTGTTAATAGTGAGAATAAGCAGCAATACTTAATTGCAGACGCTGCTGGCGAATTGTCTTTACTTAATAATGACAAGCTCACTTTTTTAGCAAGCTTACCTTTAAATAATCATACTACCGATAAACAAGTTAAATTAACCGCGCTAACGTTACACCCCAGTTTTTCGTTAGCAGATAAAACTGGCTTCCAAAACTTTTTTACTGCACATATTGAGCCCGCTAAAACAAATAATAATGTTGCGCGATTAACGCTGTTAGCCGATCCCGTTGCATTGCCATTTGACGCTGTGATAACGCAGTGGCAATACGACAATACAGCGGCAATTAAAATTGATGTGCAGCAACGCAGAGAGGTGCTGAGAATTGCGGTGCCAACTGCCACACATCAAATACAGAAAATTGCCTTTAATCCATATAATAAAGTATGGCACGATGATTATGGCTTAATGCTTGTTGCTTTATCTGACAGTAACGCTAGCTCAGCCAACGCTAGCGAAGGTGCTTTATATTCTGGCGTTGTGTTACGCATTAACCCTGAGAAATTTGGCTTAAGAAATTATAGGGTGCCCAGTAGTAACCCTTTTATGAAAACAAACGACGTTAACAATGAGATCTTTATTTTAGGCGCTCAAAGCATTAGTTCTTTTTCGTGGTCAAAAAAACATTATGGCGCATTACTCGTAGAACATGACTACGATGGCGGTCACCAAGTTGTTGTTGCTGATAAAGGTGCTGACTGGCGAGACTCTTACCAAAATAACCTTGTTTTTCCGCTGAAATCTACTCAAGGAACTGATGGAAATATTTTTCCTTATTATGGGCGAAACTTAGAAGCGTCTGTAGGTAGTGTCTTATATCTTATTAATGATACAAAAAATTGGCAACTTGCCCAATTGAATACCACGATGGTAAATAGTGAGGCTCAAAGTGGCGCTGCTGCATTACCTATTTTGTCTTTTAGTCGTGATGAGCTTTCTCCAAAAAATAAAGTGTCATTACTCTTTGATCACAACGGCGAACCCTTACTGTTAGATTTAACCAATAAACAATTATTATCGGTAAAGGCTATCCCGTTAAAAAGTGACAATAGTAAGCGTATTCAGGTGGATAATAAAAGTGATGAACAATCGGCGCCACTCAACAATAGCGCTTATGGCAAACTACTGCTTACCCTGTTTATATTGGTGGTTGCGGTGGTGTTTTATCGATTACGACTAAAAACGGTTAATCAAAAAGCAAAATTAAGAGGTATGTTTGCACGCTTTGAACTCGATACTAGCCAAACAACCGTATCGTTTTACAAGCGCCATCGGTCAGAAATAGACAGTCAATTGGCTATTGCCGATATTGTTAAAAGTGAAATTTGGGTAAACGATAGCAACGTCAGTATTATTAATGAGGATATTGACCATGGTTACAATGAGCAATGCGAGAACAAACTGCGCTTGTTATTTAATCAAGCGCATCGCCATAAGCTTATTAATGATGAAACTCGACAAGTCCTGCTTTATTTAACCGATAAAAACGCTAAAACATATGTTGTATGCTTATATTTTAGAAAAGGTAACCAGCGTCTAACCAAAGCTAAATATTTTGATATTTTAGAGTCATTAATTGATTGGAGTTGGTTTATTGCCAGCCAGCTGAATCCAGAAGCAACAACGGTACGACCGCTGAAAGTAACCATCGCTAAGAGCGCGATAAAAAAAGTTTTTAAGAAAAATAAGGCCGAGCCTGAAAGCATTGATGCATCCGTAATAGAAGAACCGCTACCTAGTAAGCAAACTGCAGCGGTATTGCACGACATCGTTGTTCATGACTCGGAATTAATAAGTGCGCTAGACAAGCTTGTTGATTTAAAACAACAGGGTTTTTTAACCGATGAAGAATTTAGTTTAGCGAAAGCGAAAATTTTATCAGATATGATTGTTTAATATGGATAGAGATGCTGAGCAAACAAACTAAAACACTTTTTTTAATGACCACATTAATTAGTATTGCCATTCTTTTTAGCGTGTTATTTTCTTTAGATGTATTGAAAAACAACAACCTACAGCCACTACTTGACCAGTTTATTCCTCAAGGGTATCTGGGGGTGTTGATGGTTTTAAGCCTATTGACATTACTGACCAGTATCGGTTTACCCAGGCAAGTCGCTGCCTTTTCTTGTGGTTACATCTTTGGCATTGTTTATGGGGCGCTGTTAGCCACTTTAGCGGCAACACTCGGTTGCATGCTAACGTTATTTATCGCAAAAACTTTTTTTAGACAAAGGGTGCTTGACGCTTACCCCGACAAAGTAATGGTGCTGTCTACTTTTTTCTCAACGGACACCTTCAGCAAAGCTCTAGTTATTCGTTTGTTACCTGCGGGCTCAAACTTTTTAACCAACATATTGGCAGGCATGGCTAAGGTAAAGTTTATCCCCTATGTTACAGGCACTTGTGTTGGCTTTATTCCACAGATGTTGATATTTTCATTACTGGGCGCAGGTATTAAAGTTGGTGAGGAACAGCAAATATTACTGAGTTTATCTTTACTGGTTGTTGCGTTAATTTTTGGCTATTTATTGTATAAAAAAGAAAAAAAACGCAATAAAAAAGGAGCTGTTTAGCTCCTTTTTTATTGTCTTGCTAACGGTCATTTAGTTGAGTGTTAACAAGTACTTCACTAAGTTATTATAGTCAGCTTCAAAGTTGTTTTTGTCTAAACCTGCATTTTCAATTTTGTAGCGGCCATTAACAATAACGGCTGGCACACCAGTTAAACCACCACTTTTTGCGTAGTAGGTTTGCTTTTTCTTCATTTGTTTTACTTGGCTATTTACACCAAAGCTTTTCATTAATTTGTCAAACTTTTCGCCGTCAGCGCCATTTAAAACAAAAACATTACGAATATCTTTTTCAGAAGTAAAAACTGCGCGCTGCACATGAATATAATTAAAAAGTGCGCCCATTAGCTTACTTTCCATGTCCATTTGCTCGGCAACAACTACCGCTTTACTTAACGTTTCCTGCATAACTTGAGAAGCGCCGCGTAAAAAATCAACGTGATTGAATTCAAATTTAACCCCTGCTGGTAACTGCTTTTTAACGCTAGTCATGAAAGGTGAAAACTTAAAACAATGTGGACAGTAAAATGAAAAGAATTCACGTACTTCAGGCTTTTTGGTCGCCTGTTCGCTCACGATCGTGTAATGCGTACCTTCTTGATAATTTGCTGCTGATGCCATTAATGGCAATAATAACATCACAAATAAACTCAATAATTTTTTCATTTAACGTTTTTCCTCAAACAATAGCCCTGCGCTATTAATAATTATGCAGGTAATAAACTTAATGGTGGCTGTTGAAGGGCAGACACTTGCTCTTTCAACATTAAAATTTGCTGTTCCCAATACTTATCGGTATTAAACCATGGGAAGTTATGCGGGAACGCTGGGTCTTGCCAACGCTTACATAACCAAGCCATATAATTAACAACACGCATTGTACGTAATGATTCTATCAAAATAAGTTGCTTGGGTTCAAATGAATAAAATTCTTCGTATCCCGAAAGCATAGTATCAAGTTGTAATAACCGTTGTTGGCGATCACCTGAAAGCATCATCCATAGGTCTTGAATTGCAGGTCCCATGCGACAATCATCTAAATCGACAAAATGTGGACCTTTGTCTGTCCATAAAATATTACCGGCATGACAATCACCGTGTAAACGTATTTCATGGCTGGGTTGATATTGCTCCGCAGCAATATCAACCACTTGTTCTAAAATAGTAAAGAAAGCTTTGCTTAGGTAATGTGGCACAAAACCAGAGTCTTTTATAATATCGGTGGCCTGAAAAAGCATTTCTTGCTTGTTATAGGTCGGGCGATGTTTAAAAGGTTTTGTCGCCGCGACGGCATGAATACGCCCTAAAAATCGTCCCATCCATTCAAGCTGATCTAAATTGTCTACTTCGAAAATACGTCCGCCCCGACAAGGGTAGATAGCAAAATGAAAACCTTGATGAGAAAAAAGCGATTCACCACCAATTTTTAACGGCGCAACTAAAGGTAATTCATGTTTTGCTAACTCAAAAGAAAAGCTATGCTCTTCTCTAAGTTCAGCTTCGTTCCAGCGTTGTGGTCGATAAAACTTGGTGACGTATTTTTTCTTATCTTCGTCATGAAATTGATAAACACGGTTTTCATAACTATTTAAGGCCAGCAAGCCACTGTCAACAAAGAGGCCTGTACTTTCTAGGCCATCTAAGATCAAGTCGGGTGATAGGGTAGTAAAATCAAATACAGACATTAGCGTTTATTAAAAAACCTGCTTTCATGTTCAAGAGAAACATCATCTTCCTCTGAAACCAACTCAATAACAAATGAAATATCGGTCATGTAACCTTTTAATTCATAGGGGTCTACGGACAGACTCATTGGTAACGTATACACAGCGGCGGCTTTTACCATGACTTCTTGTTCGCCATTCCACTTAGTGTTTTCAATACCCTTAACAGACAAGCGATAAACGTTATCAGTTTGCGATTTATTTAAGATTTTTAAGGTGTACACATTTTCTATATCACCGTTAAATTTTTCTTTGGCCAGTTCATTTCTGTCGCGAATAATGTCCATAGTGACCGGAGCTCGATTAACAATTTCTAAAACTAACAAGCTACACATCACTACCAGAACGATGGCATAACCTACTAATTTTGAACGAATAAAATGAACTTTTTTACCTTGTAACTCATGTTCGGTGGTGTAACGTATTAGCCCTTTCGGGTAATTCATTTTGTCCATAACCCCGTCACATGCGTCAACACATGCACCACAGTTTATACATTCATATTGTAAGCCGTTACGAATATCTATACCAGTTGGACAGACTTGCACACAAAGGTTGCAGTCAATACAGTCACCTAATTCTAATGATTCATGTGCTACTTTACGAGAGCGTGCACCACGGCTTTCACCGCGATTAAAGTCATATGAAACCGTTAAGGTATCTTTATCAAACATCGCTGATTGGAAGCGTGCATAAGGACACATATGTAGACACATAATTTCACGCATCCAGCCAGCATTACCATAAGTACAAAAAGCAAAGAACCAAACAGTCGCCGCTAAAGCAAACGAGGCCTGAAAAGTAAAAAAGTCAATAAACACTTCATCAACCGGTGCAAAATAACCGACAAACGTTAGTGCCGTTAGTATTGAGAAAAATAACCAACAAGTATGTTTTAAGGCTTTACGCCAGAATTTGTCAAAATCAAGTTCACGGCTGTCCAATTTTTTACGCTGATTAGCGGTACCTTCAATTTTTTCTTCAAACCAGATAAAAATAAAGGTCCAGACAGTTTGTGGGCATAAATATCCACACCAAACACGCCCTAAAAAGGTGGTAACAAAAAACAGTAAAAAAGCACTAAGAATACAGAGCCAAGCGAGTAAGGTTAAATCTTGTGGCCACAAGGTTAGTCCAAAGAGCGTGAAGCGTTGTTCGGCAATATCAAATAAAATGGCTTGATGATCGTTATATCGCAACCAAGGCAGTACCGCAAAAAGTGCTAAGAAAAAAAAGTTCATCCGCTGCCTAAGTAATTGGAAAATACCACTTACTTTGCGCACATAAATTTGATCACGAGGCTGGTAGGTTTCTACCTGATTAGGTTGATGTATTTTAATATTTTTAACGGGAATTTGAATCTGCGCTTTTTTGATCTTGTCTTCTGATTTCACGATAAATCCTTGATATACGAGAGCCTCAAGATTATAACGATATTTATCTAAGAATACGTTATAAAACAATTAATATTAGTGAATAAGCCCAAAATTGATTATTCTTATATAATCATTCAATTATATAAAGAATTATGAAAAATTTATTGATCTTAATCGTCGCAGCGGCATTATTTTTACACTTTTATCCTCAACCAGAAGTAGACGAGTGGTTTTCAGAACAGAAAAACGTCATTTCTAATGCCTTTTCAGAAGCTACAGATACCAAAGTAAGGTTGAAGGCCGATAAAATTTATACTGACTTAAAGAGTCAGCTTGTCAATTTTAGTCTTGAAGAACAACAATTTTTAAAAGAAATAACCAGCGATAGAAAGTCGGTAAAAGCTTTTTTTACTGATTTTTGTAATGCCAAACAACAATCCCCACATTTGCACCGAGACAACCAAGCGAAAGTTTGTAAAACAATTGCTCAGTATAGTTCTTTATTATAGGTAAATTAAAAAATTAATAACCTATAAAAGATATAAAGCTGTTATCGAGCAGTTCTAAAACTTAGATGCGCGATAACAGTTTAATGCTAAGCAGAAAGACTGGCCAATAGCTTAGAGAATGCTTGTTCAGACTCTTGCTCTAGGTGATGAACACCGCCGTTAATCACCCAGTGGCCATTGACCATAACGTCGTTAATCATATTATGCTGACTTGCAAAAATCATACTGTCTAATAAGTGTTGGTCGTGGTGAGCAAACAAAGCCACTTTTTTGGCATTAAGTACCAGTAAATCCGCTTGTTTACCTATCGCTAACTCACCGGTATTGCTATTTGTACTTTGAGCGCCGCCTAAGGCTGCTTGTTGCCACAAATTACGACCCACTGAAGGTTGATTTTCTGTTGCTAAAATAGCACGTTGTTGCTTAATTAAGCGTTGTGCGTATTCTAACCAGCGTAACTCTTCGATAGGATTCACTGAAATATGGCTGTCAGAGCCAATCGCTAAGGTACCATTTTCTGCTAAAAATTCACTGGTGGGGAAAATACCGTCACCTAGATTTGCTTCAGTGGTTGGGCAAATTCCTGCAATCGCTTTACTGGCAATAATTCCTCGGCGTTCTTGTTCATTGATATGTGTTGCATGAATTAAACACCATTGCGGGTCTAATGCGACATTATTTAATAACCATTCCACCGGACGTTGACCATAATGCGCTAAACAATCATTGACTTCTTTTTGCTGCTCAGCGATATGAATATGCACTGGCGCTTTATTATCTAAACTACGAACATGCTTTACCGCTTGCTCTAACGACGTTTTGTCAACCGCTCTTAATGAGTGAGGCGCAATGCCAACATTGGTATTTTGATAATGAGCACTTAAGGCAAAGCAGTCACTGACCAGTTGATTGAATTGTTCTACTGAATTAATAAAGCGCTTTTGGCCGTCATTTGCCGGTAAAGGACCAAAGCCGCTGAAACGATAAAGTACCGGTAATAATGTTAAACCAATTCCTGATTGCTGACTGGCCTTAAAAATGGCTTTTGCCATGGCAGCAAGTTCATCATGGTTTTCACCATTAATTTCATGATGTAAATAATGAAATTCTGCAACACGGGTATAACCCATTTTAAGCATTTCAATATAAAGCTGTCGGGCAATTATCTCGGCATCGTTTACCGTCAGTTGATCGATAAATTTGTACATGATGCTTCGCCATGTCCAAAAACTGTCTTGCCCTTCACTACCTTGTTCACTGAAACCCGCAAAGGCACGTTGAAAAGCATGGGAGTGGCAATTAACCATACCAGGAATAACAACCCCTACTTGCTCAGCGCCGTCAATATGGCCTGATGCTATTGCGGTGATCACTCCATTTTCTATGGTTAATGTTTGCTGCGTGTGCCAACCGCTGCTTAATAAAATACGTTCTGCAAATAACTTCATCGAAAATACCTTTGCTAATTTTTGTTGTAAAACCCAATCTACATTTACTGCCTTTGCCTATTCACCACTGATTAATGACTACGGCTAAGAAAATAGTTACCGCGACTCATTCATACGAGCACACTTACACTAGGCTTTTTGTTGTGAAAACTTAATCAAGGTTTCTACTAACTGTTTAAGCTTAGGAATAACCTCACTTGCCAACGCTTCATTATATTCTGGACTGGGCTCACTCATGTAAGTACGTTGTGAAAGCTCTAACTGTACCGCATGAATATTTTTTTGCGGTTGACCATACTCTCGGGTAATAAAGCCGCCTTTAAACCGCCCGTTAGTGATCATGCTATAAGGTGAGTAATCAAGTTTTTGTAGTGCAGTGATTAATTCAGGCGCGCAGCTTTTACCATCAGCGGTACCAAAATTAAAATCGGGTAATTGGCCTTCAAAAAATCTCGGCACGGTCGACAAAATAGAATGAGCCTCTAGTAAAACGGCTTTACCAAATTCATTCTGTATGTCAGCTAGAGTGCTTTTTAATGCTTGATGATAAGGCTGCCAATACGTGGTTACTCGATGTAATATTTCATCTTTGTCTGGTGCTTGTCCTTCAAGGTAAAGTGGCGCAAGGTCAAATGAAGTCGTCGGACACAATTCAGTACTGTTGGCACCAGGGTATAAATCAACACCTGCTGGATCTCGATTTAGGTCAATGACATAGCGGCTATATTTGGGCATAATAATATACGCACCAAGCGCTTGAGCAAACGCGTAAAGCTTGTCTTTATGCCAATCAGTATCAGCCACTTTCCTGCCTTGTTCAGTCATTTTATTGGCAATATATTCAGGTAAAGCCTCACCGTTATGCGGCATGCTGATAAGCAATGGAATTCGACCTTTTATTAACGTGTAAGTGTTAGACATCTTCAACCTTTTAATTGTATATACAACTTTAGGGGTAATTTATCATGCTGTTACTGTAGCAAGCAAATTTATTGCGTTGTGATGCTGATCTTTTTAGTTGCTTTACTTGTTGGCCGCTAAGGTTTATTTAATAAGCCCCCGGGCAGCAGTAGATCGTATTACCTAAAAAACATCTGATTTTCATTATATTAAATCAATCACTTATTTATTAAAATTTGCTGGTTTGCTACTTATAGCATAGAGTGTATTTATTAATACTTCACTTCTGCCTTCATAGATAAACTTAAATAAAAATCTAAGTTTTAAACCATGGATGATGACATTATAAGCGATATAAAGAGTATGTTATGGCCCTTGTCTACTTGGCTTAAGCGCACATTATTGTGCAGTATTTTGTTAGTCACTTTTAGTGCCTATGCAGAGCAACTATCCCACAATAAAGCACCCCTTCGAATAGCTTTACCTGATAGGTCGTCAATCAATGCAGCTTCTGGAGAGAAGTTTCAACTGCTGGTTAACTTTCTTAAAGAGTATTGGCAGATTTGGGCAATAGATAATCAACGTGAAGTATCATTTAGCTACATGCCAACAGAAAAGGCTTATCAATCGCTTGCTAATAAGAGTATTGATGTGGTCGCCGTTACTCGTTACCAGCAAGATCAAACAGACTTAGTTTTTAGTATTCCCTATGCTAAATTCAAACAAAAAGTGTTTCGTCGCATTCAAAGTAATAAAAGTAATGGTCTGCAAATAGGTATCTACTCTGACGATCAGTCAACTTTAAATTTTCTTAGTCGCCATATTGAACGTTATTATTATCAAGATATTGATAAACTGCTTGGCGATTATCAAAAGTATGATGCCTTATATGCAACAAAACCCTGGTTACTTAATGAAAAGTTAAACGAATATAAGCTCAGTGGTGACTTTCATATTACAGAAGATGAAGCACCAGAAGTTTACTTTCGCTTTGCCGTGAGTAAAAACAATAGAAGCTTGATGCATAAAATTAACGATGGCATTCGCTCAGTGAGTCGACAACAAGCCGAGTTATGGAATAGCAAATACATTACCTTAAATGAAGGAAATATCTCGTTAACTTTTGGCGCCTATTTTACAAATTTATCTGTTGCTGAAAAAGATTTTATTATTGACCATAATCAACTTTCCTTTCCGGTGGTGTCTGGAGGTTTTCCGCCCTACATTATTACTAAAAACTTTAATCACATTACCGAGCGCGGCTTCACCATTGATTTATTTACGCTTTCAACTGAGCGAACCGGTATTATCTATAAACCTGTTTATGTAAAAAATATTGAGCAAATTTTTTCGTCTTTAGCACAGCAAAAAATTAATGTACTGCCGTTGGTTGAGCGCAATAAAGACCGAGAGAAAAAGCTTATTTTTTCTGAGCCTTATTTGCAAGCCAGTTATAGTATGGTTTATCGCCATAATGACACGATAATAGATGGCTTAAGTGGCATAGGTGACAAAAAAGTTGCAGTGGTTAATAACTTTAATGCTACCCAATTACTAATAGAAAAACTTCCTTTTGCGCACCTTAATTACTTTGACTCGATGAATGCGGCCATTACTTCAGTATCTTTGGGTGAATCTGATGTCTTTATTGGTGGCTCTCTGATTTCTTCTTATTTGGTTAAAGAAAATCAACTCTCAAATCTCACTAGCCAACCATTAATAAACTTTAATGATAATGCTCAATTTTTTTTCGCGAGTAACCCCGGTAACGATATTATTATTAGCTTACTTAATCGCACCATTAAAAGTCTTTCTGCCACAGATTACGAAAGACTTTATGCAAAATGGAGTCAAACGGCTTTCCATGAAAATAATGCCGATAAACAAATTGCTAATGCTTATCGAAATGTTAGTTATTTGTTTGTCGCTATTATGCTTTTTGGGCTGATTATTTTTTGGATTTATTATCGACAGCTTAGGGTCAGAAAACTTGCCCAACTAAAAATTGAACATGCATTATCTATTGCTGAGTCTGCAAAAATAGAAGCTGAAAAATCAGCTCAAGCGAAAATAACTTTTCTTGCGCGGATGAGTCATGAAATTAGAACGCCGATGAACGGTGTATTAGGTATGGCAGAAGCCCTTGCTTTCACACCTTTAAATAAAGAGCAGAATGATTTACTTGAAACATTACAAGGCTCGGCAACCAACTTACTCGCTTTGCTCAATGATGTGCTCGACTTTTCAAAGATGGACGCCGGCAAACTGACTTTAGAGTCGGTGCCAGTGAATTTTAATTTACTTTGTAAAAATATTATTAGTGGCTTCAATCACATTGAACACCACAAACCATTAGAAATTAACTTACACATAGACAATAAAATAAGCCACTGCTATTTAACCGACCCGACACGCTTTACACAAGTGCTTAATAATTTGCTTAGTAACGCGATTAAGTTCACCGATAAAGGGCAAATCGATTTAATTGTTACGGTTGCTAGCAGTGAGGTTATCAATAAAAACACCTACGACACACTTTATTTTGAAGTAAAAGACACCGGCATGGGCATAGCGGCGGAAAAACAAACGTTCTTATTTACTCCCTTCATTCAAGCCGATGACGACATTACGCGAAAATATGGTGGTACGGGTTTAGGATTAAGTATTTGCCAAGAAATAATATCAGCGATGGGCAGCGAAATTAAGATTGATTCAACGCTAAACCAAGGGAGTTCTTTCCATTTTAGCTTAAAGCTAAAACAGTCAACTTTAGAAAGTTCCACCGATAACCGTCGCAGTAATACGCGTTTAATTAATGCCGCTGACGATAACCGTTTTCAAGATCTACGTATTCTTATTGCCGAAGATAACCTAGTAAACGTTAAAGTACTCTGTGCGCAACTTGCGCGTCTAAATATTAAAGCCGATATTGCTTACGACGGCCAAGAAGCTTTAGATTTACATGAAAAACAGGCTTATGACATTATTATATCTGATTGTCATATGCCAAATGTTGATGGTTTTGAACTCGCTCAAACGTTAACAGCAAGCGAGCAAAGCCGACCGCTTTGGTTAATTGCTGTAACCGCAGATGCTTTGAGTGGCGCGGCAGAAAGGTGTATTGCTGCAGGTTTCAATGACTATATGGCTAAACCTTGCCCACAGGAAGAAATAACCAACAAGCTCAACAATGCTTATCGACAGTTATTAAAGAAACAACAGAAAAACGACTTAACTAAACAAAATTTCAGCCTTTTTGATTTAGACATGCTGCTGAAAAATAATGAGCACGACATCGAACTGAGTAAAAATGTTGGTCGACTTTTTATCGCTTCATGGCAAAAAGAAAAAAAGCAGTGGCTAAGCGCCACCGAGAATTTTGATCATAAATATATACAAGCACTTGCTCACAAGCTAAAAGGCAGTACACGGTATTTTTCCCATCCTGAAATAGCTAAAACGCTCAATGAGGTTAGCCAGCAAGCCAGGGTTGAAAATAGTAAAGATATAAAAGCATCTGCTAGCCACCTTTATTTACAACTAGATATAATGACCGAAGAAATTAAACGTTGGCTATTGTCATAAGTCATGTGATTCTTTCATCATCAATCTAGATTAATTTTTTTATTATCAATCGCTTTAATCAATCATTGTGAATTGTTTTTATCACTTTATTAAATCAAGTTATTCACCCATACTAGTGCCACTTAATCGATTCAAATCAATCAAAGCGAGTGACTATGTTTACCAATAAAGAAACACAGCAAGTTCCAAACACTACTTTCCCTATTATTACTGCCGATGGTTGGGCAAGTCGAAACAGTGATGAAATTTTTGCTAATAAAACCGTCATTGTATTTTCATTACCAGGCGCATTTACACCGACTTGTTCATCTTCACATTTACCAAGATACAATGAACTAGCGAAAAAATTTAACGCTAATGGTGTTGATGAAATTGTTTGTATTTCTGTTAACGATACCTTTGTAATGAATGCTTGGGCACAAGACAAAGACGCAGCCAACATTAGTTTCATTCCTGATGGCAATGGTGACTTTACTCAAGCGATGGGTTTATTAGTTGATAAAAAAGAAATTGGTTTTGGTAAGCGTAGCTGGCGCTATTCAATGCTAGTAAAAAATGGCGTTATAGAAAAAATGTTCATTGAACCTGATTTACCTGGCGACCCATTTGAAGTATCTGACGCCGATACCATGCTCAATTACATTAATCCTGAAGCTGTACAATCTCAAGAAATTACAATTTTTAGTAAGCCGGATTGTCCATTTTGTAAAAAGGCTAAAGCATTATTAACAAGCCAAGGTTTAAAGTTTGAAGAATTGATCGTTGGTAGCGACGTAAATACTTCAATGTTCCGTGCTATTACTAACTCAGATACCGTACCACAAGTATTTATTGATGGTAAAAACATTGGTGGTAGTGAAGATTTAGCCGCTTACTTTGGTTAAACTTTATTATTAGCCAGCACTCAACACTTATTGTTGGCGATACAATAAAAAAAGCTAGATAACTCACGTTATCTAGCTTTTTTTTACACTTGCTCGTTAAACTTTAAACTTACCCACTATATCATTTAAGCCGGTGAATTCTTGTTGTAAACTGTCACAAGCTTGCTGCGTTTGCTGTAAATTTTGTACGCCTTGCTGATTTAAATCCATCAAATTTAATATATCTTCATCAATTGATCTGATCACATTAACTTGTTGTTGAGTCGCTTCAGTTACTGCATGATTTTCATTATCAACCTGTTGTAACATATGAATAATTAATTGCATTTTTTCGTCGGCTACTTTGGCTTTTTGCACACTACTGGTACTATTTTTTTGACTTTCGTCCATAGAAATAACCACCGCGTCGGTGCCTGTTTCTAAGTTATCAATCATGGTTTCGATTTCAAGTGCCGCTTCTTGAGTGCGTTGTGCTAACTGTCTAACTTCATCAGCTACCACAGCAAAACCTCGACCCTGCTCCCCTGCTCGTGCCGCTTCAATAGCGGCATTTAACGCGAGTAAATTAGTTTGTGAACTAACCCCTTTAATAACATCTAAAATGCTGACTATATTTTTAGTTTCACTGCTTAATTTTTCGATTTCGCCGCTTGACTGCGTCATTATTTTCGACAAATGTTCAATTGACTGAATATTTTCATTGAGTGCCACCAGCCCTTCATTTGACTGCGCTTGCATGCCTGATGTTAAGTTAGAAGCCGTTAGTGCGTTAGTCGAAATTTCTTGTGAAGAGTTATTTAACTCGGTTACCGCTGTCGATACACTTTCACCACGATTAAGCTGTTGATCGGCCATATCAATACCGACTTGTGAGCTTTGTCGAACTTGGCCAATCTGCTGTTCTAAATTTGCCGCTGACTCTTTAACTCGTCGCATCGAATGATGCATAGTTTCTATAAAATCATTAAAGTTTTCTGATAGTTCACCAAACTCATCGTGGCTCTCAACCGATAAACGTTGGGTTAAATCACCGTCGCCACGAGAAATACCTTTTATGGCAAGGTTTAAGGTATGAATAGGTTTCATCAAATAGCTAAACAATAAATGCATAAGAATAATCGTTGCAAGTAAGCTAGCTATAACCACAATAATGGCAATGTTTCTCGAATTCACCATGGGTTGGTAAGCTTTTTCGCTGTCAAGTACGACACCTACATACCAGTTAACCGAGTCAATGCCTTTAATGGGGATAAATGAAACTATGGTGTTATTATTAATCTCATTTAAGTCACTCGAAAATGGCGGTGTTTGACCTAATAATTCACTCACATCTTTATCGACATATTTCACATCAGGATGACTGAGAATCTTCCCTTTTGAAGTCATTAAATAGGCATAGCCTAAATCAAGAAAATCAATTTCATTTAGAATCGATGAAATCTCATCTAGAAAAATATCACCTCCTGCTGCACCAACAAATTGTCCATTTTTCAAAATAGGCGCTACAGCAGTCAATACTTTTTGATCCGTCGTGGCATCTATATAAGTTTCAGTAAAAGAAGACTTACGTCCTTCTTTTGCAAGCAAATACCAAGGGCGCTGACGAATATCAAAACCTTCTGGGAGTTGTATCGTTAAATCATCAAGAATAAATTCGCCGGTACTGGCTAGTCCAACAAAGGTATTTTTCATCTTCCCGGCTTTTACTGCTTGCTGAACCGCATGAAAAATTTCTTCATGACTATTAATGTCAGTAATATTAAGCGCCACTGCATCGATTATTTGTAGACGATTCGTTAACCAGTTAGCAATATTTCCAGAAACCGAACGGCCTATTTCATCGATGGCATTGTTAAGATTTTTTTGGGTGTGATCTTTTAAGAATATATAATTAATTGATGTAGATACCGACAAGGCTATTAGTAATAATACCGTAGTCACCATAATAATTTTATGGGAAAATTTTAATTTAATCACTGATGATCTCTCTTACTTTATTAGCTAACTTCATGGCATTACCATAGCACTGGAAATATCTAGATCCAACTTCCCGTTGCATTTAATCTTTTGAAAGCAACTTCAAAATTAATCTGATAAAATAACGCTATATTTTTATTGATAGTATCGCTAATTACTCTTATGGACAATCAACCTTTCAACCCATTACACGGCATTACCTTAAAAGCACTTGTTACCGAACTTGTTGAATATTTTGGTTACCCTGCGCTTAGTCAACAAATAAAAATTAAATGCTTCACTGAGGATCCTAGTATCAATTCAACCTTAAAATTTTTACGTAAAACGCCATGGGCACGTGAAAAAGTTGAAGCACTTTTTATCAAGAATTATCATAAAGTGCATCAAGCAAATGATGAAAAAAAATAGCGGTCAATAATCTCGCAAGCCACTCATACTCAATAAAAATTTTAGCTTATAGCGCAATAAACTAATTGCTTGATTAAAAACCTGTCACACTGACTCCATATTCATTATTTTTTGGAGTCAGGTATGAAACCCATTAATCACTATATTTTAACTTGGCAATGCCCTGATACTTCAGGAGTATTAGCAAAAGTTTCTCAGAGCCTTTATCAACACGGCGCTTTTATTACTGAAACCTCACAGTACAGCGACCCGTATACCTCTATTTTTTTCTCGCGTATCGCATTTGATGACAGAAACTTAACCGTTTCAATTACACAATTCCGTCAAGCCATAGCCGAATTAGCCCAACCGCTTGCGATGAACTTTCAATTAAGAGAACGTGATGATTTTCCAAATGTCGTTATCGCGGTATCTAAAGATGACCATTGCTTGGTGTCGTTATTAACTAAAGTTAAAGCCGGTGTTTTACCTATTAATGTTGCTGCTGTGGTTTCAAACCATCTGAACTGCCAAGCTTTAGTTGATTGGCATAAAATTCCTTTTCATCACTTACCTATTTCTTCTTCGACAAAAGCGAAACAAGAAAGTGAACTACAAGCCTTATTAATAAATTACAAAACAGATTTATTAGTGCTTGCGCGTTATATGCAAATTTTGTCTGATGATTTTTGTCAACAATGGCAAGGTCGAGCTATTAATATTCATCATTCTTTTTTACCCAGCTTTAAAGGCGCAAAACCTTACCATCAAGCCCACCAACGTGGTGTGAAAGTGATTGGCGCAACCGCCCACTATATCACTAGTGACTTAGATGAAGGACCTATTATTGTGCAAGAAGTAAAAGCCATTAACCATAGCCTGACGATAGAGCAGATGGTTCATAGTGGTCACGACATTGAAGCAACAGCATTGTCTCATGCGGTTAGAATGCATGCCGAGCAACGTGTCTGTTTGAATCAGGGCAAAACAGTTATTTTACTTTAGCGGTTAATTTATAAGGTAAACGTAACGAGTAAAGCACCCAATACGCTGGGTGCTTTACTGTTTTCATTCACTATTTCTGCTACATTAAGCCATAACCTTTTGTCTTAATTAGTTGTCTTTTCCGATGATCCACTACCAAATAACGCCTCAAAATCTAAACAGTCATTTATTTTTGGTTACGCTTTCTTTTGCCACACAAGTGGGTAAGACTTACCATTTATCGCTACCCGCTTGGTTACCGGGTAGCTATATGATCCGTGACTTCGCAAAAAATATTACGGAAATTAGCGCTTATAACAGCGATCAAAAAGCAGCTCAAAATACTGAGACAATTGCGCTGAATAAAACCGATAAACAAACTTGGCAATTTACCGCAACAAGTGTCACTACCTCAATATGTTATCAAGTATTCGCTTTTGATTTATCGGTACGCACCGCTTACTTAGACAGTGAACGTGGCTTTTTTAATGGCAGTTCAACTTTTTTACAAGTGCAAGAATTGCCAGATGAACGCTGTCAGTTAACTATTGCATTACCACAAGAATTAACGACTAAATCGTCGCCACAGTTAAATAGTTGGCGAGTTGCCACGGGTTTAACACGCGCTACAGGCACTGATAAATATCAATTAGGTGATTATATTGCTAAAGACTATCAAGAACTTATCGATTGTCCTGTTGCCATTGGTCACTTCGATGCTTTTGAATTTGTTGTCGAAGGTGTTACCCATCACTTAGTCTTTACTAGCCAACATTTTGGTGATCGGGAGCGCCTAAAACGAGATATAGCTAAGCTTTGCCAGCATCATATTAACTTATTTGGTGAGGTCCCTTTTAAAGAGTACTGGTTCATTACCCATTTGTTAGGCAGCGGTTTTGGTGGGCTTGAACATAAAAACTCGACAATTTTACAAGCCAGTCGCTTTGATTTACCCAACTCTAATAGACCTGATGAAACGTCTGAAAATTATCAAACTTTTCTCAGCTTATGTTCACATGAATACTTTCACGCTTGGAATGTATGCCGCATTAAACCGAAAGAATTTATTCCCTACAACTTACAGCACGAAGTTCACACGAGACAATTGTGGGCCTATGAAGGCATCACGTCTTATTATGATGATTTTTCATTGTTTCGCAGTGGATTGATCAGTTTTGAAGACTATTTACTGCAATTATCTAAGACAGCTACCCGAGTATACCGGGGTAAAGGGGAATTAAAACAAAGTGTCAGCGACTCCAGCTTTGATACTTGGACCAAGTTTTATCAACAAGGACCAGATGGCGTAAATAATATTGTTAGTTATTATACTAAGGGCGCTTTAATTGCACTCTGGCTAGATTTAACGATTAGAGAAAAGTCAGCAGGTGTCTACAGCTTAGACACATTAATGCGTGAATTATGGATACATTTTGGTAGAACAAATATTGGTACCTGTGAGGAAGACTTTATAAACATTGCCAATATTCTCTGTAATGACGATATTACAGTGGCTTTTCAAGCCTTACTTAACAATGCTCAACGTATTGAATTAGCTCCGTTACTTAAGCAAGTAGGTATTGCCTTTACTGCTCAAAAGTTCAAGAAGTTTAATAGCTTAGAGACTACTGACAATAACGCTTATTCTCCTTATATCGGTGCACAATATAGCGCGCTACCTTCAGGCGTGAAGATTACTCAGGTTATTGAAAACTCTCCTGCAGCTGAAGCCGGCTTGGCAGTTAACGATATTTTACTTGCCGTAAATAATATCAAAGTGACTGAAATATCGTTGCAGCAACTGGCTGATCATTTACCAGAAAATACTGAGCTAACCTGCCACTATTTTCGTGATGATCAGTTAATGACCGGTCACATTGTTTTTATTGATTCACCACTGGCGGCCATCGCTATTACAGAAGTGGACAGCACGCTTAGCAAAAAATGGCGCTGTAAAAATTAACTGTAAATTTTTTGCCACAAAAAAGTAAAACGCTAGTGTAATTAAAAACCCACAAACTAGTAACAAAAGTTACTTTGTGCAAAAATAACCTTATTGCTTTCAAAACTAGAATATTAAGGGTTTAAAATGATCAAAATGAAACGAATTCACCACGTCGCTTATCGTTGTACTGATGCAAAAGTTACTGTTGATTGGTACAAAGAACATTTGAACATGGAGCTAACGGTAGCCATTGCTGAAAATGAGGTACCGTCAACTAAGGCACCAGACCCTTATATGCACATATTTCTAGATGCGGGCATGGGTAATGTTTTAGCCTTTTTTGAAATTCCTAATTCTCCAACCATGGGCCGAGATGAAAACACACCAACATGGGTACAGCACATCGCATTAGAAGTTGAAGATGTTGATGCACTTGTCGCCGCAAAAGAAGAGTTACAAAGTAAAGGTGTTGATGTATTAGGCCCAGTTCATCATGGTGTATTTAAATCAATTTATTTCTTTGACCCGAGTGGTCATCGCTTAGAATTAGCAGCGAATACCGGTACAGTTGAACAAATGAAAGAATTAAAAAGGGTTGCTCCTTTAATGATTGAAGAGTGGGCTGTAACTAAAGTTGCACCAAAACACGCGGCCTGGTTACATGAATAAAACTATTTTGCCCCTCGTTAATGGTCAAACAATATCCAATAAATAAAACTAAGCTATTATTTCTATTTAGCTTAGTTTATTGCGCACATGGTATAACCTAAAAATCACAACAAATTTCTCTCATTAACTGAACGAAATAGGACATTAGTACATAAAACGAAGGGTTTCGTATATAAAGCGAGCGTAACAATGTACTCTATTTGTGATTATTTATGTAAGACATTAACCATAGAGAAAACATATTTTTACCATTCATTAACTTTTAAATAAATCAATAGACTTTAAAAACAATAAGTTAACCTTTTACACTCAATGAATTGTAAATAAATGTATATTTATAACTTGCGACATTTATAAACTAAGGTAAAGTATTGTCCAGCTACTTTGTAGCCAAATAACAAAATGGATTGAATTGCACGGAAAGCCTTAACCTTCTCTTATGAGAGGTTACTTTTAAAGAATACGGATGATTAAGTTAATATCAGGATGATTGTTAATATTTAGGTCAATAGACCGATAAGGACAACCCAATAAAGTGTCAGGATGACCGATAAAAAATGAACCGAGTATTTAACGCAACATAAAAAATAATAATACGTTAAAGCTTATAAACGGAATTGCTAATAGGTTAGGATAACCACTTAAAGTTTGATGAAAACGATGACTTGTTCATCGTTTTTTTATGTCTGAAAATTAATCATGAAAAACACTATCGCTGTTTCCTACAATATAACGTAAAATAGAACCATTGAATTTAAAAACGAAATTATTTTATGTCTCGTACCAAAAAATCTAGAAAACAAGGCAATGGTCCTATCGGCGCAGTAAAAGATGATAAGAAAAAAGCCCTAGTTCCTGTTGATAGAAAACCAAAGAAGAAAACAGGAAAGCAAGCCGGCAACCGACAAAAAGAAGCTTTTGATGCAGGTAAAGAATCTCACTTACCTACAGAAAAGAAAGATCCGCGCATTGGTAGTAAAAAACCAATAGATCTTGGCGGACCGGTAACAGCGGCGGTGCAACCTTTTAAAGCCAAAAACAAAGTAAAAGCAGATAACTCTCCAATTGCTGCTATTCGTGTTGTTGAAGCTGATACCTCATTACAACAAGAACTCTTCGCTATTGAAGAAGATAGCCGCTTGCAAAGTATCCTTGCCCAGCAAGATGAAGATATTTCGCTAAGTAACGAAGATGTTGATTATTTCAATGAAAAAATGGAACGTCATCAACAGCTACGTGAGATACTCGGCATAGAAGATGAAGATGACGAATCACCTGAAACGGCTAGCAAAGCAAAATCAGGTGATGATCTTTGGGATAAATTTGACAACAGCGACCTGTCAAAATTCGAATAAGGCTTTATCATGTTTTCAACTCCTTGGATTTATATACTAGTTGGCGGAGTAATTATTATTGCTGCGCTTGCTTTTTATGCGGTGAAATTATTAAGCCAGCTAAAAGCGCAAACAGCTAAAATAAAACAGGCAGAGCAAGATAAAAAAATTGCCTTAGCAAAGCACGATAGTAAAATCCTTAGTAGTGTTGTGATTATTGCCCACGCAATGAAAGAAGAGCAATGTGATATCGCTGAGGGTTGTTGGCGATTGAGTGTATTGCTCGATTCTTTAAAGTTGAGCAGTGGTTTGTCAGCAGAGTTTCCTGCAGTCTTTGAACTTTATGATAAAATTAAACATATGCCTATTCTTGATGCAAGAAAGAAACTTGCCAAAAATGAGCGTATGAAACTTGATTTTGAACGTATGAAAGCAGAGAGCGATTTATCCGCACAGATAAATATTGACGTTATCTCTTTGCATCAATATGCCCAAGAACGTATGAGTGCGCTAGCAAGTTAATTTTTTACCAAGTTAATTTTTTACCAAGTTAACTTTTTACTAAGTTAATAACGCTTTGTTGCGCTCGATCAATATTGTTAATGTTTGCATTGTTAAACTGTTGCTTAGCATATACCCGTTACCATTCAATCTATATTTTGATTGATAACGCGTATATAAGTAATGGCTAACTCGGTAACCAACCATGCAAGCAAATCAATTTTTTGACCCTAAATTACTGTCTAAATATAATACCAGTGGACCTAGATATACCTCTTATCCAACGGCATTAGAATTTCATGATGAATTTTCTGAACAAGATTTCATCCAAGCAGTGAAAGATTCACCCAACCGTGAATTGTCCTTGTATGTACATATTCCCTTTTGCCATAGCCTTTGCTACTACTGTGGCTGTAATAAAGTAATTACCCGTCACCGTGACAAGGCCGATACCTACTTAGAGTTTTTAGCGGAAGAAATTAGTTCACGAGCTGAATTTTTTACTGACTACACCGTTAAACAACTCCATTGGGGTGGCGGCACACCCAGCTTTTTAACCCATATCCAAATCACAAAATTAGTCTCTTTATTAAAAGAAAAATTCACTTTTGCTGAACATGTAGAAATGAGTATAGAAATTGATCCGCGTGAAATTGAAATGAACCTTGCCGAACACCTCTTTGATTTAGGTTTTAATCGTCTAAGTATTGGCGTACAAGACATTGACAAAAAAGTACAAGAAACAATTAATCGTGTGCAATCAACCGAATTTATTAGCGACTTTATTGCCCATGCAAAGGCAGTGGGCTTCAAATCAATTAATATCGACTTGATCTATGGTTTGCCTCACCAAACTATAGAAACCTTTACAAAAACGCTTAACAAAGCTCATGAGATGGATGTCGACCGTATTTCATTGTTTAGCTATGCACATATTCCAAACCGATTTGCTGCCCAACGTAAATTACGTGACGAATGGTTACCCAGCGTGCAAGAAAAATTTGCCTTAATGAAACTTGCCATCGAAAAGCTTTGTGGATTTGGCTACGATTTCATTGGTATGGATCACTTTGCTAAACCTAATGACGAACTTTCTATTGCACAAAAAGAGGGTTCCCTACACCGTAATTTCCAAGGATATACTACAAAGGGTGGTTGTGACTTGTTAGGATTAGGTGTTTCTTCTATTAGTAATATCGGTACTTCTTTCAGTCAAAATATTAAAGAATTGCAAGCCTATTATAAAGCGATAGATACTAGAAAAAATGCACAAGTGAAAGGGGTTAGCTTATCAACAGATGACGTGATCCGTGGCGAAGTTATTCGTGAATTAATGTGTAATTTATATATTGATAAACATCAGATCAGTAAAAAGTACGATATCGATTTTGCAGAATATTTTGCTGAAGATTTACCGCTACTGAAAACTTTTATCAGTGATGGTTTGGTTGAAAATACGGCTGATTTTATTAAAGTAGATCAGAAAGCGCGTTTGTTGATTCGTAATATTTGCATGAGTTTTGATGCTTATATGAAACAACACGTTAACCAACAGCGCTTCTCGCGGGTAATTTAAGCGGAACTCTCACCTTTATAAATAATAAATAACTATAAAGGTGAGAAATTTAATCAATTTTTCCTAAACTAAACTTGTGGTCAGCACTTGAAAAAATTAATTCAACGCCTTTTTCTGTAACCTCTTCTTGTGCTAAATCGGCCCATTGGTAATAAACATTACGGTGAACTTTTGCCAATAAATTACGACGCACTAATACATATAATTCGCCGTTAGCATTCATCGTTAACGGATGAGTTTCATCAAGCACGAACTCGTCATCTACATTGGTACTAACCGTCATTATTGATTTGTTATCATCTTGCCAAGCCCATTGCGTTAATACAAAAGGGGCGTCTTCAACGATAATCTTAACTTTTTCAGCGGGTGTCACTAAAAAGTACTCGTCGCGATCACCAGCGACTTCTCTTAATAAAACCGAAGCAAAAAGTTTAACTAACGATAACCGTTTAAATATTGTGCCGCCATAAAACCAGTCGCCATTACCTTTGACCTGTAGATCAATTTCGCCACAATACGGTGGGTTCCATGATTCTATCGGCGGTAATTTTTTAGTGTTACCTGGTGTTAGCTTATTTAATTGTTCAGAAATTTTGTCTAGTGACATTTATACCGCCAAATTATCCGCTGGATAGTAATTTTAATACCTAAGGTAAAAATACAGTATGAGGAGACATTAGTAAAACAGCATCTAAAATTAAGTTAATAATCAGCAAAAAGTACAGTTAAGCAGAATGTTGCCCATAAAACGCTTAAAAGCAAAAATTTTTCTTGTCAATCTGCTTAAAAATACAATATACTCTCCGCGCCTTATCACTGGGCGCTTCAAGTAATATCAGTGGTGGCTATAGCTCAGTTGGTAGAGCCCCGGATTGTGATTCCGGTTGTCGAGGGTTCAAGTCCCTTTAGCCACCCCATTCTTTATAAGTTTATCTCAAAGAAAACACACATCCATCAGTGATTCCATTTTCGCTTACCGTGGGTTCAAGTCCCTTTAGACACCCCATTATTTATAAGCACACCTATAACATATTAAATAAAACCATCAGTGATTCCATTTTCGTTTACCGTGGATTCAAGTCCCTTTAGCCACCCCATTTCTGTATAAGCACACCTATAACATATTAAATAAAACCATCAGTGATTCCATTTTCGTTTACCGTGGATTCAAGTCCCTTTAACCACCCCATTTCTGTATAAGTTTATCTCAAATAGAACACACATCCATCAGTGATTCCATTTTCGCTTACCGTGGGTTCAAGTCCCTTTAGCCACCCCATTCTTTATAAGTTTATCTCAAAGAAAACACACATCCATCAGTGATTCCATTTTCGCTTACCGTGGATTCAAGTCCCTTTAGACATCCCATTCTTTATTAGTTTATCTCAAATAGAACACACATCCATCAGTGGTTCCACTTTCGCTTACCGTGGGTTTAAGTCCCTTTAGCCACCCCATTTCTGTATAAGCACACCTATAACATATTAAATAAAACCATCAGTGATTCCATTTTCGCTTACCGTGGGTTCAAGTCCCTTTAGCCACCCCATTTCTGTATAAGCACACCTATAACATATTAAATAAAACCATCAGTGATTCCATTTTCGCTTACAGTGGATTTAAGTCCCTTTAGCCACCCCATTCTTTATAAGTTTATCTCAAAGAAAACACACATCCATCAGTGATTCCATTTTCGCTTACCGTGGGTTCAAGTCCCTTTAGTTATAGGGTTTTTCTAAATTTCTCTTTAAAACCATCTAATAACGCCTATTTAGGTAATTTGTCTAGGTGTTGCTGTTTTTTTTGATTAAACTAATAGTAATTAAAGTAAGAAGCACACTGTAATGGAAAAACATCAACAATTATTAATTGCCTTAAGGAAAGTCATCAGGGCAATCGATTTACATTCAAAACACCTTAATAAAACTTCGGGTTTAACCAGTCCACAATTATTAATTATGCTAGAAATAGATAAAGTTTCTGGTATAAATTCAAGCCAAGTAGCCAAAAATGTTAATTTAAGTGCTGCTACCGTGACCAATATTTTGGACAGGCTAGAGAATAAAGGCTTAGTTTCAAGAATACGTAGTACCCAAGATAAACGTAGAGTGAGCTTATATTTAACCGAGGATGGTAAAGCACTTTTACTCAATGCCCCCCAAGCATTGCAAGAGCATTTTATTGATAAATTTTCGAATTTAGCGCAATGGGAGCAATCACAGTTGCTTTCATCTATGGAACGATTGGCTGGAATGATGGATGCAAATGAAATAGATGCGGCTCCGTTATTAGAGCTTGATGCGATGAGCGCCAGCAGTAGTAGTAAAGCTGACGCATCTAATAAGTAAATACAGCTCGGTTTAACCCGAGCTGTTGTCTATTAGCGTAACAAATGTAAGAAATGCAAATGCTTGTGGTATTGATCAATAATATTATTGATCACTGCCGTTTTCGACCAGCCCATAATGTCATAGTCTTGACCACCTTCGCCCAAGTGAACTTCAGCACGATAATAACTTTGCTCATCTTCCGCTTCATTGGCTTCAATAACATAGTCAGGTTGAGAGTACTTACGAGCTAACACCCGATAAACAAACTCTTGTGCTTCACCATGGTCAACAATTAACGTCAGCCCATCGTCGTGTGAGATTTCAACATTGATTTGATTAGCTTGTAGCTCTTTAGCGACGGAATCAAATGCTGGAACGACTGTCTGCGTAACAAACTTACTGACATTAGCTTTGTTGGGGAAATCGACAACATTCTTCAAGCGCATTTGCCAACTATCACTATTCTCATTACCTGAGTGAGGTATTGCTGTGATTAGCTGACTATCCTGCTTAAAAGCTTCAACTCTTAACGATTTAATCAAGCCTGCAATGGCCAGTAATAATACGATAGTAAAAGGTAGAGCACTGGCAATAGTCATGGTTTGGAGGGCATTAAGACCACCAGCCAATAATAATATTGCCGCAACGATACCAATACCTACCGCCCAATAAACACGTTGCCATAGCGGCGTATCATTTTTGCCATGCGAGCAAAGCATATCAACGACCATAGCGCCTGAATCACAGGAGGTGACAAAAAATATCACAATCATTAAGACACTAAAGAATGACAACACCGAAGATAATGGGAAGTTTTCAAGAAAGACAAACAAGGCAACGGATGAGTCTTTACTGACCATCTCTCCTAATTCGACAATGCCTTGATTATAAACCAAATCAATCGCACTATTACCAAAAATAGTCATCCAAAATAAAGTGAAGACCGTGGGTATTAGCATAACGCCGATAATGAATTCTCTGATAGTACGGCCACGTGAAATTCTGGCAATAAACAAACCAACAAAAGGTGCCCACGCCAACCACCAGCCCCAATAGAAGATTGTCCAGCCACCTATCCAGTCAGTCTTTTTGTAAGCGAATAAATTAAAGGTGTTATGAACAATATCCGCTAAATAATCACCAATATTTTGTAAATAGGCTTGTAATAAAAAGACTGTTGGACCGAGCACAAAAATCAAAAATAATAAGATCACCGCTAAAACCATGTTGGTTTCAGAAAGTATTTTAATGCCCTTATCTAGCCCTGTGGCAACTGATATAACCGCAAGTGACGTGATACCAAACATAATAATTATTTGATTAGTGACTGAGACTTCAATACCGAATAAATAACCAAAACCCGCATTAACTTGTGAGGCACCTAAGCCCAGCGAAGTAGCAACACCAAAGACCGTACTCACCACAGCAAAAATGTCGACCAAATGTCCTGGCCATTTATATATTCTGTCTCCAATCAAAGGATATAGCGCAGAGCGTAACGTTAATGGTAAGTTATGACGATAACTAAAATAGGCTAATACTAAGGCAACAATGGCATAGATAGCCCAGGCATGAAGTCCCCAATGAAAAAATGTCATTTTCATTGCTTCTTGCACGGCTTCAACCGTACCTGTTTCTGCTGTTGGTGGTGACAAATAGTGCATTAAGGGTTCTGCGACACCAAAAAACATTAAGCCAATGCCCATTCCAGCAGCAAAGAGCATCGACAGCCAAGAGACTAAGGTGTAGTCAGGTGTTGAATGATCTGGACCTAAGCGAATATCGCCATAACGAGAAACGCCTAAAAAGATAACAAAAAAGAAGATGAATGCGACAGTCAGTACATAGAACCAACTACCATTTTCAATAATACTCGTTTGAATAAGTGTGAATAAACTTTGCGCCTGTTGAGGTAGTGCAGCGGTATAAACTAACAAGGCAATAATAATAGCGGAGGCACTGCCAAATACCTTCTTGTTTAATTGACTCTTAACGGTTGTAGGCAAATTCTTCCCCTGATTTTAATTAGTATTGATATTATATCGACTTAAGCCATGCTGTAAACAATTCTGTATACAACACAAGAAAATTTAAAGAGGAACAAATGCTCTATTAGAAACACAAATACACCAACTAATATATAAAGATTTGTAAAAATTATCTATAAGTCCTATTTTTTGTTAAGCTATACGCGAATAAATATAGTTAGAACTCTAATAATATCAACTCAAAACATAATTAAACACCAAGGGATACTTAATATGAAATTCACTAAGTTGCATTATGCTGTGCTTACAGCACTAGCTGCATCGAGCGCTCTCTCTGCTGAAGAAGTCACAAAGCAACAAAAAGCAACGATAGAAGTTATTGAAGTTACTGCAACTAAACGCACAGAGTCTATTCAAGATGTTCCTGTTACCGTTACCGCCTTAACGGGTGCTAGTTTAGAAAAACTTGGGGTGTCAAATTTTGACGAATATGTAGAATTTTTACCTAATGTTGTTTTTCAGGGCACTGGCCCTGGACAAAATGAAATATATATCCGTGGTGCAGCTACCGCACAAACAAACATATCTGTCTCGTCAGTACAGGCATTGCAACCGTCAGTTGCTTTTTACTTAGACGAACAACCCGTTTCTATGCAAGGACGTAACTTAGATGTATACGCGACTGATGTTGAACGTATAGAAGTTTTACCTGGGCCACAAGGCACACTTTTTGGTGCTAGCTCGCAATCGGGCACAGTTCGCTTGATTACCAAAAAACCAAACCATGATGGTTTTTCTGCCGGTTTTGATACCAGCACAAGTACCACAAAAGGTGGGGACTTAAGTAATTCTGTTGAAGCTTATTTCAATATGTCTTTAACAGATTCACTTGCTGTTCGTGTTGCTACTTACAATGATCACCAAGGCGGTTGGATAGATAATATTCGCAATGTCCCTGGTCAAGGTGGTTACAACGGTAGTGCAGTAGTTATTGATAGAATTTCAGCTAATTTTGCTAAACTAGCTGATCCAGAAAATACTCCAACTACCGCACCACAAAACGATGCTTTAGTAGAAGACGACTTTAACACTGCTAATTATGCTGGTGCACGTTTTGGTGCCTCATACTTGATCAATGACGAATGGAACCTTTTAGTTCAACACACTCAACAGTCTCTCGATACTGAAGGTGTGTTTTCTTATGATCCAAATCTTGAAGGTCAAACATCAACAAACCGTTTTGTACCAGAAAATAATAATGATGATTTTGGTTTAACCACCTGGACACTAGAAGGTCGCCTTGAGCAACTTGATATCGTTTATACTGGTGGTTACTTAGACAGAGATATTAATTCAACGATTGATTACACCGGCTATACCAATGGTGGTCAATTTTCAGCTTATTATGTTTGTAACTATGCAAGTGCACCTGAAGCACAAGAGTGTCTTGACCCAACTAAGTATTACAAAGAAGAAACTAGTACCTCTCGTATGACTCATGAGCTACGTTTCAATACGCCTGCTGATAAAGACTGGCGTGTTACGGCTGGTGTTTTTTATGACACGCAAGAAGTATCATCAGTGGGTCAATTTAAAATAGCCAATACTGAACTTTTTCCTGATTTACAAAGAACTCTTGTTGGTAGTGAAGGTATTAACAGTAATGGTGGGCCTTTCCCTGCTGAAGTCAGTTTTGTTAATGATGTTACCCACACGATAGATCAAGTCGCGGTATTTGGTCAGTTTGCTTATGACATAACCGACACAGTTACTGCAAGTTTTGGTGCCCGTTGGTATCAAATTGATGACATTTATAAAGGGTCGACAACAACCGCTGATGTTAGTGGTCGATTACGTGCCTTTGGTGACGGAAGTGACGCTGCCTTAAACGAATTTTTTGGTGAAGAAGAAGCAACGGCCATTAAAGAGGCTATTGCTAGCGGTCAGTTAGACACAAGTTTACTTGATAATAGTGGTAAATTAACCGTAGATGATACGATTATCAAAGCCTCTGTTGATTGGAAAGTAACGGACGATGTGATGGTCTTTGCCTCATATTCAGAAGGTTTTAGACCGCCGGTTACTAACCGTGTAGGTGGTGGTTCTGCTGCAAACCAAGAAGGCGCTTTTGAAGGCTTCCGTATACCCGTATACTCAACTACCGATAGCTTAGATAACATTGAAGTTGGTTTTAAATCAACCTTGTTTGACCAATCACTACGCTTTAATGCCACAGCTTATTATTCAAAAATATCTGATCTACAGACCTCACGCTATGACCCAACCAATATCAGTTTCTTAGTATTTACTGATAACGTAGGTGATGCAGAGATCAAAGGTATTGATGGTGATTTTAGCTGGGTAGTGACTGACAACTTAGTTATCTCGGGCGCGTTCAGCTTAATTGATACTGAATTAACATCAGTTAATGACGTACTTGATGGCATTGCACCAAGTGTTGGTAGTAGATTACCTTATTCAGCTAAGTTTTCAGGCAACCTACAAGCAGAATATTACTATAATATCTCTGGCGATTTAACCGGTTATATTAACGGTTCAATCAGTTATACCGGCGAAAGACTTGCGGGTATGGCGATGGATGCTTACATGGTCGAAGATGCGACTAATTTAGTTTATGGCACAGGTTCAGGTTTAAGTATTCAAAAAGAAGCTGATGTCTATAAAGGTGTTAACTATCAAAGTAGTAACGGAGAAACCTTTGCCGGTGGCCGTTACATTCAAGATAGTTACGTTTTGGCCAACTTAAGCTTTGGTGTGACTAACGACGAATGGAAAGCAGAATTTTTTATCGATAACTTAACTGATAAAAGTGCCATTCTATACGTAGATACACAACAATATACGCCAAAAGTTGTTTCTAACAGACCTCGTACTGTAGGTTTTAGATTCTCGTATGATTTTTATTAAGCGTTAATGTTAATTAACTTTTAACTAAAAACTAAATAAAGCCGCTTGAACTTTGTATCAAGCGGCTTTTTATTGATAGAGTATCTCATCAGAGCAAGACCACTTGTTAAACTGCCTTGGAGCAAAATCGTTGAACAACACAACTGTCCCCCCGATTGAAACACACTTAAAATCGATTCAAACCTTAATCCAAACGGCAAAATTTAGCGAAGCGATTGCACAAAGTAAAGCACTGCAACAACAAGTCACCGAACAGCAAGACCACATTGAATTATGGTATTTAATGGCTATTGCCCAGCGCTATAGCAAAGAGTTTACCCAAGCACTCACCAGTATTAACGCGTTACTTAAACTTGATGCCCTGCACAGCCGAGCAAATCAAGAACAAGGTTATACGCATTTAGCCTTAAACAAGGTTAAGCAAGCTAAATTATCCTTTGAAAAGGCCGTACAACTTAATCCAAGTTTAGTGGGTAGTTGGCATGAGCTAATTCAACTTTATCGACAAGACAGTCAACAAGAACAAGTGCAAAAGGCAGCTAACCATCTCGAAAAATTGAAAAAATTACCGCCGGCATTACTGGCAGTTACCGAATTAATGTATGAAGGGAAATTATTAAAGGCAGAGCAAATTTGTCGACATTTTTTACAGAACAACAAGCGTCATGTCGATGGCATGTGCCTACTTGCTGAAATAGGTATGGAGCTAAAAGTTTATGACGATGCTGAATTTTTGCTGGCTAGCGCCCTTGAATTAGCCCCTGATCATATTCATGCACGCTCTCAATATCTAAACCTTCTTATCCGTTTAGGAAAATATAAAGCCGCAGAGCAGCAGGTTGAAACATTACTACTGACACAACCAGACAATCTTAGCTATAAGATCGCCAAAGCCAATACGTTGACCGGCTTAGGTAAAATAGAACAAGCTATAACTTTGTTTGAGCAAGCCATCAGACAAGATAGCAAGATCCCCGGTTTCTATTTACAACTTGGTCATGCGCTAAAAGCTCAAGGCGATATCAAAAAAGCGGTTACTGCTTACCAAAAAGCTTATCAATTAAACCCCAGCTACGGTGATGCATTTTGGAGTTTAGCCAATACGAAAACCTACCGCTTTAGTGATGAAGAAATCACCAAAATGCAACACCAGCGTACGGATGAGAATTTGGCGATAACCGACAAAGTGCAATTACATTTTGCTACTGGTAAAGCCTTTGAAGACAGAGAAGACTATCAGCAAGCCTTTGAAGCTTATCAGCAAGGTAATGAATTACAGCATGCTAGCAATGGCTTTGACATTAATAAAATAGAACAACAAGTCGCTGAACAAATAAAATACTGTACCCACGAGTTATTTGAAGTTCGTCGCAATTTAGGCCTTAACTCACCTGATCCTATTTTTATTGTTGGTTTACCCCGTGCAGGTTCAACCCTGCTTGAACAAATACTGGCTTCACACAGTCAAGTTGATGGCACGATGGAACTGCACAACATTTTAGGCTTAGCGTCGAGGTTACGCGGGCGCGAGAATAATAAAAATGAGCAGGAAAGCCATAAAGAAAGCCAATACCCCAAAAATTTAGCTGAAATTAATCCGACATATTTTAAACGCTTCGGTCAACAATTTATTGATGAAACACGAGTCTATCGTGAACAGGCCCCTCTTTTTATTGATAAAATGCCTAACAATTTTTTACACATAGGTTTGATTAAATTAATACTGCCAAACGCGAAAATTATTGACGCAAGACGCCAACCAATGGCTTGTTGCTTTAGTGGTTTTAAGCAATTATTTGCCGAAGGACAAGATTTTAGTTACCGCCTTGAAGACATTGGCCGTTACTACCAGGCTTATCTGAAATTAATGGCTCATTGGCAGCAAGTACTGCCGGGATTTGTTTTAACGGTTAATCACGAAGATGTTGTTGATGACTTAGAAAAGCAGGTCAGAAGAATACTTGATTTTTGTGGCTTAAGCTTTGAACAATCTTGTGTTGATTTTCATAAAACCAAACGCACCATTAAAACGCCAAGCTCTGAGCAAGTCCGTCAGCCGATTTATAAAAGTGCTACAGAACAATGGCGTCACTTTGAACCTTACTTAGCGCCATTAAAAAAAGTATTAAACATCGAATAAACGGTTGTTATTAAGAGATTAGTAAATATTTAAAACCATTATACAAACTGTTATAGTGAACAAATAAACAGCGAAATAACACCTTCGCTAAAAAGGATTTTGTGAGAATAAGCTAAAATGAACCACTTTGATAACGAAAAATTTCATCAACCTCATGTCATTTCATTATTTGCATTAGTAGGTATGTCGATAACGGCTGTTATGGGAATTGTTGGTCTTTTTAACAAAAACTTTGTTTTAGCGATATCGTTATTCATCGCCAGCTTGATTTATTTCATCGGCTATTATGCCCACAAAAAATTTAACAATGTTAAATTAAGTTCTGCAATCATTCTATATTCTTTATATATATTAATGTTTTACCTTATATATACTGGTGGCGTTGAGAATACAGGTCCACTATGGATATTTATTGTTGCTCCTGTCTCAGTATTTGTTCATGGCCTAAAACGTGGTCTGATAGAGATTATGTTCTTTGTAATAATATCTATTGCAATCATGAGTATACCTACGGAAATCATTCCTCATACTGCCTACAGTACTGAATTTAAATTACGCTTATTATACTCTTTTTTAACCGTGACTTTTCTTTCTGCTCTATATGAATATTCAAGAGATCAATCTTATCAGCACACCTTAAAACTAAGTGAAAAATATCAACGCTTGGCGCATTTAGATCCCCTAACCCAATTATCTAATCGCCGTGCTGCGCTTACTCTGTTAAAACGAGAACAAGCACGTGTCATTCGAAGTAAAGAATCTTTATCTATTATTTTATGTGACATTGACCACTTTAAAAAAATTAATGATAAGTACGGTCATAATGCGGGTGATGCAGTATTAATTGAGTTGGCAAAAATATTTACCAATGGTATGAGGGAGCAAGATTGTATTGCTCGTTGGGGTGGAGAAGAGTTTTTATTTATTTTACCGCAAACCCAAGCCAAAAGTGCCCATGTTTTAGCAGAAAAAATCCAAGAAAAACTCCATCACCATATTGTTCATTATGAAGGCCATGATATTAATGTCAGGATGAGTATGGGAATTGAGCAATTCAAAGACAACCAAACCATTGATGAAATGATCAACTGTGCAGATAAGCAGCTTTATCAAGCGAAAAATGCTGGCAGAAATCAAATTTTTCCAAAGTTTTAAATTTGCTGTTTTATCACAAGATAATCAAAGGATTATAGCGCCTGCTCAGCATAGCTTAAAATCGAAATATGCCCATCATACAATGTATTTAGTACAAGCCTCGTAAAGCTCTTGTAGTTGTACAGGTTTACTTAGCACGCGATCAAAGCCTATCTCTTTGTATAACTCAACATCTTCACTCATAACATTTGCCGTTATCGCAACGATCGGAATATTAGAGCTTGCTCTAATAATTTTACAGGCTTCAACACCATCCATTACCGGCATTTGAATATCCATAAAGATAACCTTAGGATGATGAGTTTTAAACAGCTCGATACATTCAGCGCCGTTTTTCGCCATTAATATATTGGCACTGGTTGGCGCCATTAACTTATTAAATATGGTGCGATTAATGGCAGTATCCTCGGCAAGTAAAATAGTGATATTTTTTAATTGCGGTGTCGCCAAAAGTGCTTTTTCTTTCAATATTTTCTGTTTATTTGTTCGAGTTAAAGGTAAAGAAATAACGAAACAACTCCCTTCACCTAGCTTGCTTTGTACCTCTATATTACCCCCCATCATTTTAGCTAAATTCAAAGCGATATTAACACCTAAACCGGTGCCACCGTATTTTCTGGTCGTCGACTTATCCGCTTGTTCAAAACGGTCAAAAATACTGTTCAATGCATATTCAGACATGCCTATGCCCGTGTCGATCACCTTAATAACGACTTCTTGTGAGCCACTAATATTAATATTTACGCTACCTTGATGAGTAAACTTAAGTGCATTAGAGATAATATTAATCAAGACCTGCTTTACTCTCGTTACATCACCTAGCCAATATTGATGAAAATGATCATCAAAATTCAATGCTAATGTGATTGAGTTTTCGACCGCTATCGGTTTAAATTCATTATAAAGATTGTTAAGCAGTTCCTTTAAGTCAAAAGAATTGGCCTCAAACTCTACTTTGCCTGCCTCAATTTTAGAAAAATCCAAAATGTCATTCAAAATGGTTAACAAGCTTTTACAAGATGACAATCCGGTTAAAATAATCTCATGTGATTCTTCATTGTCGACAGAGTTTTGTAAAATCTGCAGCGAGCCAAAGATACCATTCATTGGAGTACGTATTTCGTGACTCATGTTTGCTAGAAACTGTGATTTATAATTACTTACCCTTTCTAATTCTGACGCTTTTTGTTCAATTTCTTTATATGAACGTTCAAGTTCCAAGGTACGTTTTTTTACTTGAAATTCCAAATATTGTTGATTATCAAGCTGAGTAAAAATTAGCACCAAAAGTTGAGTCAAGGTTTCTATATATGAGTGATCAGCCAAAGATAGTGGGGTTTCTTTTAATAAGCCTAGTGTGATGACACCCAATACCTGGTTTTTTGACATTAAGGGGACAACGAGCTCAGACGACATCTCATTGTTCACCATAAAGGCCTTTGCTGCTAACGCTTGATATTTTACTGGCAGTTGATCAGTCGTATCTTCATTACATTTAATAAAATGAAGTAATGAATGGCCTTTTACCACTTCAGCGCTTAATTGATAATTTACATGAGTAAATTCATTGGCACTTTTAGTGATCCGATTCAAATAAGTAATCGTTAACTGACTAGATTGCAAGGTGTCGACACCTTTGTGTAAGAACTGTACATACTGCTTAAATAACGCTTCTTTGTCATTTACCTGCATCATTTCTTGGGCACTTAACAGTAATTGTTCTAGGTAATTATTTGCATGATTAAGTGCAAAGGCACTTGCTTTTATCTCTTGAAGTGAACCGTTAAGGCGAAAAGCCATTTGATTAAAACTATCGGCAAGTACATGTAATTCATTTCGTTTAGGAGAGTCTATTTTTAACTTAAAGTCGTCTAAATCATCAACATTTAATTTTTCTACAGCATGGCTAAATTCTTCAAGGGGTTTAATTAACATGGGTCTTACTAACCAAAGAAATATTCCCCAAAGCGCCAGCGTTTTGATAATTGAGTTAATAATGATTAGCGTAAAGCCAGTACTTAACTTGCTCAGTATGACATCTCTATCTGAATAGAATACGCCAACACCCACCAATGAATTTTCGTCTTCACGACGATATTCAATATCAAAATAATGATCGATTAAAAAATCAACCGCAATGATTTCGTTAGAAGCAAGATGAACGTCACTTGTTCGTTGAGTAATAATATTATTGTTTGTATCAAATATCTGCACCGATGTTATCGAAGGCAGTTTAATAACGCCATCGATGATGGTGTTTATGCGGTCTTCGTCAAGGTCCCACAGAGCATCAGATAAAGGCTGTTCGTAAGTGGATTGATAAAGCACGAGATCATTTTTAATCATTTGTTTTACATTGAAATATTCTATTGTCATATGTGTCAAAGTAACAACAATCGCGACAATAATATAAATAGAAAAAACACCACGTAGTAGAGTAAAACCAATGGAATGATTAATTGAAATTTTATTTTTTTTCACTCGAATTAACCTGTTATTTTATTTGTTATTTGGCACGATGGTGAAATCCAAGACTGCCAAAGCTGTTGATTGTCTGCCAGCCATTGTGTTGCGGCTTCTTGATAGGTCAATTTGTTTACATCTACTTCGTACGCCAACTTAGCTAACATTGCGTTACTAAAGTTAATTTTAGTGAGTGTTTCGAATGCGCACGGCCATTTTATTGGCATTTCATGCCAAGCGACTTTTTTTAACCAACCATCGGTAGGATTTCCGCAATCGTGCAAAAAATTCTTATTTTCGCCCCATTCAGGTTTTGTTTCACAGTCAGAGTGGTAGCGTGGAAACTCAACAAATTGACCTTTATATTTTGCTTCAATCCAATTAGGTGTCCAATTAAATAACACTATGGGTTGCTTATTACGTATCGCTTTATCGAGTATTTCCCAAAGCTCATCACTATTGTTAGCAGTAACTACTTTAAATTTAAGGTCTAGTGCTCTTATTTTCGCCCCATCGGGTTTCTCCCAAGGTCCTCCAAGATAGCGTCCCCTCGGTGAGGTTTCTTTAGTTTCAAATAAGTGCGCACAACTATTTAACGCTCGCCAAGAGGGTAAGCCCGGACAGAGGTCTAGCACATAGTCAGGGAACCACCATTCTTCACGCGTTTTCGCATCATGAGAACCTGCATCGATAATGCCACCTTCATCTATCATGCGGGTATACATTTTCTCCATGGTGCCTTGCCACACTTCCATTTGTACATGTGCTAAGCCACGTTGCAGTGCCCCCCATTGAGCACCTGTGGTTTTTTTTGAAAAAATAACAGAGTAGCCCATGCCCTCGAATAATTCGGCTGTAATATGAGATAAAACCAACTGACTTGTCCAATCGTTTAAGACAATTTTTATCGGTTCGTCATTACGAAGGGTCTGCGCTTGTGAGGAAGTAAACGTCAGTAGGTTAAAAATAATGAATAACAACAGTATTAGTTTTTTCTTGCTACACATGTGAGCCTTAGAGTTTTGTTTTAATATTGCACTAACTATAGACAGGTTTTCAATAAATTATAGACAATAATTATGTGAAAACCTGACTTTTAGCGCTGATAACAGCACAATCTGTCTTTGGTCGTAGATATTTGATTGTTTGCCGATTTTACTTTTGTGTAATGGGCCATATCAAGCTAATCTAGGATCACACAAAAATAGGATAGTACTTATGAAACAGTCGATGATAATCAACGGAAAAGCCCATGAAATTACGGTAGATGGTGATATGCCACTTTTATGGTTTCTTCGAGACAACTTGGAGTTCACTGGCACCAAATTCGGCTGTGGTAGTGGTTTGTGTGGTGCTTGTACCGTTCACGTTGATGGCCAAGCCATACGTTCATGTATTACTCCAGTAAGTACCTTGGTTGATAAAAAAATCACCACCATTGAAGGACTATCCGAAAAGGGTGACCACCCGTTACAAAAAGCTTGGTTAAATAATAATGTTCCCCAATGTGGATATTGTCAGGCCGGACAAATTATGAATGCGGCGAGCTTGTTAGCGGTTAATGCTTCCCCCACTGAAGCTGAAATTGATACGGCAATGCAAGGTAATATTTGTCGTTGCGGTACCTACCAACGCATTAAAAAAGCCATCGTTGAAGCTGCTGACACGTTAAGTAAGGAGGTTTAGTATGACCATTTCAAACGTAAGCCGTCGTAATTTTTTAAAAACAGCCGGTCTAGCCACCGGTGGTTTAATGATAAGTGTTGCTTTACCGATGAATGCCTTAGCAGAAAAGGGCATTATCAAAGACAGTGGTGATGGACTTAACGCTTTTATTCACCTGGCTGAAAATGGCGATACTATTATCTATTGTGGCCGCTGCGAAATGGGCCAAGGTATTAGTACTGCCCTGCCTTCTGCTGTCGCTGATGAAATGGAAGCTGATTGGCAGCGTGTTACGGTAAAGCAAGGTGACGCCGACGAAAAATATGGTCCGCAAGCAACAGGTGGCTCAGCGAGTATCCGCGTAATGTACCAGCCTATGCGTGAAGCTGGAGCGACAGCAAAAGCGATGTTAATTGCCGCAGCAGCAAAAGTGTGGAAAACCTCTCCTGAAAACTGCTTTGCTCAAGCACATTTTGTTATTAATAAAACTAATCAACAAAAACTCGCTTATGGTGAATTAGCAAGTATTGCTGCCAATATGCCGATACCTGAAAAACCTGTGCTTAAAAAGAAAAGTGATTTTAATTACATAGGTAAAGAATTACCTCGTCATGATCAGGCAGCAGTGGTGGTCGGTAAACGTATTTATGGTGTCGATACTAAACTACCCGGCTTAAAATATGCGGCCATGATCCATTGTCCTGTTTTAGGCGGCGCCTTAAAAAGCCTTGATAAAACCGAGGCTTTGAAAATGAAAGGTGTTATTGACGTTATCGAAATTCCACGTTTTAACATCCCGTTTGGTTCTATTGGCGGTGTTGCCGTAGTGGCTGACAATAGCTGGACGGCACAACAAGCGGTGAAAAAGTTAAAAATAACTTGGGATTTAGGCGAAAATGCTATTTACGACACCAAAGAATATAAACAGCAACTGGTTAAAAATGTTGAAAAACCAGCAACGTTAGCCGCTGAACGTGGTGATATTGAAAAAGCGTTTGGCGCAGCAAAACATAAAATGTCAGCCACTTATACCGGAGGACATCTTTCACATGCACCGATGGAGCCTAATGCGAGTGTCGTATGGGTGCAAAAAGACTCCTGTGAAGTATGGGCGTCAACACAAAGCCCTGCCGATATTCAAAAAGTATTAGGGCAATACTTAACACGCGAGCCAAAAGATATCGTGGTGCATGTAGCAATGGCCGGTGGTGCTTTTGGTCGTAAATTTAAGTGTGACTACGTTCATGAAGCCGCTGTTATTTCAGAAAAGACTGGTGTGCCAATTCAGCTAACGTGGACCCGCGAAGAAGATATGCGTACGGGCTATTATCACTCGATAAATGCCCAACACATTGAAGCATCTATGGACGACCAAGGAAACGTGACCGGTTGGTTACATCGCGCCGCCTTTCCTTCAATATCAACCTTATTTGACCCTTCGTTAGTTAGAACACCGGCGAATAGTTTAGAAGATATTACTAATCATTTATTTGGTATTGAGAATTGTCGTGTCGAATCAGGCGATGCCAAAGCTCATACGCGTATTGGTTGGTACCGGGCAGTTTATGCTATTTTCTATGGTTTTGCTTTTAGTACCTTTGCCGACGAATTAGCGTACAAAGCAAATAAAGATCCTTTGTCTTTTGTTAATCAACTTTTTGATAACAATAAAAATAAAGAACAGCAAGCAAACGTCAAACGAGCTAAAGATATTCTCGCCATTGCTGCTGAGAAATCAGGCTGGGAGAACCGTAAATCACTACCAAAAGGCCAAGCTATTGGTTTAGCGGTGCACTATAGTTTTCAAAGCTTTGTTGCCATGGCAGTACATGTTGAAGTCAACGGTGATGATATTAAAGTATTAAATGTAGACTGTGCGATAGATTGTGGCCAAGTACTTAACCTTGATGGCGCAACAGCGCAAATGGAAGGCGCCGTTGTTATGGGCATGTCATTAGCATTAAGCACCGAGATAACCTTTAGAGAAGGTGCCGTGGTTAATTCAAATTTTCATGATTACCCCGTTATGCGTATTACCGATATGCCAAATGTTAGGGTTCATATTCCTGATTCAGATGAAAGCCCAACAGGATTAGGCGAACCCGGTGTTGCTCCTTTTGCACCCGCATTAAGCAATGCTGTCTTTGCCGCTTCAGGTAAGCGCTATAGAGATTTACCTTTTAAACCGATGTCAGTGTAAGGATTAAATGAACGTTTTATTGTTAATTTTTTTATATTGTTGTAGCAATTTCGAGCAACAACACGTATTGCTCAGCAAGGACTTTTTCCTATGAGCAATCATTTATCGCACTTATTAGCGCAATGGTACCCGCATCGAGATAACGCTGATTGGGTACTTGCTACTATTTACCAGACCGAAGGCCCGTGTTACAGAAAACCCGGAGCTATGATGTTATTTAGTAGCCAAGGTGATCAATTAGGTATGCTAAGTGGTGGCTGTTTAGAGTCAGATATCGGTGTTAATGCCAGAAAAGTTATGCAAACAAACAAGTCAATGTTGGTTTGCTATGATGGAACTGACGAAGATGATTTATCTTTTCATCTGGGTATTGGTTGTGGCGGCACGATTTATATAATGTTGCAGCAAGTCCATGCCGCTAATGACTATTTATCATTGGCGCAAGTTTACGACGCACTTAAGCATCGTATTTCTGGCTACCTTTATCAAAGTATTGTCGAGCAAGGCAATGATGCGCAAGCTTATTTCGAAGCGAAAAAAGTCACGAATATAGCGGCAACAGCGACATTAATTCCCTCCCCCTTAAATAACGATGACAAAACAAACTGGTTAGCAACCCCGATTGTACCCGAACCTCATCTGCTTGTTGTTGGCGGAGGTATTGACGCACGTCCGCTGGTCAATATGGCTGAACAGTTAGGTTGGAAAGTATCGTTGTGGGATCCACGTCCCGCCAATGCTCGAAAAGAATATTTTTCAAATGTTAGCCATATTATAAAAGGCGAAGCCGAAGTACTGACCACCTTTGCTGCAGAAAAAGATGTTAACGCCGCCATATTGATGAGCCATAATGTCTCGATTGATGCACAGGCTCTAAAAGCTTTAGCTAACACCAATATTCAATATTTAGCTTTGCTTGGTCCAAACAATAGAAAACAGCAAGTTATTACTCAGGCTGAAGTTGTCGAGCAATCTTTATCGTTTACATTCGCCGGCCCTGCGGGTCTTGAAATCGGTGGAACCTTGCCTGAGAGCATAGCCTTATCGATACTTGCCGAGTGCCATGCCAGCTTATTTAACAAAAGTGCTCAGTCGATTAGCCATGTACTTTAGTCGTCGCCATCGAACAATAACACCATGAAACGCCCCGATTATAACTTGAAAATAGTGCTACTGGCGGCAGGTAAAAGTGAACGCTTTAACGGTATTAAGGTACTCGCAAAAGTACAGCGACAAGAAACGTCAATAACTTTACTCGAACATGCTTTACAACAACTGTTTTTAGCACTTAAGACACTGAATATCAGTAACAAAAATATTGGTGTCGCGACAGGGCGTTATCATCAACAAATAAGCGAATTATTAGACGACCCCGACCTCTTATATTATTGCGAAGCGGCACATTTAGGCTTAGGTCATACCATTGCACAGTCTGTTGAACACATGCTAAATGATGCACAGGATGATGAAAGTAGCATCAGCCATATTTTGATAGCATTGGCTGATCAAGTTGCTTTAACTGCAGATGACTATATCGCATTAATAAAACAGTCTTTAGCGTTACCAAACACGTTAGTTTGTGCAAAAGCAGGGCAAGAATTCATGCCACCAGCTATTTTCCCCTCAGTTTATTTTACCGACTTAATGCTCTTAAAGGGTGATAAAGGCGCTAAGTCCGTTTTATATACTAATAAAGAAAACCTTCAAACAGTAAACCTTCCTCATACCGAAAAAGATATCGATACCCAGCAAGATTTGGCTGATTGGTATAGCAATACATAAACGTTCTAATATTTAAAACACAACCTATTACATTATATAAGCCTAATTTTTCGACAATTTAACGCTTTGCTGTTTTAATAAACTCATCTATTGGTTAGTTTAGAGTAAACCGATTAATTAACGGGCCAGCCAAAACAACAGGAAAATTTATGAACACTTTTATAAAAATAATGTCTGCCGCGTTATTTGCAGTTACCGCATCAAGTCAGGCAACTGACCTTACGTTAACCACCGACCAAGGCTTTGAATTAAAAGCGAGTTATTACCCGAGTAATAAAACCAGTGATCGCGCGGTATTGTTATTGCACCAATGTAATTACAATAGAACCATGTATAACGACATCGGCCAGCAATTATCAGACAAGGGCATTCATGCCTTGAGTTTAGATTTCAGAGGCTTTGGTGACAGTGCTAACGATGAATTTAGTGTTCAAAAGGTTCAAGCATTACCAAGAGAATCACGAAGTGCCGCTTGGCAAAAGGTGTCTAAACATTGGCCTAGTGATGTTCAACTCGCTTATGACCATTTGAAAAGTAAAATGTCAGACAAAGGTATAGTCGGTGTAGTTGGCGCAAGTTGTGGTGGCTCTCAAGCCATTATTTTAGCAGAAAATAATCCTGTAAATCTCATTGGTTTTTTCTCATCAGGTCAGCCTGATGAAAACATTACGCGCTATAAAAAGATGCTAGCGGACAAACCTACTCTGATCATCGCTTCAGAAATGGATACCGGCACTTACCTTAGTGCGCAAAAATTATTTACGGCGTCTGAAAGCATGAATAGTAAATTTATTGCTTATAAAGGGTCTGCACATGGTTACCCTTTACTTGACAGTGATACGCAACTAGCCAGTTATATGGTGAGTTGGTTAGATAGTAATTTAGTGAAATAGCTTAAGAATAATTATGACAACAACTTTAAAAAAAATAACGATATTTATCGTTGGAATAACACTGATAGTTGGATGCAGTAACAACACCACAGCTAAAGATTTAACGAGTCAAAGCGTTAAAGAATACACCAAGTGCGTTGTTCATAAAAACAGTATTTGTAAAACTGATTTACACCCAAATAACGAACTTATTGCCACAGGAAGTTCAGGACCTAACGTTGAAATTTGGCATAGATATACCGGCAAAGTATTACAATCGCTTAAACACCCAGAAGGAGTGCCTAGCGTTAAATTTAGTCATGACGGCAAAATCCTCGCTACTGGCAGCTATGATAATAACGTAAGAATTTGGCAAGTTTCCAGCGGAGCGTTACTTAATACATTTTCTGGTCATCAGGGCATGGTCGTTAAATTAGCCTTCAGCCCCGATGGAAAAAGCTTAGCCAGTGTAAGCGCTGACGATACCGCCCGTCTTTGGAACTTAACGTCTGGTGAATCAAAAACCTTATCTGCACACGAAGGCGATGTATGGGGCGTGGCCTTCACTCCTGATAGTAAATCTCTGTTAACCGGTGGCGAAGATAACATTATTAATGTGTGGAATGCGTTCACTGGTGAGCATGTAAGAGCATTAAAAGAACATAACCAAGCGGTTTTAGATTTAGCCTTTAGTCACAACGGTAAGCTTCTAGCTTCCGGCGGCGATGACTATACGATAAAAATATGGGATACCACTAATTGGCAAGTACTCAATACATTAGAAGACGATTCATATTCTATCTACGACTTAATATTTAGTCATGATGACTCCTTTTTAGTAAGCGGTGGTCGCGACAAAGGCATGTTCAGTGAATTTCTTCAATATCAATGGGCATACGAGACTGATGAAAATGACATTACCGTTCGAATTTGGGATGTTAAAACAGGGAATGTAATACAAAGACTTAATGGCCATAAAAACGATGTTAGTAATGTAAATCTATCGTCTGACAGTAAAGTGTTGATCAGTTCAGGCGCGGATGGAAAAGTTGTGATTTGGGATACAACATCATTGCTAAAACGTTATTATTGAGAAGGCAGTGTGATATGAAAATTTTATCACACTGCACAATTATGATTTAGCGATGGACTTAACCTTCAAAATAGAGATTATTTTCGGCTAGGTTCAAAAGCATCGTATCTTGGAAGGTTTTCATCAAGATCTTCCCAGTTTGCTTTTGAGGTAGCAAAGTTATGCGAAATAGGTCTTTCTGAAATATCAGAATCAACTATACCTAAACGAAGTCTCAGCCTTGTTGGGTCTTGCTCATTTGAACTAAAAACAGGCGAACCACATTTTGAGCAAAAGTGACGGTTTCTACCAGGCTTGAAGGCAAAGGTTGTTAAAAACGCTTCACCTGAAGTGATCTCAAAATCAGCGGTATTAATAAAACCGTTGGTAGCAAAAGCCGTCCCGCTATTCTTTCGACATAATGAACAATGACAGTGAATGATATCACTTATTGCCCCACTAATTTTAAGGTTTATCGTGCCACACAAGCACTGACCTAAATACATATAATCCACCCTTTGGTTTGTTTTTATAAGACACTACATTCGCCTTGAGTCTTGGCAATCGTTATAGATTCTATCAATAAGTTGTGATTATTATCATCTAAAAAACAAGCAATATAGATAAATGGGCCGCTTTATCCCAAACCCAGTAATTATCTGATTATTATTACCGATATAAACCACAGATAGGGTTCACCTCCTCATAAATAACACGGCTACAAATAGCGCATTATTCATCGTGCTTTGTTAATGCATAAAAATGCCCTAATAAAAAAGCACTTAACCTTATCGGCTATTTATATTAAAATTGTTAGCTTAAGCAGCGATTGCCTGCACGTTTTATGCTTTAGGATTTTAATGCGTTTTTTTAAATTATTACTACTTTTCATCTTTATTTCAGGTTGTGCAACGATCACTTATGTTGAGCTTGATGACCGTTACGGCTTTTCAAACCCAATTCATCGCAGCAATGTTACGGCTATAACGCCACAACAAAGCGAGCTGTTTCATAATCAAGTGCGACCAATTTTAGAAAATCGCTGTATTGTTTGTCATGGCTGTTACGATGCACCTTGCCAATTAAAAATGGAATCTATTGCCGGTATTGAACGAGGCGCCAATAAAACTGTTGTTTATGATGGTGCCCGTTTACAAGCGATCCCGGTAACTAATATCCAAGGTAATCCTAAAACAATTGACCAATGGCGTAATGAAGAGTTTTATCCTGTTTTAAATGAACGCCAGCAATCACCACAAGCCAACTTAGCCAGCAGCTTGATGTATCAAATGCTACAGCTAAAGCGTAATAATCCCTTACCTGACGAGGTGATTTTATCGAAAGCATTTGATGTTAGTCTAAACCGCCAGCAAGAATGCCCCACCATAGATGAATTCAAACATTATCAAGAAAATAACCCTTTAGGTGGCATGCCTTACGCTTTACCTAATTTACCTGATGATGAATACCAACAGTTAACGCTATGGTTAGCTGAAGGTGCAAAAATGCCTGCGCCTACTGCACCAAGTGCGACTGAGCTTGTTATGGTTGAAAAATGGGAGACTTTTTTAAATGGCGACTCTAAAAAAGAACAGCTCGTTGGCCGATATCTTTACGAACACTTATATTTAGCCAATTTATATTTTGACGCTAGCCAGCAAAGCTTTTTTAATATCGTTCGTTCAAAAACACCACCCACACAAGCGGTGCAAATTATTACCACTCGTCGCCCATTTGAAGACCCTAACGTTGAGCGCGTTTATTACCGTTTACAGAAAAAACAAGCCACCGTTTTAGCAAAACGTCATATGCCTTACCGTTTTGATTTAGCGAAACTTACTCGCTATAAAGCGCTGTTTTTTAGCCCCGATTACACGGTAGAGAAACTCCCTGGCTATAAACTAAAATATGCATCAAACCCTTTTATTACCTTTCAGGCATTGCCTCTTGAATCTCGTTATCGTTTTTTGCTTGATGAAGCGCAATTTTCAATTATGAATTTCATTAAAGGACCGGTTTGCCGAGGTCAAATTGCCCTGAATGTTATTGAAGATCAATTCTGGGTGGCTTTTGAGAACCCAGAGAATATTGATATGTTTGGTATTAACAAGTTTTTAGTTGAACACAGCAAACTCTTACAATTTCCAGCAGCAACCAGCAGCAGCGTATTATCGATTCTAGATTGGCGCGAATATGCCAGTCGACAAAAAGAATATGTCGCAGCGAAAAAAGCCTTTATTGAAAGCCTTGATCTGCGAGCTGGCAATATTGACCTTGATTTAATTTGGAGTGGTGAAAATAATCCTAACGCTGCACTGACTATTTTCCGGCATTTTGACAGTGCTTCAGTGGTTAAAGGTTTTGTTGGCAAGCCACCCAAGTCTGCCTGGGTGATTGGTTACCCACTACTTGAGCGCATTCATTACTTATTAGTTGCTGGATTTGATGTTTATGGCGATGTTGGTCATCAATTAAAAACCCGTTTATATATGGACTTTTTACGTATGGAGGGTGAATCAGCTTTTTTAATGTTATTGCCCCAGAAAGTTCGAAAAGAGACCCACGACCTATGGTATCGCGAGACAAGTTCGGATGTTAATGACTATAATTTTTTAGCTAACTTCGCTGAGTTGCCCGATTCGGGGATTGAATACCAAACTGACCAACCCCAAGCAGAGTTATACCAACTGCTCAAAGAGCATACCGCAACAACACACAATAATAGTCATCAATTAACGTCGTCAATTAATGACTATAAATTCAAACGCCTGGAAAATTTAACTGGTGAAAGTGTTTCTTTACTACCAGAAGTCAGCTTTGTTGTCGTAAATGATAGCAACACAAGTCAGGTATTTACCCTGTTGAGAAATTCTGCCCATAGTAATGTAGCGCATTTGTTTGCTGAGAAAAAGCGTCGGCTACAAGCAGAAGATACGCTCACCGTAGCCAGAGGCGCCATAGGGACTTACCCGAAAGCGTTTTTTAATATTAGTCAGCAAGAAGTGGCTGAATTTATTGTTGCTATAGAAAATATGAAAACAAAAGATGATTACTTTAATTTGAAAAGTCGTTATGCGGTCAGACGTACCAATACAGACTTTTGGACGTTTTCCGACAAACTACATCAGCAACTAAACAATGATCAAGGTATTGAGTTTGGTTTATTAGATTACAATCGTTTGGAAAATAAGTAATAGCACTGAAAAAAAGGCAAAAAAAAGGCGTTTCTTGAAACCAAGAAACGCTTTATAAAAACATAAACACTAAGGGAAATAAACTCTCGTATAATAAGAGCCCCTATTGTCTGATAAGTTCAAATTAATTTAAATAAATTATTTATTTATTTCAGCGTGAAATCAAAAATAATTTCATAGCCCTCTTCACTGTATATTCCTCGACGATAACGCCATTTTGATAACGCTTTTCTAGCAGAGATATTAAGCTCGCGATTAACACTCGACTCGACAGTGCTAATATTTAAAACTTCACCTTGTGGCGAAATACTATAAGACAGCTTTACGGTACCTGATTGTTGGGCTCTAATTGCGTCAACCGAATATTTTGGTTGCTCTTGATAGAGTGGCACCAAAGATAACGTGGGTGGTTTAATATCGGCGGTCACTGAAACAGTGACAACATCAATAGGCAGTGAAACAATTAACGTCTCCGGTCGATTATTCGCTCCAAGAGCAACTTCATTCTCAGACTGAGCAGGAACAACATAGGGTTGTTTGGGTGCTAATGGCGGTATAACAACCGCAATAAATTTATCTTCTGGGGTTATTTCCTGATATTCAACAACACTTAGCTTTGTTGGCGATTTTGGCGCTGTTTGGAGGTTCGCTTGCTTAGAAAAATGACTTATCACGGCTAAAATACTAAATGAAGCCACAGCTCCTAAAAATAATAGGCTCAATAACTGCATCAGCGTATATCGCGATTTTTTACTTTTTTGCAAAGCTGACAAATGAATTTCTGGTGCGATGACTTGTTGCTTTCTTTGTTGATAAAGTGAGGCGATCTCTTCATCACAGGATGGGTGTTTCATGATTTATCTTCCAATAAATTTTTAATATAAGTTCTGGCATAACGCAAACGGCTTTTAATCGTTTCAAAGCTTTCACCGGTTAATTCGGCAATTTGTTCAAGTGAAAAACCTTCTTGTTGAAAAATAAAAGCTTCTCGCTGGTAAAAAGGCAATAAGGTAATCGCTCGATTAAAAAGGGCTAATCTATCGATATACTCGAATTGTTGCTCTAGTGAGTGATTATTGGTCTGCGACAATAGTTGTATATCTGTGGCCGCCCCCTGCTCATCAAGGGATTGTGTTTGCCAACGATTTTGCCTTCTTAATTCATCAATTAAGGTATTTCTAGCAATGGTAAACAACCAACTTTTAACATTACTGTGTGCTGGATGGCTCGCTTTAATGTTCATCACCTTTAACCACATCGACTGAATAATATCTTCAGCGGTTTCTTTATCAGACTGGCTCAATAGATAATGATAAATTGGCTGATTAAATTGCTTCACCAGCAAAGTAAAATATTTATCTTTGCTGGTGGCAATATAACGCGTTATTAATATTTCAGGGCTGATAGTTGGATTAAACCAACCCTTAACCATAGAAGGTAACTTCAAAGGCGCATCCTAACTTTGTTGGTCCATAGAAAAATCTAATTGTACGGTACGACCCTTTTGATAGACCGCAGCTCCATCAACCGATTTTGCCTGATATTTCCATTTTCTTAAAGCATGTCTAGCCGCTTTATCAAAAATACGTTTTGGCTGAGCGTCAATCACTGAGATATTAACAACTTTACCGACTTCATTAATATCAAAAGCTAATTGCACCCAGCCTTCAGTTCCTTTTCTCATGGCTTCTATTGGGTATTTAGGATTAACACGCACGATGGGGCGAGCCTCATTATTATTCATCCCTTGGTATTGCTTAAAGCCAGTACTCCCTCCCGTCATTGAGATTGGAGCTGATTGGTAGGATAAATTGTGCGTGTCACTTGCAACATCAATCGTCACAACATTTCTTGGCATAGGCTCTGGTGGTGCTGGTGGTTCAAGCTTTACCTTATCGATTTCAATAACTTTTGAATCTTCAGGTAATTGTGCCACTTCAACAATAACATCGGTTAATGGCTTGGTAATATTTACACTGTCGCTACTGATTAAATACGCCATAAAAGCAAATAAACTAAAAGTAATAATAACTGCCAAGCTGATATAAGATAATAATTTAGCCATAGTAATTCCTTTATTTAACAAACAAAAAACAGTTATAAGCGCTAAAATTGCGACTTATACAGGTAAAACGTTTGGAAAAAGTATAAGGGGTTAAATTATTTTTAACTAAAGGGATATTTATAAATAACCTGGTGATTGCTCATCATTAACTATATTGTAAAATGAGGTTGGTTGGTTCCATAAATATGACATTAGCTACTGTTAAAAATAGAAATAAAGAGTATAGTTAATGAGCGCTTATTGTTCTTTTATCTACCAAAGCGCTTTATTTAAGACAAGGAGCAGTTATGATGAATTCAAATATTTTCCTAGTAAACCTACCCGATCAGGTCTCTAAAAGTTTGCTCCCCGTATTACAGGGCGAAAATTTAGGACATGTCGAATCATTCATAGCTGATGACCTAACCCAACCTCTAAAAGTTGCTATAACACACACTGATTATCTCATTCTTTATATTGAAAAAATTGATGAAGAAAGTATTAGCAGACTTAAATTAAAACAAAATGTACCCACTTTATTGATAACCCGTTTTCTTAATTTTGAAATGGAAAGAACCGCTAAAGCACATTACATTGATATGGTGGTCAATGAAAATGATAGCGAATTAAGCTCTCTTATTTACGGTTTCATTAGACAACACGATATTTATCGTTTTCAACACGCACTGGTTGTGGATGACTCAAGAGTTGATAGCCGTATTGTTGCCAATATTTTGAGTAGTGAGTTTATTCATAACGACACTGAGCTTAATAGCGAGCAAGTAATAGAGCGTTTAAGATTAACACCCACAATTAATATTCTGATTCTTGATTATGAAATGCCCTCTAAAAATGGCTGTGAATTAATGCAAGAAATAAAGGAAACTTTTGTGGATCGATCTTTTATTTTTATTGGTTTAACCGGTAATAGAAATGGTGCGATTAAATTTTTAGCCAATGGTGCTGATAATGTTTTTATTAAGCCTATCGATAATGAACTCTTTATCTTAACGCTTAGAAGACTGATCTTTAATGCGCATAAAATGAATAAAGATCAATGTACTCTCAACGACTATAAAAAAATCATTAATAATATGACTAAGGAAATTTCTGACCCTATTTACGTGTTAACAACGGTGAACGATTGTTTATTAGAGGGAAAAGTCAGTAAGGCACAATACCAAAATTTTAAAGAACTTAGCCAGTTATCCAAAGAAAAATTAACCCGTACTTTTGACAGTTTTTTAAATTATTTTGCCATTTCTAACTATATGCAAAGCTCTGCTTTAAAGTCATCTTCGTTGCAATCAATGATAGCAACACAACTATACCTTGAATCAAGCAGGGATAAATTACGTAATATTATCGTCAAAAAATCGATTGATGACGATATTAAAAACTTATGTGTTCCAGAGAAGATTGGTCAAGTTATCAATCAATTGACTCATGATGCCGTGATGCGGTCACAAAACGGTGGTGAACTTAAAATTCGACTTTATACAAAAAATGAGGATATTGTTTTTGAAGTAGAAGACGCCTCACCTTTAGATAAAACCACTCCGCTGACATCTGTAGGAATAGAAAAGTCCCCTGAAGGTCTAATACAAACACCTATTTTAAATCAATTACTTTGCCAAAAAATTATCAATGAATACGATGGTTCTATAGGGGTTCATCATGAAAATAGTGGCGACGTACATTTTTTTAAAATTCCCAAAAAGACATTTTATTTAGGTGAAATATATCATTAGCTTTATTGGTTAATCTTCTTGCTAGTAAAGTAATAAATTGATTATTTTACTATTTATTATCAACGAACAACGACAACCCACTCTGATTTTACTATAACGGTATCACCATATTTTGATGACAACATTTTTAACAATATAGCAACATAAAATAGTTTATTTTATGTTGCTATGTTGTTAAAATAAAAACTCTTTAATACCACTTAACGTTTATGCAAGTAACGTTAAACAACAAAATATAATTTATGTGTGTGCAGTCGATGAGTCGTAGTCGTAATAAAGGTTTTACTTTAATTGAACTGGTCGTTGTCATCGTGATATTGGGCATATTATCTGCCGCCGCATTACCTAAATTTATCAGCATATCAAAAGACGCAAAAATAGCCGTTTTAACCCAGTTTAGTGTCAGCGTAAAAGCCGCTAATAATTTAATCTTTTTAAAATCGAAGATGCCAAGCTATTCTACATTTCCAGTTCCTAGCCGCGCGGATTTAATTGATATAGATATAGACCGTAATGGCGTTATTGATCTTAATGGCGTTGATTTAAGGCTGTTGCACTCTTACATTGATAATCATGAAATTTACAAGCAGATTGATGTTTCTGAGGAGTTTAAGCTCTCGGGGGGCAAGGTTTTCGAAGAGCAAGGCGCAAACTTCGTCTTTATTGGTTACGATGTCAATGGCAACAATAAAGTCAGTGACGATAATTGCTATTTTAGATATACCCAAGCGCAATCTGCAGCAATAGGTCCGGCGTACGATATTATTGCTGACGGTTGCTAATTTAGGCAATCAGTAGACTCAATAATTCACTTATGCATTTGATTAATTAATTTCTTCAAATGCGACCACATAATAACCGTCCATTAGCGCGCTTTTCAATTCGGTATAAACTTTAAATCGCTTAACGCCATGGCTCTTGGTCTGAATATTCACTGTCACCGCAACAAAGCTATCTTTTTCAGCATCTATTGATTCCATACTCAGTTCCCATAAGCTTTCAACGACCTTCTGATAATGGGGATCTGGATAGGCTTTTTGCCACCAGTGATTTTTATCCGGTATATCGGTTAAGTCCCAACCAACAATATTAATAAACTCTTGATTTAAATAAACAATAGTATGATTTAGCGCTTCTTTATTAAGCTCAACAACCATAATAGGCAGTGGTAACAGATCAAAAGATGTTGTTGGAATTTGCTTATACAAAGTAGTACCTCTAACCTAAAAGGTTATAAAATTAATAAACAGGAAAATGCCACAGCTCTAAAACGCCATCACTATTACTGGCATTAATAAACTTGATCGTTTTAGCATCTTTGATAGTTTCGCTATCCCCGTCATTCATTGCGACACTTAATACCGATGCTCGGCCATTTTCCATGACTGATTGCCACTGGGCAAGTAATGCGCCATCAGCCACTCGCCATAACTGTAATACTTGCCTGGGTGAGCCAGTTAAAAATAGTTGTTTGTCGGCAGAAAAAACAGAGTCATTCACTTCCATAAATTTTAAATAAGTATCTAATTCAGCAATGATTTGGCCTGTTTTTAGGTTCCAAAACTTACGATCTTTAACCGCGTCAATGCTAAAGCCAACCAAACCGTCGCTACTGATATCAACATGATTAACGCGACTGGCATGACTAAATTCAAACAGGGTTTTACCCGTTGAAGTATTCCATAACTGGGCCACTTTATCGCTTGAGCCGGTAAAAGCAATTTGACCGTTTTCAGACAGACTCACCGCGTTTATATCTAAACGATGTTTTTGAAAAGTAGTGACCTTATTCGCTTTGGTATCAATAATACTGGCTTTACCACTACGATATCCTAATAACAGTAACTGACCATTTTTAGATACTGACATATCATTAATTATATTATCTGCGACTTGCCACTCACCGACTATTTCAAGATTATCAAGAGTATATTGCTTTACAGACACACGATTAGAAAGATATAAGAACTGATTGTTATTACTGATATAAGCGATTTCAATATGTTGTGCATGATCCGCTGGAAGGCATTTAGGTAATATTGATTGCTGACTGTTTTGCCAAAGACAGACGCCATTACCATTAATAACCACCGTTAACTTACCATCATCTGAAAGTGCTGTGGTTGCTATCGCTGATTTACTGTAACTGCTTTTGCTAACCGCTGCAGAATTATAGACGTCTTGTTGACCACAGGCTGATGCAAGTAAAGAAAGCATCAGTAATATCAAAATTTTCATTGCCTAATCATTTTATTTCATCTGTATGATACAGCTACTATCGCACATATTTAATAAAAAGCGGATGATTTTTGTTCACTGGCGATCAAGGGTATATGGCAACATTAGCAATCATTAAGATATGGCCATTAATCATTGGCGACCAGAGGCTGACTGTTATTTCGACAAGCAAAGTTACATTAGTAACCAGTCATCAATCGGAAAATAATCATCCGCCGCGTTAATTAATGAGTTAGCGGTTAAAGCTGATACACCATAAACATGTGTAGTTACTCCATAACGCTCTTTAACTTTGCGAAGTAGTAAATCAAAGTCGCCATCGCCAGATAATAATATAACGATATCAACATCGCCGGCACTTTCCATGACATCAATGGTAATACCGACGTCCCAGTCACCTTTGGCAGAGCCATCTCGACGTTGAATAAACGGTTTAAGCTTTACATCAAATCCAATATGTTTTAACGCTTTTTGAAATTTATGTTGAGCATCGTCACTGCGTTGAATTGCATAGGCATTGGCGATAACAATATCGCCCTGCTCACTAATTTGTTGCCAAAACTTTCGGTAGTTAAACTGCCTTTGAAAGCTATCACGGGTGGTATAGTAAATATTTTGTACATCTACAAATATAGCTATTTTGTTCAGTTGGCTTGTCATTTATTACTCGATGATAAAGGAAGGATGTTGGTGATGGCCACCATTACCAAAAACCATAGGCAACATGCTACAATAAAGCTACTATTAAAAACATGTCTAAAAGTATAATAATTCAGAGAAAATTCGATGTCAGCCATACGTTCATTATTCTATTTCTTATTACGTTTCCCGATAAAATTGCTTGTTCGCAGTAAAATTGTTCCTGACAACTATTTAGAGTCAGAAGAAGTAAAACTTGAACAGCCACAGTTTTATGTTATTCGTCATCAATCTGCCAGTGATCTACTTGCCCTACGAAAGGCCTGTAAAACTTTAAAATTACCCGATCCACTAAGCCTGGTAACTGTTAATGGGCAAAGTTTTTCACGTTTATTGTGCTTAGAAAAACCTACACCGCTTTTTCGTTGGCGAAAAGCAGGTCATACCGAAGCGATTACCCAAGGCTTCGAATTATTAAAGCAGCACAGCATCGACGAAAAATTAGATGCTCAGCTCATACCTGCTCATGTTATTTGGGGCAGAACACCAACCAAAGAACATAATAATGCCAATATAGGGACTGTTTTAGCGGATCAAGAATCACCTTCGTGGTTACGTAAGTTTTTCATTGTATTATTTTTAGGGCGTAATTCTATTGTCCGATTTAGTGAAGCGATTTCTTTTCGTCTTATGGCAGACAGGCATGGTACTACGCAAGCAAGTGCACAAAAATTAATGCGTATTGCTCGTTTTCACTTTTACCGCCAAACGATTGCAGTAACGGGCCCAAGGTTAATGCACCGTCAACAAATGTTTGCGACACTGCTTGCTAATCCATCGATAAAACGCTTAATCAGCGACGAAGCCAAAAGCAAAGCGATTAGTGAAGAGCAAGTGAAAAAACAAGCCCTCGCCATCATGGATGAAATTGCCGGTGATTACCGTGACTCTATGGTTCGCTTGGGCGCACGTATTTTAACTTGGCTGTGGAGTCGCTTATACAGCGGTATAAACATCAATAATGCAAAAGTGCTGCGAGATCTAGCTCAAGAAGGCCATGAAATTATTTATGTGCCTTGTCACCGAAGCCACATGGACTATTTACTACTTACCTATGTCATTTTCCAAGAAGGCTTAGTGACTCCTAGAATAGCCGCTGGTATTAATTTAAATTTTTGGCCAGCAGGCCCTATCTTCCGCAAAGCCGGTGCGTTTTTTATTCGTCGTAGCTTTAAAGGCAATCGCTTATATTCCACCATTTTTCGCGAGTATTTAGGCTTATTATTTGAACGTGGCTACTCAGTAAAATATTATTCTGAAGGCGGGCGCAGTAGAACTGGCCGTTTACTACCCCCTAAAACAGGTATGCTTGCCATGACGATACAAAGCTTGCTTCGTGGCATTGATCGTCCATTAACCTTAGTGCCAGTTTATTTAGGTTACGAGCATGTTATGGAAGTCGGCACCTATCATAAAGAATTAAGTGGTAGCCAGAAGAAAAATGAATCTATCTTTGGTGTTATTAAAGCGATTAAAAATTTACGAAATTATGGAAAAGGTTACGTGAATTTTGGTGAACCTATCAATATTAACCAGTTCTTAAATAAACAGGTCCCTAGCTGGAAAGACGATATCGACCCTATTGATCCACAAAAGCCAACATGGTTGACACCAAGTGTTAATATTCTGGCTGATCAAGTAATGACGCATATCAATAAAAGCGCCGCCATTAATGGTACGGCTTTAGTCGCACTTATTCTGCATGCTTGTAATAATAAAGCACTCGCTAAAACAGAATTAATAAGCCAGCTTGATTTATTTTTAAACTTACAGCGCAATGCGCCTTATAGTCAGCAGTTGACCATCCCCTGTGAAGATGGCCAGCAACTGCTTGAAGAGGTTATCTCTCTTAATAAAGTCACCGTAAATCAAGACAGTTACGGCGACATTATTTCATTATCTGAAACAGCCATTTTAGAAATGCGTTATTACCGTAATAATATTTTACATAGCTATATATTACCTGCGCTCATTTGCCGGATATTGGAACGCCATAGCAAAATAGATATCGACACTTTATTAGAACAGGTGCAACGGATCATCAGTTTAGTGAAAATTGATTTATTTTTATGGCAAAGCGAAAGTGATGTTGTGGAACAAACAGAGCAAATAATAAAATTTTTAATGGCCGAAGGTCTTATTCGAAAAAGTAAAAGTGGCTTTTTAAGCGTGGTAAATGACGTTGAACAGACCAGTAATATTCGCTTAATCGGCGAATGTATTAATGAAACCGTACAACGTTTTACCATTATCTGTTCATTAACACATCGTTTATCACCCATTAGTAAAAATGACCTTGAAGACAAAGTTGTTGCTATTGCTAAGCGCTTATCGGTATTAAATGATATTAATGCTCCTGAGTTTATTGATAAAAAAGCCCAGGGAATTTTAATTAAAGCCATGATTGAGCAAGGCTATATTAATAAAGATGAAAACGACCAGCTCGTTGACAGCAGTACTTTAGGTTTGTTGAAGTCGTCGGTCACTCAACTGATAGATATTGAAGTTTTACAGAGTATTATTCGTTAACTCTTGCACGAATAAAACGGGCTACATCGTCATCCTGAACGATTATCAGGATGACGCACCACAAGCATAATGTTGGATCTCATGATTATCGGACCCGTAGTAACTAGAGGTACTCTATTGATATGCCAATAAAAATCACTAAACCTACAAAATGATTATTCAAAAAAGCTTGAAAGCATTTATCACGCTCTCTATCGACAATTAAAATTTGTTGATAACAAAAAAATCCGGCCGCAATAACAAGACTCAGTTGATAAGGCCAACCAAATGCGAGCATTTCACCCACGCTCATTAACAAAGCTAGTGTAGCCAGTTGAAGAAATAGAATAATACGTTTGTCATGGCGACCAAATAGAATGGCCGTTGATTTTATGCCAATTTTTAAATCGTCGTCGCGGTCAACCATCGCATACATAGTATCGTAAGCTACCGTCCATAATAAGTTAGCGCTAAAAAGTAGCCAAGCAACTGTGGGGATTTCACCCATACCTTCGGCAAACGCCATAATCATCCCCCAGCTAAACGCTGCACCTAATACCACTTGGGGTAACTGGGTATAACGTTTCATAAAAGGGTAACTTGCTGCCAGTAACACCGCAACCACTGACAATTGAATGGTGAACCAACTTAAGGTTAAAACTAAGCCGAGCGCGATGCCAATCAACAAACCAAATAACGATAACGCATCGTTTGGCGTTAATATGCCAGTAACTAATGGCCTATGCTGGGTACGTTTTACTTGTCCGTCTACTTTACGATCTGCCCAGTCATTAATAACACAACCTGCGCTGCGCATAACAAAAACACCTAAGGTAAATACAGCTAGCCAATGTAAGGGTGGAAAACCATCGCCGGCTATCCATAATGCCCAATATGTTGGCCATAATAGTAAGTAGGTACCGATCGGCTTGTCGGCGCGAGTAATTTTTACAATGCCTTGCCACTTATCTGCAAAAGAATTTGTCATGTATTTTCCTGAAGATTTTTTATTTCTTTTTTATTTATCATAATTGATCAGTTTGATTAGTTTGATAAGCGAAGGCATTCGGTAAAAATATTTCAGCAACTAATAAAGGTTTATCATGCAGCATAAACGTTGAACGGCGTCCCCAGAGCTCGGTTTTAACTGGTAATTTAAGATGTTGTGCTAATGCTGATACGGTAGAGATTGGAGAAAAAGACGAGATTTCAATGCATTTACGGGTTAACTCTTTTTTGCTAAACAGCACCTGTCCTAACGATTGGTTACCTAAGTGTGCTAACTGCTGCTCTTCACCGGTTAAGCTTTTTAAAGGCAGTAAGCTGCGGGCAAAGACTTGTGGCACATTGTCGCAATATAATATCACCTCACGCACTAACACTTGTTCACCTACATTAATGTCTGCCGTTGCTTCTTCTCTTGTGCAAGGCTGAATTTTTTGCCCTAATACTTCAACACGAAAATGTTGGCAACATTGACTTAATCGAGCAGTCAACGAGCTTGGGTCGAGTAACCAACTTAATAGCGTTTCATTAAGCGATACTCCTAAAGGAGACTGCCATGCTGTATCGATAGTAATGGGAAATAATGGATGCGACTGGGTCATAACAACTAATTAATAACTATTTTATTAGACAATAACCTGCATATCATATCAGTATTGTTTAATTTATGCCGCTGGTAATTTGGTACACCTTGCCGACCAAATTCAAGTGGTGATTTCAAAGGTAGACGAGCTCGCATCAATAGGCCACACGAAATAAGTTAGCCTATCAAACGGGTTATCCTTGAGGGGGTTTTAGCGCTTAGCGTTATAAAAATAAATAAAGCGAACAAATTTGCTAATAAAAGCTAATGATTCATTGTAATATAGTCGATAGTCTTTTCAATTCTCCAGTTAAATAGAGCGGCAAAATGAAAAATACCTTATTAATATTAGCGACATTATTGTCGTTCTCTTTTCCTTTATCTTCAGTAAAAGCGGCGGACTATGCTTACTTTGGTTTTGAACCCGCTATTATCACTAACTATGTAGCGGTAAAAAAGAAACTAGGCTATGTTCGTCTCACCGTTGAATTGATGATTGAAGATTCGGCAAATTATGAAACGGTTGAGCATCATGCACCGTTATTGCGCGATGCTATTATTGCTATTATTGGTCAGCAACCTGAAGCAAAAGTAAAATCGATTAATGGTCGCCACGAAATCCAGCGTTTATGTGAAGAAAAAGTGAAGAGTCTTTTGACACAAGAAACAGGTCAGCCGCTAATTAAAAAATTATTATTTACCCAGTGGCTAGACAACTAACAGTATATTAAAAGATCCCCGTAGGTCGGTAAAACTCAACCTACGGTTTTTTAATAAAGACCTAATGCCTTTTCATCAATAACACGTTGACTGCTGCTAACAAACAGCCACTTACTAATCCTAATAAGTGCGCTGTATTTGCCATATTAACCGGTAAAACATCGGCATAGCCCAGTAAAAGCCAAAACAGTAAAAAGCCAATAATGGGCTTAGAGATCATTAAACCTTTTTCAGGTGCTAGCCAGCCATACCACCAAACATAACCCACTAAGCCATAAACCACACCAGACAGGCCGCCAAAGTTAGGACCTGAAACCATAAACTGCCCGAGATTAGAGAGCAGTGCGGTGATCAAAAATAAATTAATTAACGCCCCCTTCCCTAAAGTACGTTCAACACTGCCACCTAATTGCCACCACCACATAGTATTAAAGACAATATGTAACCATGAAAAATGAAACAGGGCGGGCCCTAAAAGACGTAATGGAGAATCAAAAAAGGCCTCCATCGTTAACTTAGGATAGAAATGTAATAATTCAAAAGTAGGTCGAGCGAAACCCAACAAGCTCGCGATAAAAACTAACCAGCACAAAGCAAAAACAGTTAAGGTTACCACACCGGCATGAGCCAAAAACTGCTGTTTAAAGCTTGTTATTAATGACGGAGAGTTGTCTTGAACTTGTGAAACTTGTCCACTTTGCCATGCAGCTTGTTGATATTTTTCTTGGTAAGGGTCGGCAATAAATTCAGCAAAAATTTCTTTTGCTTGAGCTATTTTATGGCTTGCACAATAAATAACATAGTCGCTGTCATCCTTTTGCACTTTAGCATCGATATCTAAACTGGTTAAATAATTCGCAAACAACAAGGCAATGTTATGTTGTTTAACTTGTACTAAGGGACTTAGCTCATTTGCTGAATTATATTCCGACATTATGCTCAACTATTTAGTGTTCTATATCTTGTGGAAAACGTAATTGCCAATCAGTAAAGCCGCCATCGAGTGAATAAACATCACTGAAGTCTTGGCTAATAAGAAACTGTGCAGCTTGTTGGCTAGAAATACCGTGATAACAGCAAACAACAACGGGGGCATCTAAGTCGGCTTCACGAATGAAGTCGGCAAAGTTTTCATTACTCAAATGAATAGCACCAGGAATATGATTTGCTTGAAAAGAAGCCGCGTCACGAATATCAACAATGACATGAGTTTTATCAGTTAAACTCTCGTGTAAGGTGGCCAGTTGCATATGTTTGAAATTGGTTTGTTCAGTCATTTTTTATTTCCCTAAAAATTTACGCCGTTAATGTAGCATAATTTTACATCTAGACGTTACCATTCAAAACTCAGCAAAATACATATTGATTGGTAATAGCGATAAGACAACAAATATATTCTTTGTTGTTTACCATTTAAAGCATGTGCACTTATCGGTAACATAGACAATTAATAGCTTTATCGCTAACAACAATTTAATACAGGAAAACCCATGGGCTTTAAAATAGCAAATAATTCAATTCTCCGTTCAGATAATTACGCAGAGTTAGTACGTGGAAAAACCTATCCCTTTGAGAGAAAGGGCCATCAGCATCTTGCTGACAATGTTCCTCTATGGTTAACAGGTACTGACTGGACTGCTCGAGCAGAAATAAGCGTTGTAAGTCAGGCTATTGAAAATAACAATATTAAAGGGATATTTCGTGTTGACTACCTTTACCAGAAAGATGAGCAACAAATACTAACGAATACTTTTATTCGCATGTATGCAGGGCTAAATGATCCGTCTATCTATTTACTCTCATCAAATGCTGAATATCAACAAGCACTAAGTGCAGGTAAGCTAACGCGTGATTCGCTAACCAGCGAAGGTTTTATTCATGCGACGCCAAAAAGTCAGTTAAACCGTCTTGCCAATAAATATTATAAAGACAAAGAGCAGCCACTTATTTTGATTGTTGATAAAGAGTTAGTTATACCAGAAATAAAATGGGAACCTGCAAGCGGTGGCTTATATCCTCATATATATGGTCCATTAAACATCAATGCGGTCACTCGGGTTGAAAAAATATCACTTAATGAGGATGGAAATTTTTACCTCTAAAGATAGCCGCTTACTCACATTATCAATTGGCTAGTTAACCAAAAACAATAAAGCCAAAACACCGAGATGTTTTGGCTTTAACTCTTTCTTAAGCTCTAAAGCTGTTAACGAATCTTAGCGCCTATAGAACTTTCGCGATAGATTTTGCTAAGTAATCAACATTACTATTCGCAATACCCGCAATACTCATACGGCTTGAACCGACCATATAAATACTATATTCATCTTGTAACTGTTGCACTTGCTCAGGGGTTATACCTAAGAATGAAAACATCCCCATTTGACGGGTAATAAAGCTGAAGTCACGAGTCACACCGTTTTCGACTAACTTATCAACCAATAGTTGACGGTTACCATTAATACGGTCTCGCATTTCTTTTAATTCTACATGCCACTGGGTACGTAGTTCATCAGAACTTAAGATTGTTTCAACCAATGCGGCACCATGTGCTGGAGGCATAGAATAAATAACACGGATCACATAAAGTAATACGGACTGTGCAACATCAACTGCGGCAGATGTTTCGCCAATAATAGTACAAGCGCCAATACGTTCGCGGTATAAACCAAAGTTTTTCGAACATGAACTACAAACAATCATTTCTTTCGCGTGTTCGGCCATTAAACGCAAACCATAGGCATCTTCGTCTAAACCAACACCAAAACCTTGGTATGCCATATCGATAAGGGGTAAAAAACCAATGTCTTTAGCCACTTCAACAACTTGTTGCCACTGCTCATTGTTTAAATCCATACCACTGGGATTATGACAACACGCATGTAACAACACAGCATCATCGCTGCTGACTTCTTTTAATGCCGCTAACATGCCATCAAAATCAAGCGTTTTGTTTTCGTGGTCGTAATACGGATAGGTTTTAACGGTTAAACCAGCGGCTTCAAACAAACCGGTATGATTTGCCCATGTTGGGTTACTCACCCAAATAGTGGCACCAGCTTTACAAGACTTAATAAATTCAGCCGCAACACGTAATGCCCCAGTTCCACCGGGAGTAGAAACCGTGCGAGCTCTATTTTCAAGCAGCACTTTATGGTGACCGAAAATTAATTTACTCATCTCTTCATTGAATACAGGTGAGCCGGTAGGACCAATATAAACTTTGGTATCTTCGTGATCGTTACGATATTTTTCCGCCGCTTTCACACAGTCTAAAATCGCTGTATGACCTGCTTCATTTTTATAAACGCCCACACCCAAATCAATTTTATGTGGGTTTGAATCTTCACGATATTTAGCCAACAAGCCTAAAATAGGATCGGCTGGCAAAGCCTTTAAGCTACCAAACATGTCTCCGGTTACCTTATTCAATGACGGGATGTTCTTAATTGGGCGATTTCGCTCAACAAGAGAAATAAATCCCTGTGTTTAAAGCGCAAGCATAGCCCCAATAAGGTGAAATTTAAAGCGTTTAAACTAAAAAATTGCAGGAACTAATAGCACAAAAGGGACTAAGGAATAACAAGGATAACCTTGTTGTCTGTAATGACAAGTTTCGCAACAAATTATATCCAGCGTTTGTTGCGAAATAATCGCTGATAAAATCTTAGAAATTATTAGTAACTGCGGCGATAAAGCCAATAATACCACCAAATACACCTCCCCAAACAACCAACCAACCTAAGTGTTTGCGGATCATCGCTTGGATAATTTCCTTGACCAGTTGTGGTGTTAGTTCATTTAACCTTTGATCAATAATTTCACTGACTTTATCACGCATATCCGCCATAACACTCGGTTGCTCTAACTCATCCTTGAGGATATTGTTAAATTCTTCACTTTGTGAAATTTTACCGACGGTGATTTTCATTTTTTCAATAAACGGCTCTCGTAACGGCTGTAATGCTTCGCTGCCACCAACCATCGCTAACATGCCACCAAACGATGACTTTTCAATAACATCAACTAAGTCATCAAAAGCAGGATTCAAGTCTATTTTTTCAATGACGGGTGTTAAGTCTAAAGACACTAAACCACCTGAACCACCCGACAAAAATCGGTCAATATTTTCTTCAGTGAAAAACTGTTCCATCATCAGCTCTTTTATGGCTTTTTTAAAATCTTCAAAGCGCGCAGGAATAACACCAGAGCCATATAAAAAGGGTACTTTTTCAAAAAGCATATGTATAGCAATCCAATTAGTAAATGCCCCCGACAAGGCAAATAAGCCTATGGTAAAGAGTAAAGACTGCTCGAAAAAATAACCCGCTAAAGTAGCAAGCAAGGCGATAATATTAGTCATAAAGCTTTTATTCACTGAGTACCTCAAAATTAGTGTTGGTTTCTATCGCGCTATATTAACAATTGCATGGTTTTGCGCCAACTCTTTTACTGTATAGTAGCGGGTAAACAATAAAGATTAAGGAAACGTCATGAAAATCAGACTTATTTTAGCCATGAGTACATTACTGACTATTTTTAGCGCTGCTGCACAAACATCAAAAGTAGCTGATGAATGGCGAGCTTTAGATGTTGCAAGAACCGTATTACTGACACTACCACACGGAAAAGTTGTCATAGAACTGGCACCACAGTTTTCGCCTAAGCATGTCGAACAGTTTATAAAACTGACCCAATCAGGTCATTATGATGGTAATAAGTTCTATCGAGTGATCGACGGTTTTGTGGCGCAAGGAGGTCCTGAAGACGGCAGTCGTCAAGATAAGTTAGTACCAACATTAATCATGGAAGGTGACTTTACTACCGATGAAAACTGGCAGTTCACTAAAATTCAAAACAATGATTTATTCGCTGAACAAACAGGTTTTAAAGACGGATTTTCATTAGCTCATAACCCGAGTGAAAAAAAAGCTTGGTTAACGCACTGCCCTGGTGTCATTGCAATGGCTAGGGGGAATGACGCCGACTCCGGCACCAGTCATTTTTATATTGTTAATGGTCAAGCCACTCGCTATTTAGATCGAATTATGACTATCTTTGGTCGTGTGGTTTATGGCATGAACCACGTACAAGCCATAACTAGAACATCGGTTATTGAGGGTGATAAGCCTGTTGCTGAAAAAGATTATACCACCATGACAAGTATGAAAATGATGAGTGATGTGCCCAAAGAACAACAAATTTTATTAGCCGTAAAAAATACCGAGCACCCCGCTTTTAGTCAAATGATAGAAAAACAGAAAAAACGAGAAAATGCATTTTTCTACAAAAAACCACCACCCGTTTTAGATATTTGCCAAACGCCAGTGAAAAGCCGGATAATTAATTAAACCTTATCTAAAAGGTGGGGATGGCTTTGACCTTGAAAATGTTTTGCTATAAATTAACATGCAATGTAATAAATAATCTTGGTGAAATATGGACATAGCTAGATTAAAAAAACTATTATCTCATCAACAAGATATCTTATCTAAAATTGCCTTAGGTCGGCCTTTAAATGATGTGCTAAATGATATTTGTTTATCTATAGAAGAGCTTCTCGATGACAAGTCAGCGAGGTGCTCAATATTATCGATAAAGGACGAACAACTTTTTCACTGCGCTGCGCCAAATATTGATGATAAGTATTGTCAGGCTATTAATGGCGTACGCATTGGTCCAAAGGTAGGCTCTTGTGGGACGGCAGCATTTAGAAAGTCTCGAGTCATTGTTGAAGACATCGCAATATCCCCGTTATGGCAAGACTTTAAAGCACTCGCATTGAGCTATGGTCTTAAATCGTGTTGGTCAACCGCCATTATTTCCACACAGTCCAAAACTCTTGGTTCACTTGCCATTTATCATAGCTCTTCTAAATCCCCAACGGATAAAGATTTAGAGTTAATCGACTACTTCGTGCATTTTTCAAGCATCGCCTTAGAAAAAAATGTTGAATCACTTAACGCCAAACGACTGATTGCGGATCTACAAAAAAGTAATCAAAAATTCCAAGCTTTTACTCAGGTTATGCCTGATTTAACCTTAATATTGAGTGAAGATGGCGTATATACTGATATTTATGGCTCAGCTGATGAATTGTTATATGGTTCAGTTAACAAACTCATTAATAAAAATGTAAATGACGCCTTACCTAAAAAAGATGCACAGCCAATCATGTCGGTCATTGAAAAGACCTTAGCCACCAATGAAGTGCAAATTTTTGAATATCAGCTTGACGTTCTAAAAGGTAATATGACTTTCGAGGGGAGAACAGCCCCCCTTGACCATTATCAGCCAAACTTTCCTAATAAAAGGCATATCGTCTGGATAGCTAGAGATATAACGGTGCGTAAAGAGGCAGAAAAGGCGATTGAAAAACTGGCCTTTTTTGACCCATTAACCAACCTTCCTAATAGACGAATGCTCAACGAAAGATTGACAATGTGTATTGAAAGAATAAAACGTTCAAGCAAGACCGGCGCTTTATTATTTTTGGATATAGATAACTTTAAAAGGATTAATGACTCACTAGGACATAGCGCCGGAGATCAAATTTTAGTCGAATTATCGACAAGGCTTAGCGCCACTATAAGGGCATCGGATACTTTAGCTAGAGTGGGTGGCGATGAATTTATTATTTTATTGGAATATGTCGGTGAAAATAATGAGCAGGCCATTATAGAATCTGAAAAGGTCGCTCAAAAATTACACAGCGTATTCGATGAAAAATTTGAGTTAGGTGAATTAGCATTTCAGGTCAGTTGCAGCATAGGTATTAGCCTAGTTAACAATGGTAACTCATTAGTAGATAACATTTTGAAGTTTGCAGATACCGCTATGTATCGCGCAAAAATGAAAAAAGGTAATAGTTATAATTTCTATGATCCCGAATTACAAACCTTACTAGAAAAGCAGGCTGAACTCGAAACTGACCTTGTTAGAGCAATAGCTAATGATGAATTTTGTGCCTATTTTCAGCCGCAAGTAAACACCTCGGGTAAAGTCATTGGAGCAGAGGCACTTATTCGATGGAATCATCCCAGTAAAGGGCTGATCGCACCCAATGAATTTATACCTATTGCCGAACAATATGGGCTTATTCAAAAATTACAAAACATTGTTTTACTTGATATTTGTACATTAATTGCGCAACTGCGTACCGATAATATGATTGACGAGTTGTTCAGTGTTTCAATCAATATAAGTCATTGCCAATTTAACTCATCTACTTTAAAAACTGAGTTACTTAGTGCCATGGCTGGCTTCGATATACAACCATCACAGATTAAGTTAGAGATTACTGAGTCGATGTTGGCTGGAGATATTGATAATACCATTCAACAAATGCAAGAAATTAAAGCAAAAGGCTTTACCTTTTCCATAGATGATTTTGGTACTGGCTACTCTTGTTTAACACACTTAAGTGCTTTCCCGGTCAATGAACTTAAAATTGATAAAAGCTTTATCGATAAAATCTTAGATAATGGCACCGGCTTTAGTATCGTTAATACGATAATAACCTTAGCTAAAAGCCTTAACATAACCGTGGTTGCTGAGGGTGTAGAAGCGTTAGAGCAGCACGAGTTACTCAAAACGCTACATATTGATTCAATTCAAGGTTATCTAATTGCTAAGCCTATGACTAAAGGTGACTATCTAGCGTGGCATAAAATTAATATTAACCATCTCCAGCCGTTTATTAACACCACCCACTGATTTATAGCTGTTGATTCTACTTAAATTAATGCCGCTAAAAATTTATTTTTTTAGCGGCATTTTTACAATAGAAGCGATAATTCTGGTATCTAGGTCGCTAATGTAAACTACAAAAATTACCAGCCTTTAATAATAGACTACGTTTTAAAAGCTCGTTACCAGACGTTTTAACAATAAAAGTGGCGCTATTTTATTTGTATTTAATAACGATTAAACATTACCTTAGCCGTTAAACGCTTGCCCTAAAGCGCTAAGCGCATTGGCTCTTTTTTTAATGTTAACCGTCTCACGTTCAACCGTATTTGTTTGTTGAAGATTATTTTGAGAAGCATCACTGATGTTAATAATATTGCGGCTAATTTCCTGAGAAACCATACTTTGCTCTTCTGATGCTGTCGATATTTGTATGGCTAAATCAGAAATATCAGTGATCAATGAATATACCTTATCAACAACATCATGAGCTTCTGTTGCTTTTTCCACACAACTGTCCGCAGACTCTTTGCCTTTTGTCATAGTTTGCACCCATGATAAAAGTGTATTTTGCATTTCTGATATTGAGCTTTGTATTTGCTCTGTTGCCGCATGGGTTCTGCTTGATAACGCCCTAACTTCATCGGCCACCACCGAAAATCCTCGACCATGTTCTCCTGCGCGTGCGGCTTCGATTGCCGCATTAAGTGCTAATAAATTAGTTTGATCAGCAATGCCTTGTATTTCATGCATTATGCTGCCAACTTTTTCAACCTCACTGGCGAGCTCTGTTGCCGAAGACGCTGAATTTGCGACTTCTTCAGCCAATATATTGACTGTTTCCATGGTAGTGTGCATGGCTTTTGTGGCAATTTCACAATCTGAATGTGCTTGATTAACTTTTTGTGAAGTAAAGGTGGTGTTCTGGGCAACCTCGTCGATTGTTGCAACCATTTCTTCAACAGCTGTCGCGACTTGGTGTAATTCAGCCGTTTCTTGTTCAACACCTTCTTTAGCTATTCTCGCCGCTTGCTCAAGCGTACTCGCGCCTGCACTGAGTAAATCACTACTGTCGGTAATACGGCCTAAAATTGTTTTAATTTTACCTTCAGCCATTTTCAAATGAAAATCGGCAATACCTTGAGGTTTGCTTCCACAATAAATTAACCGTGAAAGACTGTCATAGTCTCTGCTGAGTTTTTTGAAATATTTAGGCGTATCGATAATTTCATTTTTATAAATTATAAAGGGTAGTAAAGGTAATAAAAACATCATGTATGGATAATAAAGAGCACTGAACAATGTTGTTATACTTGCGCCAAAGTAGGCTGCATTTTTAATACTGGCATTTTCGTACCACTTATTTAAAGACTTGCCCGCTTGTAGTGCTTGATAAGATAATATGGCATTACTTTTAGTTTTCTCGTCTAAGCGTGTTCTTACTGATTGAAAACCAACTAGCTGACCTGACTCAAAAATAGGGGTAATAAAAGCATCAACCCAGTAATAACGGCCATCTTTGCAGCGATTCTTAACAACACCTCGCCAAGGTAAGCCCGATTCTAAATTAGTCCATAAATCTTTAAAGGCAGCCTTAGGCATGTCTGGATGCCTTACAATGCTATGATTTTGTCCAACGAGTTCATCAAGGGAATAGCCGGCAATTTTACAAAAGTCTGGGTTCGCGTAAGTAATGACACCCTTTTTATTTGTTGTTGAAATTAACTCTACACCGTTTTCAAAATTAACTTCTTCATTAATAATCGATTGCTTTTGTCTTGTCATAGATAAATCCTTTTGTATGAATTTGTTGTTTTTATATTTTAGTTAATAAAATGATAAGATCAACAATATCAACAAAATATACTGATTTTGAAGGGATATTACATAAAAAAATAGGAAATTGAGCCACCTTGGCGTTTTAATAAAGGGAAATAGAGCAATCGATAGTTAGAGCACGATAAACCTTAGTACTTTTGTCTGCTGGTTATTTATACCAAATTTTTAAAATATCAAAAACACGCTCACCTTCGGGTGTCTGTACTACGACCTCGTCATCAACACACTTACCTATTAATGCCCTTGCCATTGGTGAATCAAGACTTATTTCACCTTTTTTAACGTCCCATTCATCAGGCCCCACCACTCGATAGGTGAGTTCTTTGTCGTCTTCATTAATTAGCGAGACCCAAGCACCAAAATAGACTTTACCTTCTTGCTTAGCATCATAATAGACAATCGTTAAGTCCTCGGTTCGCTTAACTAAAAATCTTACGCGTCGGTCAATTTCACGTAAACGCCTTTTACCATAAATGTATTCTGCATTTTCACTTCGATCGCCCAGAGCAGCGGCTTCTGAGACAGATTTAGTGATAAGAGGACGCTCTTCCTTCCATAAATATTTCAGTTCTTTATCTAAGCGATCCCAGCCTGCGCGGGTAATATAGTTACTTCGTTTCATATTTTTTAAACACGGATAAGCAGAATATTTATTGTGACAGGATTAAGCTGATCTGGCCATACTCAGCAATAAAAAGATAGCAGGTTTAAAATAAGCATCATCGCTCTTTGTAATCCGTAGCAACCCGACATTGTCTACATGGATCTAGGACTATGATTTGTCTAGAATAAAATGACGTGCAATAAGCACTAATGCAGCGAAGGCGTGGATGCCTAAGAGCTGTTATGAACGTTCATCCTGAACATAAAAAAGCCTTAACGTTTATCGTTAAGGCTTTATATCAATCACTCAAAGAGCAATAAGTCAGATTAGATTTCGTAATCAATCACTTCATAACCTAATGCTTTTAGTTGGGGTTTCAATGTTTTAGCATCACCAACAACAACCATTAACATTTCCGCTAAGTTTAAGTGTTTCTTTGCTAGCGTATTTATTTCTTCTGCACTGATTGTTTCAACAATCTCTGCTCGCTCTTGCACAAAACTTGGCTTTAAATCGTATTCTAAGATTTGCGCTAAGAAACCTAATTTTGCCCGTGGTGTTTCATATTTCAACGCATCTCTTTGATTAATTGAATTACGCATAAAGCTTAATTCTTCCGCGGTGATACCTTGTTCGTTGTAGCCTTTTATTTCGTTAACAAACTCAATAATTGATTTATCGGTAACATCAGCACGAACTTCAGCAGAGGCGGTAAATGTACCAGAGAATTTGTCAGCACTAAAACCAGAACGTGCGCCGTAGGTATAACCTTTATCTTCACGAAGGTTTAGGTTTATACGACTATTAAATGCACCACCTAAGGTGAAGTTCATTAAATAAGACTTGTAATACTCGCCGGTAATATCTTGAGTCATTGAGCGTTTACCAATGCGAATCGCGGATTGCGCGGCACCCTCTTTATTCACTAAATAAATAACACCCGCTTTTGTCTCAGGTTTAGCCAGTGTTAGCACTAAGCTTGATCCTTTACCTTGCCAGCTAGAAAAGACGTTAAGTGATTTAATTAGCGCTTTTTCTTTCAAGTCTGATACGACGATTAACTGACTATCACTTGGTTTTACTTGCTGTTCGTAGAAGGCTTTAACATCTGCTAAGGTAATATTATTGAGACTTTGCTCGGTACCTTGGCTTGAAGTTGCTGCAATGTTGTCAGCTTGCAATAATTGACGATAAGCTGTTGAGGCTAAATAACCTGCATCTTTCTTACTATTAATTGCGCCCTGAATAGCATTACTTTTGTTGCGTGAAAATTCCACTTCAATGAATGCTGGGTGCATTAATTTTTCATTAACCAGTGCCATTGTCGCATCAAGATTTTTAGTTAGTGTACTGACATTAACATTCAAGTATTGATTACCTGCATAGATAGCGATTGAACTACCTAATTTTTGTAATTCATTGCTCATTTCTTCGGCGCTACGTTTGGTGGTCGATTCATTTAATGCACTAGCAAGTAACGAAACAACGCCTGCTTTGTCTTTGTCAGAATAATAATGACCTGCAGGAATCTTTAACAATAATGATGTCGTTGGAGTTTCAATGCTTTGCGTACCCAGCACTTTAATACCATTGGCTAACGTTTTGTTCCACATCTGTGGTACAGCGACTGATTTATTGGCAGCTGAGATTGGCATTTTACTGCGATCAAAATTATCTTGCGCTTTGCGTACCACTAAACTCTCTGCTGAGGTTTCAGATGTCTGACCTTTACTACGCGGTGCAGGAATAAAATTATCTTGTGCTGCAATTAGATCCAGTTTGCCTTTAGGCACTATGCTCATGATCACCGCATGTTGGTCTTTAATATACTTTTTAAAGACCCGCATAACATCAGCCTTAGTAACATTGGCATAACGTGCGATATCTTTTTCGATGTAATTTGGATCGCCCTTAAATGTTTGATTAGCCGCAAGTGTACTCACTTTGCCTGAAACACTTTGTAAACCGAAGATGAAGCTTGCTTCCATACTCGCTTTAACTTTCGCTAGATCGTCGTCTTGTACGCCACGCTCTTCAAATTCAACTAAACTGTCGCGAATCACTTTTTCTATATCTGCTAATGTTTTTCCTGAAGCCGGGTGTGGTAACGCTAACAAAGTAAAGGTACAAGCTAGTTCGGCACAGGGATGCCCCACTGAAGCTTGAACCGCTAATTGATTTTTCACTAAGTTTTTATAAAGCAAAGATGTTTTACCGCCACCTAAAATACTTGATAAAACGTCAAGTGGGGCTTCATCTGCATGGCGAACAGAAACGGTTGGATAAGACATATACACTAAAGGTAAATGAACATTATCTTCCATAGAAATATAACGATCTTCGTTTATGGTGAATGTAGGTTTTTCAGGCATAGCGATTTCAGGTCCGCGTGGGATAGACCCGAAATACTGTTCCACTAAGGCTAACGTTTCTTTTGCGTCAATATCGCCACCTATGGTTAAGGTTGCGTTATTTGGACCATACCATTTTAAGAAAAATGCTTTTAGGTCGTTAACATTTACACGATCTAGATCCTCTAAGTAACCAATGGTTTGCCATGAGTAAGGATGCCCTGCCGGATATAACGCTTCAGCAACTCTCTCTCCTAATAAACCGTAAGGACGATTATCATAACTTTGTCCTCTTTCATTTTTTACAGTTTCACGTTGTACTTCAAATTTTTCTTGCGTTACCGCATCAACCAAAAAGCCCATACGGTCTGACTCTAACCACAACATTTTTTCTAGTTGGTTAGCTGGAACCGTTTGAAAATAATTAGTTCGATCACCGTTAGTTGTTCCATTTAAGGTACCACCAGCTTCAGTTATTAATTTAAAATGCTGTTCGTCGGCTACGTTTTCAGAACCTTGAAACATCATATGTTCGAAAAAATGAGCAAAACCTGACTTACCTAACTCTTCGCGAGCAGAGCCAACGTGATAGGTCATGTCAACATGAACTAAGGGATCAGAAGCATCTTTATGAAGAATAACCGTCAAACCATTACTTAAGGTATATTTTTGATAAGGAATAACAGTTTTACCCGCTTCTGCCGTTACTTGCTCAACAAAATTCACACCTGCTGGTAATGTTACTTCAGCCATGGTGGTGGTTGGCGCGGTTTGTTCACATGCTGCTAAACAAGTTAATAGCAATGGGATGCTCCATTTTTTCAATTTATGCTCCTTGGTGGCTTTATTATTTATATAAATATATTTTCTCGCGCTGAACTTCTGCGCCAGTATCTAACTCTAATATATGATTTGCTCACTTGCTTTGCCAATGATATTTCTGTTTTGCAATACTTTGTTACTTATTTGTTAACTTTTAAATTTAGAACAAAAAAAAGACAACGGCTGTTGTCTCAATGATTGTCAGGAAGAATATTAACTACTCTTCTGGTTTCTTATCTTGTTTTTTATCTTGTTCTTGCTGTTCTTTTGTTTCAGTTTTCACTGGTTCATGACCTTCGCCGCCACAGCCTCCGCAACATCCCATTGTATTTTCCTGTTGAATAATGTTGGTAAGATTATAGCTAAGCCTCAACTCGCCAAAATTGATCAAAATCATCAAACGTCTAATAACTTCATTCTTTTACTAACACCTAAACTTTTATAAATATCTTATTTAATGAATGTTGCTCTGCTAAATACTTGCATTAAACAACAAGTGATATCATAATGATATCACTTGTTAAAATCTTACTGAGAATAATATGATTACGGAAAAAGAAATCAAAGCGCCTAATGGCATTATGTTTATTTTTGTTTTATTGGCATTACAGATTGGTACTTTCACCTTGTTAATTAATAACATAATAAATAACAATGTCACACTTGCCATTATTAGTTTACTGGTCACCCTTGCTATTTTTATTTGCTGGTTTGGTTTTTTTATGGTCAATCCCAAAGAAGCTCGGGTTATGCAATTGTTCGGTAAGTACGCGGGTACCGTTCATGATTCAGGCCTCCGCTGGGCTAACCCTTTTTACACAAAAATGCGCGTCTCTTTGCGGGTTAGAAATTTCGAAAGTAGTAAACTAAAAGTTAATGACAAAAATGGTAACCCCATTGAGATTGCTGCGGTCATTGTCTGGGAAGTAACAGATACCGCTGAGGCCGTTTTCCAGGTTGATGATTATGAAGATTTTGTCTCAATTCAAAGTGAATCTGCATTACGTAATTTAGCCACAAGTTATGCGTACGATCATCACGAAGATGACGATATTTCTTTACGCAGCGATCCGACTCAAATTTCAGCAGCATTAAAAATTGAAGTGCAAGACCGGTTAGAAAAAGCTGGAGTCACTGTAATTGAATCTCGTATTAGTCATTTAGCTTACGCGCCAGAAATTGCCAACGCTATGCTAAGACGCCAGCAAGCCATGGCAATTATTGCTGCACGTAGAACCATAGTCGAAGGTGCTGTCGGTATGGTAGAAATGGCATTAACAAAATTAGAAGAGCGTCAAATTGTAGAACTTGATGCAGAAAGAAAAGCCGCTATGGTGAGTAACTTATTAGTTGTTCTATGTAGCGACGAAGCGGCACAACCTGTAGTAAATACCGGCAGCTTATACTAATCGTCAATTGAGTGAGAAATATTGTGGCAAAAAAAGCATATCCTCTTCGCATTAATGAAGAAATTCTTTCTGCCATGCAACGCTGGTCTGATGATGAATTACGCAGTTTAAACGCGCAAATAGAGTACGTGCTGCGTGATGCCTTAAGAAAGTCTGGCCGAACTAAGCCTAAACCGATAGAGGCTATTATTGATCCTAAAAGTTAATCTTGTTTTTAAATACCCGTAAACGGATGATCGACAGTGATACGTTATTAAGTGGTGTCGATCATTCATATACTGAAATATAATTACATAAGATATAGTTATCAAATTTTAGACAAAAAAATACCGATGACAATGCCATCGGCTTATAAGCTATGAGGAGAGCTTGAATATACAAATTATTACAACAAGCGTTCACAAAAGAACAACTACATTATAGAGTAATCATTCTACTTTTGTAAAGCGCTTTATGTAATTAAATTACATTTTAGTTTTAAAACCACCAAAAAATAATATTGCATAGTTAATGCGCCTGCTCCCAGTTATCACCAATACCTGCCTCAGCAATGAGGGGGACTTTTAACTTCACCGCATCATTCATAATTTCAACAAGCTTCGCCGTTGTTTCATCAACGATGTCTTGATGAATTTCAAATATCAACTCATCGTGTACTTGCATTGTCATTTGAATACGTGGGTCTTGCTGGATTTGTATCCATTCATCTACAGCTAACATCGCTTTTTTAATGATATCAGCGGCAGTGCCTTGCATAGGTGCATTAATAGCGGCACGTTCAGCGCCTTTTCTACGCATCGCATTTTTAGCTTTAATATCAGGTAAATATAAACGACGACCGAAGCATGTTTCCACAAAACCTTGCTCTGCAGCTTGCTGACGCGTGTCCTCCATGTAAGCCATAACATTAGGGTAACGTTCAAAATACTTATCCATATACTCTTGCGCGCGATGGCGAGGCACATCAAGTTGTTTTGCTAAACCAAACGCTGACATTCCGTAAATCAAACCAAAGTTTACTGCTTTAGCGCTACGGCGTTGATCAACCGTTACCTCGGCCAAATCGACACCAAATATCTCAGCCGCTGTTGCTTTATGCACATCTCGCCCTTCTGAAAAGGCAGAGACTAATCCTGGATCATCAGATAAATGCGCCATAATACGCAGTTCTATTTGAGAATAATCTATCGCGACAATTTTATGATCTTTGGGCGCAATAAAAGCTAAGCGAATTTTTCGACCCTCTTCACTACGAATTGGGATATTTTGAAGATTTGGATCGGTCGAAGATAAACGCCCTGTTGCCGCAACGGCTTGTTGATAAGAGGTATGTACTCGACCTAACTTGCACACTAACAAAGGAAGCTTGTCAGTGTAAGTCGATTTTAACTTACTCAATCCTCGGTTTTCTAAAATAACTTTCGGTAAAGGGTAATCTAACGCCAGCTCTTGTAACACTTCTTCTGCGGTTGAAGGTGCACCTTTGGGCGTTTTCTTAATAACCGGAATTTTTAACTCTTCAAACAATATTTTTTGTAGTTGCTTGGGTGATGATAAGTTAAACGTTTGTCCGGCAATATCGTGTGCTTGAATTTCTAATTCTTGTAAGCGCATACCAAGTGCATGGCTTTGTTCATTCAACAAATCAGAATCGATTAGTACACCGTGTTGCTCCATACGCGCTAAAATAGGTAACAAAGGCATTTCAATGTCGGTAAATACTGATAATTGATCTTTATTTTTTTCTAACTTAGCATAAATGGCTTGGTGCAAGCGCAAGGTAATATCGGCATCTTCGGCGGCATAATATCCCGCTTTTTCAATTTCAATTTGGTTGAAAGTTAATTTTTTAGCGCCCTTGCCAGCAACTTCTTCAAAACTGACCGTCTTGTAGCCTAAATATTTAGTCGCTAATGCGTCCATATTGTGGCGAGTCGCAACACTGTTTAAACAATAAGACTCGATCATGGTATCAAAAGTAATACCTTGCATTTCAATATCGTAACGTGAAAGCACGTTAACATCATACTTTAAGTTCTGACCGACTTTTGCTTGATTTTTATCTTCGAGAAGTGGTTTTAATTGTGCCAAGACCCAGTCACGGTCGAGCTGTTTGGGCGCATCAGGATAATCATGCATAAGCGGCACATAAGCGGCAGTTCCAGCTTCGACAGAAAACGATAAACCCACTAACTCTGCTTTCATATAATCGACACTGGTTGTTTCGGTATCAAAGGCAAAGAGATCAGCATTTTTTAATTTAGTCAGCCATGAAGTAAACTCAGCTTCGCTAAAAATAATTTGATAGTCAGTTTCAATATCATCTGCTGCAGGTGTTTCTTCTACAATCGAGTCAACACTTGAGGTTTGCTGTCCGGGTGAACCCGCAATAGCAGATTCACCATTTTGTAAGTCTGCTAATAACCGGCGCAATTCAAATCGAGTGTATAGCTCAGTTAATTTTTCAACATCGGCAACGCCTGGCTGTAATTGATCAGCGGTTTGCTCAAGCGGTACATCAAGTTTAATGGTTGCTAATTCATAAGAGAGGGGTAAAAACTCAAGTGCTTCACGTAAATACTCACCAATCTTACCTTTTACGTTTCCGGCATTAGCAATCACATTTTCTAAATTTTCGTGCTCAAGCAACCATTTTACTGCTGTTTTGGGACCACACTTATTAACCCCTGGAATATTATCGACTTTATCACCCATTAACGCGAGGTAATCAATAATTTGATCTGGGCGGACACCAAACTTTTCAATAACACCATCAACATCCATTTTTACATCGGTCATGGTATTAATAAGCGTGACATGCTTATCAACGAGTTGCGCCATGTCTTTATCGCCAGTTGATATAACGGTATCGATACCCGCTTTACTCGCTTGTTCTGCCAAAGTACCAATAACGTCATCGGCTTCGACGCCATCAATCACCAATAGCGGTAAACCCATAGCGGCAACAATTTCATGGATTGGTGCAATTTGAGTACGAAGATCGTCGGGCATTGGTGGACGATTCGCTTTATATTCAGGATACATGTCATTACGAAAGGTCTTTCCTTTCGCATCAAATATCACAATAACATTGCCATTTGGATAATTTTTTTTCAGACTTTTTAGCATGTTTAACACGCCAGTAATCGCACCGGTAGGTTGACCATCTTTTGTCGATAATGCTTGTAAATATGGAACATGATAAGCACGGAATAAGTACGAAGAACCATCTACTAAAATGAGTGGCGATAAAGCAGAATTTGTCATGATGATATGTGACTAGAAGTGAAATTTGGCTAAGGATGCCATACTCAGTACATTCTCTCCACTTAATCTATAAAATTAGTCGCAAAAGATCGTTGAAATTGTGGATAAGTATGTTGAAAACAACGTAGAAAACCATAACAACCAAATGGCTATTACAGTAATTTTATAGGTAACATCTTATTTTTATTGAGAAAAGGTAGTTTGAAATTCCTTTTTCACATATTTATTATTATTTTTATTTATGTGGATAAAAATTTATCCTGTACGTTTTCAGCATCTTATTAATTGTGTGTTTTTTGTGCTGCTTAAATAAACGAGGTAAGAGAGTACCAGAATTTTCTCTCAATACCAGAAAATTATTAAATTATTTTTAGTGGTATATTTCTGCTTTAAATAACTAAAAAACATAAGCGAATAACAGTAAGACTTAGCGCGATTTTAAAGATAAAAAAAGCTGAATTAATTTATCTTTAATTTGAATAAAAGCTCAAATTACCAAAAAATAAATCATCAAAAATATTGCTTTATTATTCTTGCTTTATTTTTATAATTAATATTTAATTTTCAATGTTGTTACGGGAGCTTTTTAGCTAAGCCATCTGGTCATACCTTTATTGAGTAGAGAAGATTACCGTGATACTGTAATTAAACTTAAGATATGGATGTCTTTTAGGCCAGTAGGTCACCCTTTAATTTAATTTGGTTTAATTGTTAGGTAAAACGCTTTTATCTAAGACATTTTAATAATAAATGCACACCTTTATCACATTAAGTAAATATCGGATTACAATTAAAGGATGAGCAACGTAACACAAGGCTTAATTTATGCTGAATCTCACCATAAAACAAAAAATCATCTTTGGTTTTACTACGATTGGATTATTATTATTAACGGCAAGTAGCTTTTTTTACTATTCATTAAGTAAAATTTCTGACGCCAATAATAATGTTGAAACATTAGCCGTTCCTGTGCAAAAACAAAGTGGCACGTTACAAGTTCAATTGCTGAAAATGATGAAGCAAGCGGCTGTCGCTTATACACAATCCGATGCTAATGAGTTACAGGAAAGTTTAGAGCAGTTTAATCATCTACAAAAAGATTACCAAGCAACTGTTCAGCTATTACGCCTGAAAGTGACTAAGCAAGCAAAAATGCAATCGGCTCTTGAAGAAGCACAAGTCCAATATCAACAATACTCAACCGATATTCAAGCAATGTTCTCAGCTAAAATAGGGCATCAGCAAGCAACAAGAGACTTCCAAGCTGACTATAAAACTTTTGAAAATGCTCGTTATCAAGCAAGCACCTATATGCTTGATTTAGAAATTATTGAAGCGACGGGTCAGGAGAAGTTACTTGATGAAGTTATTGGTACAGGTACGCGCATTGATGACTCACTTTTTAGCTTAAAAAACACTATGTCAGGGCTTGACCGAATAGAATCAACAGACTTAGTGACTAAACACCAAGATGATATGATTTTTTTAATCAATAATATTGAAACTAATTTTGCTTATTTAGTCCAGCAAGCTGAGCCACTTAATGCTAATGAACTGTTAAATGACTTTAAGCAGAACTTGACGCTGATGCAAGAATCAATTCAACAACCAGGTCGTTTATACCAACTACAACTACAAACAATTAATCTACAATATCAAGCAAAAGAAGCTTATCTTTCTGCAACCCAATCTTATAATTTAAGCTATGCCAAGCTAGATGAATTAGTTTTATTAGCGAATAAACGTTTTGCTCATTTTCAAAACAATGCCCAAGAAGAAATTGAAAGAGGAAAAACTTTAGCCATCGTTTTAGCGTTAATATTTATTGTTATGGCGAGCTTTATTACTTATGTCACAACTAAAGCCATGATTGGTCCATTACGGGCAGTAAACAAAGCCTTGGCATTAATCGCCAGTGGTAACTTGTCAAAGCGCATGGAAAAACGCAGCGATGATGAGTTTGGCGGGCTGATTACTAATATTAATAAGTTATCTGATGATCTAACTCAATTACTTAACGCCATTAATAAAGACGCCCATTCGCTTGATGAATCTGCGGCGTTAACCAATCAACAAAGTTTGTTTATATCAGAATCCGCCAGTCAACAAATTACCCGTATTGATAATGCCAAACAGCTTGCTGAACAAATGTTTGCTAGTTCAAGTATGGTAAAAGATGAAGCAGTGACTACCGCTTCCCATGTCACTGAAGCATCACAACGCAGCCAAGACATTAATAATATTGCTAACGATAACAGCCAGCGTATTAAGCAATTATCAACTCGACTGGGTGAATCCGTGGAAGTCATGGAATTACTTAGCCAGCATAGTCGCAGCATAGGTAGTATTTTAGATACCATTGGTGGTATTGCTGAGCAGACTAACTTACTCGCTTTAAACGCGGCTATTGAAGCAGCAAGAGCCGGAGAGCAAGGTCGTGGCTTTTCAGTGGTTGCTGATGAGGTAAGATCATTAGCTTCTCGCACTCAGGCGTCCACCGCTGAAATACAAGTGATGATTAATAATTTACAAAAAGATACTACTATTGCGGTCAAGGCGATTTCTGAAGGCCAAACACAAGCCAGTGAATGTGTGGCTCAAAGTCAGCAATTAAGCCATGCCATTAACCAAATTGAGGACACCTTAAAAGCAATTGACTCGATGAGCAAAAGTATTACTACTGCAGCACAAGAGCAGTTGGTTTATAGTGAGCAAATTGAACAAACAATGAATGAAACGGCTGATGCGGCAAATAAGAATGCTATGGAAGCGAGTAATATGCACAAAAGAAGTGAAGATGTCAGTACTTTAGCGCATTCTCTAACCAGCTCAGTAGAGCGTTTTACACTTTAAGCGGCGGATTTATTAGCGCTAGTTAAAGTAGTGTCGAGCGTCATCATTAATAGCCAGAAGATGACGCCAACACAACTTTGTATGGTGTGGTTAACGCCACTTAATTCATGGTAACAAACTCTTCTGCACTTGTTGGGTGTATCGCAATAGTGTTATCAAAGTCGGCTTTAGTTGCGCCCATTTTCATGGCAACCGCAAACCCTTGCAACAATTCATCACTACCAAAACCAATACTGTGAATGCCAACAATTTTTTCTTCTTTACCAACACAAATAAGTTTCATACGCGTAGGATCACGATAATCTTCAGTCATCGCCTGATACAAAGCAGTGAACTGTGAATTGTAAACCTTAACCTCTTCTACGCCGTATTCGTCAAGCGCTTCTTTTTCTGATAAACCAACCGTACCAATAACTGGGTGACTAAACACAACCGTGGCAATATTTGAATAGTCTAAATGCTCGTCAGGTTTATTATTAAATAAACGTTCACATAAGCGACGACCTGCGGCAACAGCGACCGGTGTTAATTGTGCACGACCGGTATTATCACCTACTGCATAGATACCTTTAACATTCGTATTTTGGTATTTGTCTGTTGAAATAAAGCCTTGTTCGTTCATTGCGACGCCAGCCAACTCAAGATTAATTTTATCTGTTGCTGGCTCTCGCCCTATTGCCCAAATTAAAGAATCAACAGGCCCAACAGACTTACCATTTTCCAAATGGATGGTCAGTTGACCATTATCGTGTTTTTCAACATGACTGGGTGTACTGTGGGTATGCAGTGTTGGACCATGTTTTGCCATTTGTTCGACTAACGTGTCACTGAGCATATCGTCAAAACCACGTAGTGGCTTTTCTTTACGCACTAATAAATGTGAGGTGGTGCCTAAAGCATGAAATACGCCAGCAAGTTCTACGGCAATATAACCCGCCCCAACAACCGCAACACTTTTCGGTTGTTCTGTTAATGCGAAAAAGCCATCAGAATCGATACCATGCTCTGCACCTTCAATACTTGGAATGCTCGGACGACCACCGGTAGCAATAACAATATGGTCAGCGGTAATTTGTTCGCCATTAACTTCGACAGTGTTTTTATTGATAAATTTGGCAAAACCATCAATGACAGTAACACCGTTACTGGCAAAACCACGAGCATAGGCTGCATGAATGCGCTCTATATAAGCTTCCCTGTTTTTAACTAACGTGCTCCAATTAAAACCTTGTAACGGCGCATTAAAACCGTAATCAGCAGAGTAGTGTAACGCATCGGCAATTTGCCCGGCATACCACATGGCTTTTTTCGGCACACAACCCACATTGACACACGTGCCACCAATTTGCTTAGCTTCTATTACTGCTGCTTTTTTACCGAGCTTTGCTGCGCGATTTGCAGAAGCAATACCGCCACTTCCTGCGCCAATGGCAAGAAAGTCAAAATGTTGAGTCATGTTATTATTCCTAAAAAAATGTATGAGTTATATATGTGGCTAAACAAGCGTTATTCAAGCCAATTAGCTATTCTGGCTTATTCACTTTTATCGCGATAATGTCATCATGCAAAAATTGTTCAATTTTCGCAGCTCCAACTGGCTTACTATAAAGGTAGCCTTGGATAAGGTGACAGTGTTTTTCACCTAAAAATTTCAGTTGTATTTCATTTTCTACACCTTCGGCAATACAAATCATTTTCAAGTTTTTTGCCAAGACTAACGTCGCAGCAACAATCGCTTCATCAGCAGAGTTAATGCCAATGCCAGAAATAAAGCTCCGGTCAATTTTTAATATTTTTAAAGGTAGCTTCTTTAAATAAGACAAGGATGAGTAACCGGTACCAAAATCATCTAAAGCAAGTACCACACCTAATTTATCAAGCGCGGTCATAGTTGCAATAGCTTTATCAGGATCAGAAATAAGCATGCTTTCAGTGACTTCAAACTTAAGCGCTTCTGGAGGTAAATCATGTTCTTGTAAAATATTTTTTAAATAATGAATTAAATTGTCTTCAAGAAAGTGCTGAACAGACAAATTAATTGATAAATAGATATCAGGGCGAATTGCCCGCCATTTTTTCAAATCTATTACACCACGTAAAATAGCCGCTTCAGTCATAGGTATAATCAAACCTAGATCTTCTGAAAGTGGAATAAAATTATCGGGTGGAATTAACTTGTCGCCACTTTGCCAGCGTAATAATAATTCGGCGCCAACGGCCTTACCTTTATATGAGTCAACAATAGGCTGATAATAATTAATAAATTCGCTGTTTTCAAAAGCCAACTTAAGCGTTGATTCAGCAAGTAACCGCTCACTTGCTTCAACATTCATACGGGGTGTATAAAATTGAAAGGTATTACGGCCAAGTTGCTTAGAATGATACATAGCGACATCGGCGTGACGAAGCAACTCATCACTATCTTTGGCATCTTCGGGGAAAAGTGCAATACCTATACTAGCACCAACACTGATGGTATTGCCGTTTAATAGCACCGGCTCGCCAACGGCAGTAATCACCTTCTGTGCAACTCGACCCAGCTGACCATGGCCGCGAAAAGACTCTAGCAGAACAACGAATTCATCACCGCCAATGCGAGCAACGGTATCATCAACCCTCAGAACTGCTTTTAAACGCCTGGTGACTTCTTGTAAGAGCAAATCGCCACAGTCATGACCCAATGAATCATTAACTTGTTTAAACCTGTCTAGATCAATAAAAAACAAAGCAATGGATTGTGACATGCGGGCAGAATAGTCCATTGCATGTTTTATTCTGTCGAGCAATAATGAACGATTAGGTAAATCCGTTAAATGGTCATAATTGGCTAAATAACGCAGCTCTTTTTCTGCATGCTTTTGCGCGGTTATATCGGTAAAAATACAAACAAAATAAATACTATTCGTTGACTCATTAAGGCTGGCACTGACCGTTAAAATAACATGGAATTCTTCACCAGCCTTTGTTGTTATTAGCTCTTCACCTCGCCAATCATCCCCAGCCTTTAAATGAGAAAATAAGGTCTTATAAAACTCAAAGCGATCGTTGGTTAATCCAAATAATTTCGCATCGAAAGCGAACTCTTCATCTTGCCAAGCAAAAACCTCACGCAAGGACTCATTCGCGATGACCCGACTAAAGTTGTCACTAATAATTAAGACCCAATCTTTGGTTTTCTTAAAAGCTTCACCATAGAAGTGAGCACGTTCGGCGTCGGCTAACGACTGGGTAATATTTGTATACGCGCCGGTAATTCTGGTTGGCTTGCCTTTAGTGTCAGTTGCCACAATTTTTCCAAGGTCTTTAAACCACAACCAATGACCATTGGATTTTTTCATTCGGTAACTGCATGAAAAGCTTACCTTAACATCAGCCGCACCCAAAAACTGTAACCATCGTGAATGAAACAATTCACGTTCATCTTTGTGAATTAACGACAAATGCTCATTAAAGCTATAAGAATATTTAAGGTCACTATAACCTAATTCTTCAGAGGCTCGTTTAGCGAACATTAAGTTATTATCGCTTTGCCAATCCCACACTTCACTATTACTACCAGTTAAGGCTAGCTGCAATCTATTTTCTCGGTATTTTACCTCTTCATGTGCGGCAAGTAATAAACGCGTATTTTGTTGGCGCTTTGCATACCACAGCATAAATAAAGTCAACAAGAGCACAATATAAACTAAGTAAGCTAGCGGCGAAGACCAAAGAGCATATTTCACCACGAAGTTAATAACAAAAGCTTCAGAATATTTTTTAGTTTCAGCTGATTGGATACGCACTACCAGCGAATGCTCCCCTGAAGGTAAGCTCGGAAAAGTAATGTGATTTTCAGTGGTTAATGGATAACTTATGTTATCAGCACCTTGTAACTTGTATTCAAACAGGAAATTATTCGTGTTGTTGTAAGATAATGGCGAGAAGTCAATACGAATACCGACATCATCATAGTTTAACTGAACGGTATCACCATTACTCAGCACAAAAGGCAAAGCTAAATCACGTGATAACACGTTAATATTAGTGGCATGTACACTCAGTTGCTCATCATCTTGTTTTGTCTTTAAAACCAGAGGGTCAAAAATGGTTAAGCCGTTCATGGCACCATAGGCAAATGTGTGATTATACATTTCGTAGAAAGCACCACTATTGAACTCTTTACCCACTAAACCATCACTGATACCAAAATTACGAAGATGGTGTGTTTCAGCGTTTAGCATATAAATACCGTTATGGCTGGAAAACCAAAGATCACCTTCAGGGTCTACCATTAAACCGTAAATATTGAGTCCCACATTGGAATTATTTTTGTCATATACATATTTTTTTTCAAACGTTTTACTGTCTAAACCGACCAGTTCTTTACCAGCAAAACTAAACCATAGCAGGCCTTTTTTATCAAAAGCCACATTTTCTATAGATATCCATTCACTTTCTTTAATCTTAGGATTTTGATAAATCATGGTACTTGTTCGTGTTTCAAGATCAAAAAACCATAATGAATTATTGGTAGAAAAAAGCATTTTATCACTATTAGGTAAATAGCCGAGTAAAGTAAAAACCTTATCTTCCGCAATGCTCGCAGTCATTTCATCAAGTGGGTCAATAGCGCCCGTTGTTAATGAAATGCGATTGACACCTTTTTCCGTAATACTCCACAACGTATTATAACGATCATAAAAGAAATCATACTGACCTAACGCAAGCAGCTCTTTTACTTTAACGTCATACGGAATATCAATAATTTTTTTGAGCGCTATATCAAATAACACCACCCCTTTACCGGTAGAAAGCCATAAGCGTTGCTCCAAATCTTCATAAAGATGATCTATGTTCCCACGATGATAAATCGTTTTAGGGGTCTCGGTTGTTAAATAGTGCAACATGGTATCGTGACGCGTATCGAGTAAATTAAGACCATTTTGAGTGCCTATCCATAACTGTTCAGGGTCACTCCTTTTCGCCGTAATAGACCAAACAAGGTTGTCTGTTAAACTTTTTTCACTGTCTTTTTTATAACGATAGTTGGTTACTAAGCTCAGTTTAGGATTCCATTTATAAAGACCGGTAGCCTGAGAGCCCAACCAAAACACCCCTTGTTTGTCTTTCATAATAGCAACTACATCACTGCTTTTAATATGGTCAAAAAACTCATTAAACGAAAAAAGAAATTCTGTGGTGTCTGTTTTTGTATCAATAGCAGACAACCCTAAATGACTGCCTTGATATACGTTATCGCCATCGTCATAAAACTGCCAACTTGAAACACCGTCAGTTACCATTTTGTAAGTGGGTAATTGAAGATCACCCACTAAATAATTGTTAATTTTACTAACCGGCAAGCTATAAACACCATTGTCTGTACCCAAATACAAATGATTATTCGCACTTACATGCAAGTTAAATACTTTATTCGCCCCTACCGCACTAAAGCTGTCTGAGCTAATTTCAGTCGCGGTAATGGCAGGTAATTTTTTCCATTTTTTAGTGTCAACATTTAAGGCAAAAGTGCCAATACGTGTCGCAATATATAAAATATTTTGATGTAACAATATTTCATAAATATTATTAACCGCAGGAAACTCATTTGATAAATCTAATAGACGCGTATTTTTTTGAGATATTTTGTTATACACGATGATAGTTTTTGCACTGGCAATAAAAAAGTCATTATTGTTGCCCTCGACCATATCCGCTATATAATAATCTTTATTTAGCGGATCTGTTTGTAGAATTTTTTGGTAGGTATCTGTTTTTTTATTGTAAGTAATTAGCCCTTTATCAACGATGTTGATCCAAAGTAATTTGTCCTTATCTTGAATAATCCGGTACGTTTCATAATTTTCAAAATCATTATCTGGCCCAGGTAAACTGCGAAAATTATAACCGTCATACATATTCAAACCATTTTCAGTGCCAACCCAAATAAAACCTTCATCATCTTGAAAAATAGTTTTAACCGAGCCTTGAGACAAGCCATGCTCAACTGACAAGTTTTCTAAATATAAATTATTCACCTCTGCTTGTGCAGTATTTGTGAAAAGCATAGCGCACAGTAAAAAAAGTGAATATAAGGAATTCACAGAAAAAAAACGAAACATAACACCTCGAGAAACTCATGACGAAGACAAATCATATATTTTTAGTATAAGTAAAATACAATTAAAATAAATATTTATCCGAACTAAAAGGGTAAATAAAGAGCCTAATTAACAATAACAAACAACGTATTAACATAGACAGTAGCATTTATTTTTTTAAGGTGATCAATTTTAAGTAAAATAGATTGAAAACAAAAAGCGCTACACCTTGAATCTTTCCCATTAAGGTCTTACATCTACATCATCATTTAATAAAGAATACCGCATTATGAGCAATCCATTATTAACAGTTTCAGATTTACCCCAGTTTTCTCAAATAAAGCCTGAACATATCAAGCCTGCTGTTGAGCATGCGATAGCAGAATGCAAAAAAGTGATTGCAGCAGTGCTTGAAGAAAAAACATTTACCTGGGCAAACTTAGTTATGCCTACGGACGAAGCTGACGATACGTTAAGTAAGCTGTGGTCGCCGGTATCCCACATGAATTCGGTGGTTAATAGTGACAAACTACGTGACGCATACGAGTCATGTTTACCACTGTTATCTGAATACAGTACTTTTGTGGGCCAGCATCAAGGGTTATATCAAGCCTACCAACAATTTGCCAACAGTGATGAATATTCACAATTAAGTATTCCTCAAAAGAAAGTCATTGAGAATGCCTTACGTGATTTTAAATTGTCGGGCATCGCATTAAACGATAATGATAAAAAACGATACGGTGAAATCGTTACTCGTTTATCGGAGTTAAGCTCAACATTTGGCAATAATGTACTCGATGCTACGCACGCTTATAGCGTTAATATTACCGATAAAAGTGAACTTACTGGCTTACCTGACAGCGCTATAGAAGCCGCAGCAGAACTAGCAAAAGAACAAGAAAAACAAGGCTGGCTATTCACCTTAGATATCCCTAGTTATTTACCCGTAATGACTTATTGTAGCAATGCGACATTACGTGAACAGCTCTATCGTGGCTTTGTTACTCGCGCTTCAGACCAAGGTCCCAATGCCGGAAAATTCGATAACAGCGACATCATGAACGAGCTATTACTACTTCGTCATGAATTAGCACAGCTATTGGGCTTTAATAACTTTGCTGAGAAATCAATTGCTACCAAAATGGCATCATCAACCTCTGAGGTTTTAGACTTTCTAGAAAACCTAGCGGTAAAATCGAAGGTTCAAGGTCAACAAGACTTAGATGAAGTTAAAGCTTTCGCTGAAAAAGAATTTAACCAAACAGACTTACAAGCTTGGGATCTGCCCTACTATAGTGAAAAATTAAAGCAAAGCCGTTATGCTATTTCAGACGAAGAATGTCGCCCTTATTTTCCAGAAGAAAAAGTTGTAGCTGGCTTATTTGAAGTTGTTCATCGTTTATTTGGCATGACAATTAACCAAGTAGCTAACATCGACACTTGGCACAAAGATGTGAAGTTTTATCAAGTATACGATCGCGATAATAATTTGCGTGGCCGCTTTTATTTAGATTTATACGCCCGCGCCCACAAACGTGGTGGCGCATGGATGGACGATTGTAAAAGTCGTCGTGAATTAGCCAATGGTGATATTCAATACCCTGTTGCCTACCTAACCTGTAATTTTAATAAGCCTATTGGTGATAAGCCTGCGCTATTTACCCATGACGAAGTGGTTACTTTATTTCACGAATTTGGCCATGGTATTCACCATATGCTGACACAAATCAACACCAGTGGCGTTTCAGGTATCGATGGTGTGCCGTGGGATGCAGTAGAGTTGCCTAGCCAATTTTTAGAAAATTGGTGTTGGCAGCCAGAGGCATTAGCCTTTATCTCAGGACACTACCAAACGGGTGAACCACTACCGCAAGCTATGCTTGATAAAATGTTAGCGGCAAAGAATTACCAATCTGCGATGCAAATGTTACGTCAATTAGAATTCAGTATTTTTGATTTTAAAATGCATAAAGATTACCAACCTGCACAAGATAACTCTGGGTATATTCAGCAAACATTAAATCAAGTGCGTGAAGAATATTCAGTATTGAAAGCCGCCGACTTTAATCGCTTTCAACATGGTTTTGGTCATATTTTTGGTGGCGGTTATTCAGCCGGTTACTATAGTTACAAATGGGCAGAAGTATTATCTGCAGATGCCTTTAGTCGTTTTGAGGAAGAAGGCATTTTTAACCCGAAAGTGGGTAATGATTTCTTAACTAATATATTAGAAAAAGGCGGGTCTCAAGAACCCAGTGTCTTATTTAAAGCCTTTCGTGGCCGTGAGCCTGAGATTGATGCTTTACTCAGACATTGTGGTATTGAAGGATAATGAGTGGCCCTAAATAATGGAAAAATTTGACTCACTTTATCAACGCGCCGCCGAACGTAAAGGTGGTGCGGCTATACTCAACCTCTTATTAGGTGATAACCAACAAGATCATTTAGTTGCCAAGTTAGGAGACGATAGAATTTTATCGGCCTTTAGCAAAAAGATCTTTCAAAGTGGTTTTGTCTGGCGTGTAGTAGAAAATAAATGGCCAAACTTTGAAGAAATGTTTTTTAATTTTGATCTCGCTAAAGTCTTAATGATGCCTGAGGAAATGCAAGAACGTAAAGCGGCAGATGCGCGAATTATTCGCAACTTTAATAAAGTAAAAACTATTCAAGCTAATGCCCATATGATGTTTGATGAAATACATAGCGATAATAGCCAGCACGATAGTTTTGCTAAATTTATTGCGGCATGGCCAAGCAATGACATGATAGGTTTATGGGATTACTTAAAGAAAAAAGGTCAACGTTTAGGGGGCAATACTGGCCCCTACGCTTTACGTGCTATCGGTAAAGATACCTTTTTACTTACCCGTGACATTGAAGCCTATTTCCGTGCCAATAAAATTATTGACGGCGGACTGCAAAGTAAAAAAAGCTTAGTTGCCATTCAAAATGCTTTTAATCAATGGCAAAGTGAAAGTGACTTATCACTGAGTCAACTCAGCCGCTTAGTTGCCTATGCAACCGGCGATAACAATGTTCAAGTAGAGTTTGATTAATGGATATGTCTAGAATAGCGGTTGGGTACCTTGATAAAACCGATGTTGATTTAGCTAAAAAAATTGCTAAAAAATGGCAATTAGCCTATATCGGTGACAGCGCTTCAGTTACTAAGCATCCAAACTTACTGTTTTTATTACAAGTCAACTTTCAAGAATTAGAACTGATCAAGCTTGATGAGCCTAAACTCGGTGGTATTAAAGTAGACTTTGTTGATGGCGCGGTTGCCCACCGACGAAAATTTGGTGGTGGACGCGGCCAAGATATAGCTAAAGCGATTGGACTAAAACATGGTTTTACTCCACATGTACTAGACGCTACCGCAGGCTTAGGACGAGACTCTTTTGTATTGGCTACCTTAGGTTGTACAGTAACCATGAAAGAACGTATGCCTATTGTCGCAGCACTGCTAGAAAATGGCTTAGAGCGCGCTAAATTGAACAGTGAGGTCAGTGATATTGCCAGTCGTATGTCACTAGTTCATGCGGCAACGATTGAAGAGTTGTCATTCACTCAACAACCTGATGTTATTTATCTCGACCCTATGTATCCACATCGTGAAAAATCGGCCGCAGTGAAAAAAGAAATGCGCGTATTCCAATCACTCGTCGGTGAAGACTTAGATGCGGATGATTTGCTTGAACCGGCATTGAAATTAGCAAAGTACCGTGTTGTGGTTAAACGTCCAAGCTATGCGCCACCATTAAATAACAAATCGCCTTCAACCAGTATAAAAATGAAAAAAAATCGTTTTGATGTTTATGTCAACCAAGCGATCCCAAAAAATAATTAGCGATACTCGTTTACAACGTACTCCCTATCTAGTGCTGAAAATCTTTCAAAATGGTATGGGCTAAAATTGTAAACGAACTTCCTTCCAAGCCCATCCAAGTAATTACCTACACGGTTTACCCTTTCGTTCAATCTATAGATCTATAGTTTATGATTTCTCAGTGTAAAATCAGTTAGAAAAACAATCATAATTTCTGATATTCAACCAACACTCTAAATGAGCACTCTGTCCACATTGTTGAGGATAGTGGTTGGCTTTCTTTAAGTCAGCAGTCGCTAGTTGCTGACATTTTTTAATATATTTTAGAACTTCATAGTGAACACTTTTTAACTTTCTGGCCTTATGATCGGTTAATATCAGTTTATTTAAAAGTCGACCGTTTTAACATCACCTTTGATAATGCCTACTGTAGCTACATTTCCAACAGGAGAAGGTATGGTTAAGGCGTTATATTGAATGTTGTCATCGATATTTGTACCACACATTAGTGCAACAGTGTAACTTCCTGTTGGAACAAACCCTATGCTGTAAGTTCCATCTACGGCTACTAGTGTTGAAATAAGTGGTGCCGTCGCTGTCGGTGCATCACCGACGAAAGTTTCATCATCTGCATCATAACTATCACCTAATTCGGTTGGTTCACCTTCATATAGATAAACGATACAGCTACCTAAATTAGTATTATCAGCAGAAACATTACCCTTCAATGTTCCATATTCGCTAACAATGTGAACGCCATGAGGTTTAATAATAAAACCATTTTTTGTGGGTGCATTACCGCGCATCACTAATGACTCGCGTAAACTAAATTCAATAGTATAAGCTGGGGTATCGCCGACTTGGATAGAAGTTGACGCAATTTCAAAATCTCCTAAACGTAGTCTAGAGCTAGGGACTTTAATAGAGTATTCGGTCGCATCATTTTCAAGCAGTACATATGAGCCGGCATCGACTACCAGTAATTCCATCGAATAGGTGCCTGGGGCCATAGTTACACCTTGAGCTTCATCAACAATTTTAAGTTGGTCTGTACCCTGAAAATCAAGTAAGTTAACTTTAATGGTTTCTACAATTTCATTATTGTCATTAGTAAATTCAGTAATGACTGTAGTCTCTGTCCCTGAAATAGTAATTTCATCTATTTCAATAAAGACTGAATCCGCCTCATCAATAGGTGCATCACTAATCCCTAAAGAAAATTTTGCTTGCTCAGAGGGTTGTGGTGATGAATTATCACTGCCCCCACAAGCGGAAATTGCCAATATAATAGGGGTGAATAAAAATGGAATTGTAAAGTTTTTGTTAAACATAATATTTACCTTTATTGCTACTTTAGTTAATTAAATTAATAAGTCTAAGGTAAAGTCATACTATGCAAAGCTGGTGCTTTGTTGTTTCATTAATATATTAACAAAACTCACTGATAGACTTTTTCTATAGAAAAAATGAAATCGATTATAGATTCAATTTCACGATTGTCTTTTGACAATTTATCAATTACCAAGTGATTATAATGTAATCACTTACAACATGATAGATATAGTGTTACCAACAAAAATTAATGGCCCTATGCCGTTTACTAGATACTCGAAAGGTAAAACTCATATTACATGGCAACAGTGTAAACGACGTGGTTATTTTATAAATTAATGATGAAACACATATACAAAGACAAGTGCTGGAAGTTGTGGGATTTTTAAATCTAACATATAGTTGTTTATACTTACCTAAAAGTATTATCTTACTTTTATTGTTCAGAGCTAATAAGTAGTGGTATTAATTTGAAATATACTCAACCTAAAAAAAGTTACTTTAATGTAATCAATTTTATAGTTGCTGTTATTTTAATATGTCCAATGATTAGTTATGCAAAATTTAACAAAATAACACTCGATCAAATTACGGTTAAGGACGGGTTATCCCAAGTATCTATTAATAGCATTAGTCAGGATGATGATGGGTTTCTTTGGATATCAACAGAGTCTGGCCTTGAACTATATGACGGATATACCTTCACTAAAATAGAAGGACCTGATAACGATTTTTCACAATATAGTGCAGGAAAAACAGTCCAATCAGCGAATGGATTAATGTGGTTACACCTCTATGGTAAAGGTTTGTATAGCTTTAATAAAAGCACTAATGAGTTTGACCTACTCTTAAATAACAATCAATTAGAGTCTGATGATTGGGTTATGGATTACTTGCCACAAAAAGATGGAACCGTTTGGCTTGCGACAAGTAAATACATAGCGACTATTGATGTTAAAACTAAAGTTTATAAACAAATTGTTAACTTAAAAAAGTATCTAGGTGATTCTGCAATATATCAAATCATTTTACATAACAACTATCTATATATAGCCAGTAAAGAAGGCACTATTGTTTATCAATTATCAACAGGCCAAGTAGCTAAATTACCTCAAATCACCAAGATAACTGCGCAAAGTGCTGATCTAAAACCTATACAAGCAAATAAAATTTATACCTTAAGTATTCTTAATCAGACCTTGTTTTTGGGAACAAACGATGGTGTTTACTCATTAAATATTCAACAAATCGACTCGCTTTTTGCAATGGGAGAAGATAATGAATTACCGCAGTATCAAACTATTTTTAAACATCTATCGGTCTGGGATTTTTTTATAGAAAAGGAACTATTAATTATTGGTGCTGCGGATGGGCTGTATCGATATAACGCTGTTACGCAGCAAGGACAATTTTTATTCAGCTTTGATGAATATGCTCCCTCTTTTGCGAATAATACGGTTAAGTCATTAATTGTCGACCAAGATGGCTACTACTGGCTAGTGAGTAATAGCCAAGGTTTGTTAAAATGGAATCCTAACTTAGGCTTAGTTGAGAATTATAATTATTACAAAGGTCGTGACAACAGCTTAACCAGTAATAATGTTACGGGCATTTTGCCTGATAAAAACGATGATAACTTATTCTGGATTTCAACCGATAATGGCTTAAATTTACTAAATAGAAACACCCAACACGTTGAACAATTCTTCGCCCTGAAAAACTCAAAGACGACATTTACCGCAAGCAATATAGTTTCATTACACTATGGTAGCAATAAAACTATTTGGTTAAATACTTCTGTAGGATTAAGACTTTTTGATATTAAAAGCAAAGCAATCATACCAATACCTTTTGAAGCAAGTTTTTTAGAAAAGCTAACTGTTGATTACCCCGTTTATTTCACTACCGATAAATACCTTTGGTTCACTCAAACGGATCAACTACTTATGATTGATCAAGAATCTGGTCAATCAACTGATTTCAGTAAAGTAATGACTGATGCTGGCATTAAAGATATTTGGTTTTTTTTCAAATCACCAAATCAGGATAAAGAAATTTGGTTTAGTACAACAAAAGCATTATGGATGTTTAATACTCAGTATCAAACGTTTAAGAAAATATATGAACATATCAACATGAGCGAAACTGAGTGGTCTTTTATTGATAGTTTTGTAGTTGATGCTGAAAAATCTCTGCTATGGGTAGCCCATACATCAAAAGGTATTTATGGTATCTCCCTAGAAACACAGGAGGTTCTTCATACTTTCAACAATCAAAACAGTATTCTAGACAACAATCTATATGGTCTACAGCAGGACTCGCAAGGAGACCTTTGGATCTCAACTCATGATGGTATTTATTCGATTGATACACGCTCTTTTCATATCAGAAAATTTGGTATTCATCATGGCTTTTTAGGTATGGAATTTAATGGTGGCGCGCATGCAAAATCATCAACCGATGAATTGGTTTACGGTTCGGTGAATGGCGTTTCTTTTTTCGATCCTTTGGCCTTAAAAGAAAAAGGCCTGACCAAAAATAAAAATGTTTTTGTCACTAAAGTTGATTTACTTACACGGCATTTAGAAGATGCTTATATATTTAACTCAAATAAGGTAGTAGAACTTAAATATGACGATGTGGGCATTAGGGTTGATTTTACCACCTTTGATTTTTCAAAATCTAAAGACATAATGTTTGAGTATTCTTTAACAAGTAACAGCACGGTGAACTATCCTTCGACCTATGAAAATCATATTATTTTTCCAAGTTTAGAGTCAGGGAAGCATACTTTAGCTATTCGGGCTAAGTCGCCTATTACAGGCGATTATTCACCACTAACTTATATTAAATTTAACGTTTCTTATGCACCTTGGGCATCACCTACCGCCTATATTCTGTATTTTATTTTAGTTATCTCTGCATTCAGTTTTTGGATAAATAAAAGACGTAAACAACGTGATGCTCTGTTGGCTGCTCATGAACAAGTTGTCTTTAGAGAAAACCGTTTACAGCTAGCATTAAAAGGTAGTAACAGTGACGTATGGGATTGGCACGCTCAGACGAATAGTTTTTCTGCTAATCGTTTTAAACATAATGTAAGCCTAATAGAAAATGCCTATACCTTCCCTATAAAAGTATTTATCAATGATATTCATCCAGATGATAAAGCGACCTTTCTTGCTGCTTGGCAACAATTTATTGATAAAGCTGATGTTAATGTAACCTTTACTTTTACCTATAGACTAAAAGGCGAACATAATGAATGGCGATGGTATAAAGATTTAGGGAAAATTGTAGAAATTGATGATAATAAAAAGCCTATACGGGTTACGGGTTCCTATACCAATATCACTCAATCTAAGGCTGATGAAGAACGTGCCCAATATTACGGAGAAGCATTTAGACATACAAAAGATTGGGTATTAATTATTAATCAAGATTTCACCAAGGTGACTTCAAATCAAGCAATGAGGAATATATTTGGCTGGGAAGAAGAACAGCCATTTAATGACTCATTAATTGGTATAGACAGAAAAAAGATAAAATATTATAGCGATGTAGCATTAAGTTTAGGTGTAAATGATCATTGGCGTGGAGAAGAGCTTGTTACTTCTGCAGCAGGAGATAAATATAATGTACTGGTCAAAATTAATGTTGGTATAAATAGTAATAACAGTCTTCATTATATTATGGTGATGACCGATATTACCGCTCAAAAGCTCGCTGAAAGCGAACTACGCTATATGGCTAATTACGATCACTTAACGGGGCTACCTAATCGGAGTTTACTCATTGAGCGGATTGATCATGCAATAGAATTATCAGCAAGAAACAAAAATATTTTAGCGATATTTTTTATTGATTTAGACCGCTTCAAACAAGTCAATGATACGCTAGGTCATGATGTTGGTGATCGATTATTGAAAGTTATCACACAACGATTAACCAAAGTCTTTCGTCAAGAAGATACTCTGGCAAGACTTGGCGGTGATGAGTTTGTCGTATTGCTAGAAAGCTTTTCATCAATAGATAAGCTTTCACAAATTGCACAAAAAATTATCGATACCATTGAGCAACCGATAACACTACAAGATACTATGGTCTGTATTGGTTCAAGTATTGGTATTTCTATTTACCCTGAAGATGGCATGGATTCAGCTGAGCTTTTAAGAAATAGCGATATTGCAATGTACTGTGCGAAACAAAATGGTCGAAATATCTATCAATATTTTGAACCATCAATGACTGAAGCAGCAGCTAAACGACTTGCTCTTGAAGCAAATTTAAAGCAAGCCGTAAAACAGAAGCAATTTATCAATCATTACCAACCCATTGTTGATGCACATTATGGCAAAGCGGTTGGCGTAGAAATGTTAATGCGCTGGCCTACCGACAACGGCATGATTTCTCCCATGGAGTTTATTCCTTTAGCCGAAGATTTAAATCTTATTATTTCGATGACAGAAGTAGCGTTAAACACAGCATTACAAGACTTAATAGTATGGCGTAGCTTTCGAACTGATTTTTATTTATCCATTAATATTTCTGCTAGTCATTTTAGTAAAGGAGAACTTGTCACTTTTATTACGAGAATATTAAATGAGTTTGATTTACCTACCTCAGCAATAAAACTAGAAGTTACTGAATCTGCATTTATCTCTGAACCTGAAAAAGCGATTGAGAAAATGAATCAGCTAAAAGCTATAGGTATCAAGTTATCGCTTGATGATTTTGGCACCGGTTATTCGTCTCTATCTTACTTAAGATTACTCCCGTTAGATGTTATAAAAATTGACAGAAGCTTTATCTCTAACATTGGTGAAAACAACGCAGACGAAGCGATAATAGAGGCGACGATAAGCCTTGCACAAAAATTAGGCATGAGTTGTGTTGCTGAGGGTGCTGAAACCAAAGAACAAATTGACTTCCTGGTTTCTAGAAATTGTCATTACATTCAAGGGTATTTTTACAGTAAACCCGTATCCAGTGAACAAATTATTTCATTGTTAGAAATGAATAAACCTGAGTATATATCACCTAGGTGATTTTTTTAAACGTGATCTCTTGCGTTTAATAAAGCTGACACCCACTTTATTAGCAGATTTTCACGCATATGAGTACACCAGACGCTCCTCCTTTAACTACTTGATTGTAATCACATATATGGCTAACTGCTCAACTTTATGAGTAACTGCTTTTGTTTCTTTGATAAGTGTTCGAGTTGTTTTGTATAGTTTTCTTTTGATTTTTAGCTTTTTTTTGAAAAAATTTATGGCAAAAATCGTATATAACTCAGTGCGAAAGAATTCAATTTACCATAGGTTCTTCACTCTCCTATCATACGAAATTCATGTGTTTAAAAAGCTTTTCAGATTGTTTTTTTTACGAGTGGTAGAAAATAAATAGTCAAACTTTGAAGTGATTTTTTATCTGACAAAAATAATTATGTTGCTAGAAGAAATGCAAGAACGTAAAGCGGCTGATGTTCGAATTATTGGTAATTTCCACAAAGTACAAAAGCTTAACCGCCACTTAAATCGCCTTCAACCAGTATAAAAATGAAGAAGAATCGTTTTGATGTTTATGTGAATCAGGCAATTCCTAAAAACAATTAACCTTGTATCCCTCGTTTAAACAGTCGTTAAGATGAATAACGGACTACGCTGTATTTACGCAAGCCCTCGAAACGACTTTCACTGGGCTTGCGGTACATTTTAGCCTCTTGAGTTAAAATCAATCAGATCTAACCACAACACACTTCATACTTGTTCAGTAAACATTTGTCATAAAACCGCAACAAAGATCAGTAAGAATCGGCATTAATTTATCTGTGAATACCCTTCAAGGATTGACTATGCGAGTATCAAGTTTTTCACGACTGTCTGTTATTGCCATTAGTATTTTTGCCGTTATATTCGTTGCAACTATGTATCATGTTGGAACTTCTCTTACATCAAGTCGGGGCCAGTACGCTGAATATCATGCATTAAAAACGTTAACCACCGTTAAGTTTTATCGCACCATTGCAACCTATCTACAAACTGGTGATGCCAGCATGCTTAATGCAGCACAAGAGCAACTCAACGAAATAATTACACGATCAACAAGCTTAGATATTGGTAACTTAAGCCATAACATTACTGAAGAAGCGGGCAAACTTAATAAAAATATTGAAACAAAGTATCGTGCCATGGGTAAGTTAAGTGGTAACCCACTCGCTTTGCTTCGTAACAGCGAACAGAATATGGTAGCTATTACTCACTCGCTGATAAAATATGCCTCTGAAAGTGAGGCGCTAGACGAACAGCAACGCATAAATTATTTAGTGACAATCGGCACTATTGCTCGCGCATTAAACTATTTAATCAACACGCGTGAAAAGTTGTTCCTTAGCCAAAACATTAGCGATACCGGCTTTAAAAATGCATTACAAGAATTAGCACAACGGCATCAACAATTAACAAACTATCCTTTATTGGCTATTTTCCTTGAAAGCGACAGTAATACTGATGAAGATGACTTTTTTTCCAATGACGATGACAAAGAAGACATCAGTGAAGAAGCGATTGATGAACTCAATTCACTCATTAATCGTTATCAAAGTGAGTTTGAAAACACCCTAAACTCACAGAATCAGCGCACCGCTGGCTTAGCACTACTCAAGAAAAATGTTACTGCATTAGAAGATATTATTCTTATCGCTGAAACAGAAATACTAAAGAAACAACAAGTGTTGAATCAGCAACTTTATCGAATAGTTATTGGTTTGCTATCCTTTTTAATCTGTTTCTTAGTCGCCAATTACTGGTTGCAACGCAGTGTTATTTTAAATCCGTTACGTAAATTACGAAATGGTTTTGTTCAACTTGTTGAACAAGGAAAGGTTGATAACATTACTGATATTTCAGCGGAAACTGAGCTTGGAGAAATATCGTCCAGTTTTAATAAAATGGTCAACAAACTTGCACAAGATGATAAAGCAAAAGCACAACAGCTTGATTTGGTCGCCAAAGCATTAACAACCATGGAAAGCCAAGTTAAAAACATTTATCAATCGTCAAATAGTACCAGCACGCATGTGCAAGGTGCTCGTGAAATAATGGATGCACTTGGGCAAGCAACTGAAACAGTCAATGCTTTATCAGAACAAGTTGTTAATAACGCAAAAGCCACGCAACAGGCAATGGAAACAAGTCAAAGCCGAGTTGCACAAGTGCTCGCCGCAAGCGACTCAACCAGCATCGCGGCACAACAAAGTAAAAGCGCAATAACCTCACTCTTTCAATCTGTTGATAGTGTTACCTCTATTGTTGACGTTATTAGTGCCATTGCCGACCAAACTAACCTACTGGCTTTAAACGCGGCAATTGAAGCCGCAAGAGCGGGTGAACACGGCAGAGGTTTTTCTGTCGTTGCCGATGAAGTCAGGCAACTAGCCGGTAAAACTCAAGATTCACTTAAACAGATATCACAACGCTTAGACCAACTGCAAAGTGCCAGTAATTCAATTGAAAAAACAATTATTGATATAGAAACAGCATCCCTCAATCAAAAAACAATTGCTGACCAATTACAAGAAACTGCGTTAGAAGTGACCGGACAGGCTAAAATATCCGCCACGGTCGCACAAGACTCTCTGACGCAAATAACGCTGCAACGCCAACATTTTATCGCTTTTGAGCAAGCGATGAGTAATGTTGATGAAGAAGTGAGCAACTCTCAAAAGCTTGCTAATATCATTTCAATTGATGTGAATAACCATGTTAGCGATATTGGCTTAACGCTCGATAAAAGCGCATAACACTTAATCATGCTGCTAATTAATTTAACCGTTTTTAACGATAAATAGATGCATGTCGGTGCGCTATATCCTAAAATGAAACAAGTAATGATATTCATTTTAGGATAGTTTATGGCAAAGGCGCTTTGTAAGTGGAAAAAAAAAGACATAGAAAAAAGTCTTCACGAACTTGCTCGTATTGTTGATAAACCATGTTTTATTTGTAAAGACTGTGCGCGTTCTGCAAACAGCAAAGATTTTTTATGTAAAGCGATAATACTGCCTTTACCCCATCAACATAGTTAACGTTAAATGAGAAGAATTTTATGATTGAAGAAAATAAACCCATGCCTTCAGGCGAATTGTCACAGTTAAAAGACGGCAACATGATTACCCATAATACCGATGAGCTTTTTGCCAACAAAAAAGTGGTGCTATTTGCCGTTCCCGGTGCTTTCACCCCAACTTGTTCAGCCGCTCATTTACCCGGCTATGTGGTATCAGCGGATGAATTAAAAGCTAAAGGTGTCGATGCCATTATCTGTTTATCGGTAAATGATGCTTTTGTAATGAATGCGTGGGGCGAAGCACAAAATGCTGAAAATATTATGATGCTTGCTGATGGCGACGGCAGTTACACTAAAGCACTTGGTTTAAGTATGGAGACCGCAGGATTTGGTGGTTTACGTTCTCAGCGTTATGCTATGGTCATTGAAAACGGTACAGTAACAAATTTACATATTGAAAAGCCTAAAGAATTTGAAGTAAGTACCGCTGAATCTATTCTAAAAACACTATAGATGAGATGTAATGATAATGATTTGTGTTGTTTATCATATTGTTTTTTATGACTTTTAAATCTTACAAATCAAAAATGTTACACTTTATAGCTTGTGTCCCAGCCATAGAACAGGCAAAATTTACTGATATTTTTTAATGAGGTACCAACATGTTAAAACCTGAAATGGTCAAACAACTAAATAAACAGATCAACTTAGAGTTTTACTCTTCCAACTTGTACTTACAAATGAGTGCCTGGTGTGAAGAAAAAGGCTTTGAAGGTGCAGCAATATTTATGCGTAAACATGCAGCAGAAGAAATGGACCACATGACACGCTTATTTACTTATGTCAGTGAAACAGGGGCATTACCTATTATAGGTACCATAGATGCGCCGCCACACGAATATAAGTCATTAGCTGACGTTTTCGAAAAAACTTATGAACATGAATGTTCAATTACCGAACGTATCAATTCTTTAGCGCATCAAGCCTTTACTAACCAAGACTATTCAACGTTTAATTTCTTGCAATGGTATGTAGCTGAGCAACATGAAGAGGAGACTTTGTTTAAAAGTGTCTTAGATAAAATTAACTTAGTAGGTCAAGACGGCCATGCTTTATTTTTTGTTGATAAAGATTTAGCCGAAATGGCTAAAGTAGGTACTACAAGTATCATGACGGGCGCACCCGTTTAGTCACAATCAATAATATACCGCATAAAAAAGGCTTCTATATGAAGCCTTTTTAAATAATAACCTCTCATTATTCGTTAAAAAACATATCCTTCACCACGAAAAGTTTTAATCCGTGATTTGTCAGTGTTCACCAATAACTTTTTCCTGATGGTTGAAATATGCATATTAATACTTCGATTAGACTCGACCAGGCTACGCTTAAATATATGCTCAGCGATACTTTCACGGGTAACTAGTTGTGGAAAATCACTCATCAGCAACCACAATAAATTAAATTCTAATCCGGTCAGTGTAACCAACTGGTTGCAGCAATAAACTTCTCGACTACCCGGAAAAATTTCTACATCGGCGATTATAATTTTATCAGATACCAACATTATATTGTTTGATCAAACAAACTCACTTTATAACCAGTAGGAGCAGTATCATCAACTTCAACAACCATAAATTGTTCTTTCGATTCTTCATCTAGGATGAGTTCAAAAGCATTTAAGATGATCTCACTGCTGTTGTCTTGAGCAACCACATAAACTTGGTAGGTATTATTTTTTAAATACACGAGTTCGCTGTTGGCAAAGCTAACGGCTGTTTTATAAAAAGCACTTTCAATGGTTTCATCACTTCGGACAAAATAAATAGTAAACGCACCAAATTCAGTACTGTCGACAAGATTAACCATTTTAATTTCATGATCATAAATACTCGTTCTACTACTATTGCTAACGACTAACGAATGCACATCTAGCTGTATCTCATCAATATTACCATCACCGTCTTCATCAACATCACCATCTCCATCGTCATCGACGGCCACTTCATCAATATAAAAGAAAGCGGTTTTATGGCTATTTTCTCCTAAAGAAAGTAAATGGTTTTTCAACAATAGTTCATTTCCATCACCGACGACCAAATCGACACTGTAGTCTCCTTTAACAAGTTCAATCGGCTGACTTAGCTCACCTAGCGATAAGGCTTCAATTTCTGGCGAGTCGTCTACACCATTTAAATATAAGGAAAATTCACCTTGATAATCAGGTAGTAAATCATGCTTACCAATCGCATTGTACGCATTAAGTTTTGCTTCTGAGTCGGTATTAATAAATGATTCTATGAGTGAATTAGACATTTTATCAAGCATATATGGTGAGCTTCCCACGCCATTATTTTCGCGTATTGCGATGATATATTGGCTACTGTATGAAAAGCTTATATCATTCGATTGAAACAAAATTTCAGTGCTTCCTGGTGTCGTGATATAAAAAATATAATCATCTTGGTCAAATTTTTGATTAACCGATAATTCTTGATAACTATAGCTGCCAATAAAGTTAGCTTCATTGAAGGTTTCATCTGCTTTATATAAATAGACATCGATACCTTCGCTATCGTCATGCATGTTCAGCACTCTAAAATTGAAGCGATCGTAGGTATCATCATCTTCATCATCAATAATATCTATATCGTAAGTGGTCACTGAAGGCGCTAAAATATCTTCTCCGATAACAATCAATTGAATCGCATCATTGTTAATTTTTATACTATCGGTATAAACGACCGTTAAGTCGCTACTGTCTGTGCTATCGCCATCTTGCCACGCCAGCTCATAGAAGTAAGAGCCATTGTCTACAATGTTTGCGTTTGATGCACTGCCATAAGGGACACCGTTATAAGTAAACTCAATTTCATCGTCACTTGTCGAAAAATCTTCATCTATCGTTAAATAGATCGCAGGAGAATTCTTCGTGGTGTTGTAGAGCTTCACATAACCTTCTGCATTAGAGTCACTATCAGACCCACCGCAGGCTGAAAGACTTAATATTACCGTCGTTACCATTAAAAACTTTATTCTTTTAATGCAAAGTATGTACTTTTTAGTATTCATTGACTCACCTAACTCTTTATTGTTGTCTGCGCTTTATTAGCCGTTTAAATATTGCCAATGAAATTTTGGCAGTTTCAATGGCAATAGAGTCACGTGCTGCTGATTAGTTCTGACATTTACACAATCTTTGCATTTCTTTATCTTGGCGGCTTTTTGTTTAAACAACATCTCGTGTAATAACACGACTATTCAAGATATAATGATTTATAAGAAATAAAGTAAACTTAAAATCATAGGAAAATGCTTTGCAAATTGACGTGTTAGTTATTGGTGCCGGTGCTGCAGGATTGATGTGTGCCGCAACAGCTGGTTATAGAGGCAAAAAAGTCGTTGTCGTCGATATGGGCAAGAAACCAGGCCGTAAAATACTGATCAGTGGTGGCGGACGCTGTAATTTCACTAATGAAGATGCCGGTGCTGAACACTATATTTGCCAAAATCCTCACTTCATAAAATCAGCATTAAGTCGTTATTCAGCACAAGACTTCATTGAACTTGTTGAACGCCATGGCGTAAATTATCATCATAAAACATTAGGGCAGTTATTTTGTGATGACAGTGCAAAAGATATTGTTGACGTTTTGATGACCGAATGTGATTGGGCAGGCGTTGAAGTTAAAATGCGTAATGAAGTACTTTCAGTCACTAAAACTGACAGTGGTTACCAAGTCCAAACAACAGAAGCGAGTTATAGCTGTAAATCATTAGTGGTCGCCTCTGGTGGCTTAACAATGCCGAAGCTTGGCGCAAGTCCTATTGGCTATAAAATAGCAGAACAGTTTGGCTTGAATGTATTACCAACAACAGCGGCATTAGTGCCTTTTACTTTACATGATCACGATAAAACCCGCTTTGATGGTTTATCTGGTATAAGTATATTTACCGAAGTCGCTAGTGACAGCGGCGAAACCTTTAAAGAAAATATTTTATTTACCCATCGAGGTTTGTCTGGCCCCGCCATTTTGCAAATATCCTCTTTTTGGCAAGCAGGTCAAGCAGTAACCATTAATTTGTTACCCGATCACAGCTTAAATGACATCATCGCTGAATGGCGCCAGCATCAAGCGCAAAAATCGCTTAAAAATTTGCTCGCGACCTTACTACCAAAAAGGTTCATTGAGTGCTTAATTGAAAGCAAAGACATTCCTGACAAAGCGGTTAACCAACTCAACCATGCAGAAATTCAAGCCATTCATGCTTTTATTCACCAATGGCAAATCAAGCCTAATGGTACTGAAGGTTATCGAACAGCGGAAGTTACACTTGGCGGTGTTGATACCGACGAATTATCTTCAAAATCTTTTGCCGCCAAAAAGAGCGATGATTTGTATTTTATTGGTGAAGTGATTGACGTTACGGGTTGGTTGGGTGGTTATAATTTTCAAGCGTGCTGGGCTCAAGGAGTGGCGACCGGCTTGGCGGTAGTGTGATAAATAATAGTATCTTAGTCTGCGCTATTCGGGTTGTTATTCTAACGTCTACTGACTCAACTAAGAACTACGCCCTATAAAACCACTACTCATCAGTAGTTATGCAGATTTTTGTTAAACCCCTTTTTAACAAATCTGGTTACGACCATTACATTTCGCTTGGTATAAGCGTTTATCTGCATTATTCATTATTTGGTCAATCGATTTGATCTCATTTGAACTTTCTACCACACCCACTGATACCGTGATCTTTAATGATTCATTTTCAAAAGGAATAATAAGGGCTTCTATTGATGCTCTTATTCGTTCGGCAATGATACTGGCATTATCTTTGTCAGTATTAGGTAATAATATGGCAAATTCTTCTCCACCCACCCTAGCAAAAGTATCATAGTTTCTTAGGTGCGTCTGAACATTGTCTGCAAACCCCTTTAAAAATGCATCACCGGCGGCGTGACCAAATTTATCATTAATATGCTTGAACTTATCTAAGTCCAGAAACATTATTGAAAATATTTTGTTTTTCCTGCTACTTCGATTGAACTCGGCCTCAGCTTTTTCATAAAAATAACGGCGATTATAAATACCGGTAAGAGAGTCTGTAGTAGCAAGCTTTTGAAATTGTTCAGACATAAGCTGTAACGCTCTCGCGTTTGCCTTTTTTTCTGTAATATCTGTGATGTACATATAAAGGTAATCATTGTGAACAATCTGTTCGGTAACGAGAAACCACTGATCTTCTTGGGTATCGACTTCAAACGTTCTATAAGGACAACTTCTTCTCTTCGCTGAGGCATTAGATAACCAAGCTTCTATAGTTGTAAATTCAATATTAATCCCTTTTGAACGATTGAAGCAGTCTGCACTTAGCTCAGAAAAGCTTTTGTTAAGCGCCTCTTCAGCAGACATACCAAATAATCGACCGATAGCATCATTACAATAAATGAGACGATCATCTCTATTGAAAATTCCGACTCCATCTTTAGTTAATGCTAAAGACTCAATGATTATCTTCTCAATTGAAATATCCATCATTTACTTATCCCATTACAAAGATACCGCTAACGTACCTTAGCTAACTCCCAGAGTGCCGTTAACTTATCGACAAATAATTTATCGCCTGTATTTGTCGAAGCAACAAACAGTTTAAAGTTAGTGTCATCAAGACGAGTAACCGTCACTATGGTATTTTCATCTGTTGCTTTGCCATAAGTAACACTGATGTCTTTAATCTCATGAAATTGGACTTTTTCAAGCTGGAAACCATCATTGTCATCTTGCCAATAAGAGAAAACTTCTTTATCGGTAAAGCCATTTCCGTCATCACGAATAGTTAGAAAAGCATCACTATAAAAATAATGGATCGTTTCATCGGCAGCAACAACATTCTGTCGATAAAGATATTTCATGTCGTGTTGCATAATTTCATTTTGCGAAATAACCGAATCACTTGGCAAAAAAGGCGTTTCTTGGGCGACGGTAAAACTCAGCAGTGGTAAACATAATATAATCGCAACAATGCTGTGTATATTCCATCTTGAATTGTACTGAATGGCCTCACTGTTTCGATCGTTAATACTATTAATGTATTTTACAAAAGGAATGAAGAGTAAAGGTAATAGCATTATCAATACATTCAAAACCTTTTGCTCTGTATAGTTACCCACTAATGAGAGTATTAAATACACCAATGCAAAAATTACCGCTATAAAAGGCAGCATCACTTTGTTTTTATCAAAACGTTCAATACTGTCATTTTTTAATGCTAAAAATAGTGGATAGAACCAAATGATAGAAAAGAAACCTCGTACGATTGGCATGATATCGCTTTGCTGCTTTTGTTTAATAACCTGCCAATTTCGATACATCCAATAGGCACTATAAAGTCCAAAGGTAAAAAATGACAGGGTAATAAATTTAACTAGTGCTACAGGAAAAAAATGACTATTAGCAAATACCGGTCGTTTATTAGACTCGATTCGCCAGCTAACAAGAAGTGCAACCAAGCCGATAGCATAAGTCCACATTGCGATAAGCATCCAACTCGCTAAAGGGCTTTCTTCATCGTCAACGTCAACCGTACTGGCTGTCTGTTTCGCATATTTAGTAATGCCGTAGTAAGCTTTACTTCTTAACGTTTTTCTTGCAGCAAGATAACTTTCCACTTCATTTGCCGGAATATGATCAGTCTTAGAGCGGTATTCAAAGGTTAAGTTTAAGATATTATCGGTAAAGGAAACATCGCGTTTAAAAAAGAAAAAATCATTGTCTTCAACGAAGCTATCATCATCAAATTCCCAGTTTTGTTCTTCGAATTCTAAGGTGATTTTATTAATAATATTATTTGGGTAAGCGAACCACAGCGGCGCAACTCTTGCGACTTGCTTGGGCTTATAAACAGCATTTCTGATATCCGTAGGATAGAAGCTTCTTTCATAATCAACCTCTCCTTTTTTCCAAAATTCGTTAATCGTGTAGCTTTCGGCTAATTTCAAAACGCCTGTTGAATAATCTGTTGTAATATCAACGGCGGAAGTAGCTGTTAATTTAGGATAAGTACTTTGATAAAAGGTTTCATAGTCTGTGGAAAGTTTCTTTTTACCCGCTTGTTCAATTTGACTGTGCTTAGTTTGCGCGGTATCACCTAAATATTCACTGACAATATAATAGGGTACTGCTTGCTCTACATTTTCGCCAATAACATAACGGTCTTCAACATGAGTATAAGAATTTGACTGACTATTAGCCATTGATGTTAATGCTGTTTCTCCCGGTTTGACTACCAACGCAAATCCATAATCGGGTTGAAAAAGGTAGGCTAAACGCCCTTCTTGATAACTTAACGTCGGATCTAACCAAATACGTTTACCATTAAATTCTAAGGTAACAATAACGTGATTAAACAAATTAACCGCAGGGAGTTGTTCAACAAGAAATTTAGTTTCTTCGGTATTAACTAAGGCGGGATATGCATCAATGCCCAATGCCTTTAACAGCGTAATAAACAATAAGGCTTTGTCTTTACAGTCGCCATATTTCAACGCTAAGGTTTCATGGGCCGGTGTCGGTAAATGGGAATTAACCCCCATTTCTAAGCCAACATAGCGTATATTGTCTTGCGTATATTTTAATGCTGCTGCAATTTGCTCTGCTTGGCTTTTATTTTTTTGCTGAAGCTCATTAGCAATTTCAATAATCGTTTTATGTTGTTCACTCGGTTGATATAAGGTTTCAGCCCAGACAGCAACATCGCCCCAGTTTTTACTTTCACTAAAGGATACTAAGCCATAAGGTTCATACCAACCCGGCACTTCGCTTGCTGATGACAGTGTTTCAGCGTTATGCATATGCACTTGGTATTCGGTGTACTCACCCAGTTTTTTTTCTGTAATTGGCACTGACACATTGCGCGTGCTGGAAAATAAAGGCTTACTTTTCCCCCAAAGCACTCGAACAAATTGATCTCGTATTGGTACACTCCAACTCAGTGTTCGGCTATAAGCGAAAATACCTTTATAAACCGGGTTGTCGCCATAACGCGTAAAACTATAATCAATGGTGTCACCCTCTTGAATATCGTCAATAAGGATATTGAGTGTTAAGGAGCCATTGTAAATTTGATTTTCTAATTCGGTTTCTCGGTTTAATAATGAAATCTTTGCACTCGACAATTTGTCAATACGTTGCCCATCTCGAATAACGAACAAGGTATTGAGTACCAGCTTTCGGTAAGTAGGGTCAAAATCGAGATTTATTTGCGAGATATAATCAACACCAGCTTGGTTTACAACTGTTTGAACATAGCGAGAATACCAAGCACTTTGTTGTTTTTCAGATAATTTCCTTTGTGAATCCAGTAATTGATAAAATACACCATCGGTTATTTCGTCTACGGGAATGTCTTTTGCTAGTGTGATATCACGAGACTCAACCCAAGTAGGGGCTGCTTCAATATAAATGTCATCATATTTTTCGCCGTGCGTTAAGCCGCTCAGTAAGAGTAATAAGGCACTAACGATAAATATTTTTATTGGGGGTAAAGAATTGAAAATACGCAAAAAAAATCCTTTTTGTTTTTATTATCTAGCTAGTTTGCCTTTAATGAGGTCAATAAAGCAACATTTTTAACAACATTAGCCATGCGAATCAAAAAACTACACTACCCATAAAAGTAAAGTCAGCTTAGGTTTTTCTTGCTATGCTTGTCGAGCTACACTGTCGCCCTACAATTCAAGCGTAAATAATCTATGACTATAAATATAGAGACCAGCAACTGCCCTCTTTGCCAACAAAAAAATCGTTGTGATGTCAATTCACCTCAGCAATGTTGGTGCACTTTAGAAAAAGTGCCCAAAGCCTTAATTCAACAAGTTCCTGATAAAGCCAAGGGTAAAAGTTGTATCTGCCAAGCATGTATTAGAAAATTTAATTTAACTGAAAAAGATAACTTCACAGCACTTTAACGAAATTCTCAACTCGCTAATCTTTTAAATATTTAGCACTGCAAGCACTTAATCAACAGAGAAAAAAACACTTTCCCTATTTACTGTAAATGTTACTACTGAGTGTTTTCTCTTTATGTCCTAATACCAAGGAAAAGCAATGTTAGCTGATGCACAAAAAATAGCGGTAACATTAACTGGAACTCGTCGCCCGTGGAGCGCTACAGCAACGTTAGGGTTAACCTTACTGTTTTTTATCCTCTACTTTATTATTTCGATTACTGTTCTTGCTATAGCCGCAGGCATAGAAGTCGCCGCACCAGCAATGAGTATAGATCGCGTCCTAACCGCTGGAGTAAAAATAAGTCAAAGATTAGCACTCGATGGTGACTTTAATGCGATTAACTATCTGATCACGGCTTTATGTTTAACCCCCTTGATCTTTTATTGCGCAGCAAGAAGAAAGCTAACAACAGCTGCGGCCTATTTAGGTTTTAACAAATGGCCAAATAAAGCCAACTTCATTAATTATAATCTTGTCCTAATAGGTTATTTTATCTTTTCTTACTTTGCCTCAGATGCCTTAGGTATAAAAACGCCACAAAGTATGATAAATATTTATAACACTACTGATTATCTATTCTTGCTCTTTATTGCCGTCGTGATAGCCGCCCCATTTTTTGAAGAACTTATTTTTAGGGGCTTTATCTTTAAAGGATTAGCAAGCTCGCCTTTAGGTGTTATTGTTACGATTATTATAACCAGTGTGTTATTTACTTTAATTCATGCGGGCCAGTACGATATAAACATACTCGTGGTATTATTTCCTTTAGCCATTATTTTAGGTGTATCACGCTATAGTAGCGGTGGTATTTACCTACCGATTTACCTGCACTTTATAAATAATTTATACTCCAGTGTAACTATGTATTTATTCATGAACTAGCTAGATAGCGATAACATTAACCCTAGTGAGATTAATTCATTTCATTATTAACGATGAGCGTAGCAATGAACGAACTTTATCCAGAAATCACACCTTTTGATCATTTTTTATTACCCGTTGGTGACCAACATAAACTCTATGTAGAACAATGTGGTAATCCAAAAGGACAAGCCGTTGTTTTTATTCATGGTGGACCAGGAGCCGGGAGTTCAGCCAATGACCGACGTTTCTTTGATCCTGAGAAATATCTCATTATATTATTTGACCAACGTGGCTGTGGTCGTTCGTTGCCTTTTGGTAGTTTAGATAATAATAATACTCAGTTATTAGTTGCCGATATTGAGAAAATTCGTCTAAAGCTAAAGATTAAAAAATGGCATGCTTTTGGTGGTTCTTGGGGATCAACACTGGCTTTAGTCTATGCACAAACTCACCCTGAATCAGTGATCAGCTTGGTATTACGCGGTATTTTTTTAGGGCGTGCCGAGGATACTCGATGGGCATTTGAAGGCGGAGGTGGTACTCGAATTTTTCCTGATTATTGGCAAGAGTATCTTGATGCTCTGCCTAATGGTGAAATTCAGACCGGTGTTAAAACAGCCTACGACATTATGACAGGTGACGATAAAGTAGCTGCAGAGCGAGTTGCTCAAGCATGGGCTAAATGGGAGATCCGTTGTTGCACGCTAAAGCCTAACGAAGAGTTTGTTGCTGCACTCACCGGCGATGATTCTTCTTGGACTCTCTCTCGCCATGAAGCTCATTATATGGTGCATGGCTGCTTTTTGTCGGAAAATCAGATACTAAAAAATTGTCATAAGATTGAAAATATTCCTATGGTTATTGTTCATGGCCGTTACGATATTGTCTGCCCTTTTGACAATGCTTGGCTCTTACATCAACAACTGCCAAATTCTACATTGTTCAGTACAATTGCTGGCCATGCTTCAATTGAACCGGAAACAAGAGATCAGTTAATTAATGCCACCAATAAAATGCTAACGCTATAATATTGTTTATTATGAGCTTTTTTTAATGATATGGCTTGCTTACTTTCATTATTGTTAAAAGTACTACTGTAAAAAATAGTAATAATTCTCTACACTAAGCCAATAATTATACAATATAAAACGCTTAGGATTAAAAAATGAGAATTGCCCCCACAGTTCTTTTAGCATTAATAGTGTCTTTTTCAAGTCACTCATTACCTGTTAAAGACAACGTTACACATTATAAAGTGACTTTCGAAAACGCGGTTCATCATGAAGCGCGAATTTCGGTAACCTTTCCAGACATTGAAAGCCAAGTTTTGACCGTTCAAATGAGCCGCACCTCTCCAGGGCGCTATGCTTTACATGAATTTGCTAAAAACGTTTATAACGTGACTGCTGTAAACAGTATGGGCGAGCCCTTAGAAATTACGCGACCTAACCCTTATCAGTGGGCAATCGACAATCACGATGGTGAGGTAACCGTAACGTACACCTTATTTGGTGACCGCGCTGATGGTACTTATGCTCAAATAGACAGAACACATGCTCACTTGAATATTCCTGCTACGTTTATGTGGGCATCAAACCATGAGAAGCGTCCTATAAAAGTAACATTTGAACCTTTTAGTTCAACATGGAAAGTGGCCACTCAGCTACAAAAAACCCAAGATAAATATACCTTCACTGCCCCCAACTTAGCCTATTTTATGGACAGCCCAACAGAGCTTAGTGACCACCAAGTAAAAAGCTGGACTGTTCACTCAAGTGGCAAAGATTACCAAATTAACTTAGCTGTGCATCACAATGGTCTAGAGGAAGATTTAGTTGAATTTACCCGTCAAGCTAAAGCTGTAGTTGCTGAACAAATTAAAGTTTATGGCGAATTACCTGCTTTTGATTACGGAGAATACACTTTTATTGCCTGTTATTTACCCCACGTCAATCGCGATGGCATGGAGCATAGAAACTCAACAATTCTCACTAATACTCAATCATTAGATGAAGGGAATTTTTCACAATTAGGCACCTTATCACATGAGTTCTTTCATGCTTGGAATGTTGAACGCATAAGACCTAAAGCATTAGAACCTTTTAACTTCAGTGCTCATAACATGACAACAAACTTATGGTTCGCCGAAGGTTTTACTTCTTACTATGACAAATTAATGATCCGCAGGGCGCAAGAGTCTACGGTTGATGAATACTTAAAAGCTGTTACCAAGACGGTTAATCAGGTTGAGCAAGTACCTGGTCGAAAATTTTTCACCCCTGAAGGTGCGAGTATGCTGGCAACGTTTACCGATGCGGGTACTGCTATTGATAAAACTAATTTTAGTAATACCTTTTTCAGCTATTACAGCTATGGCAGTGCCATGGCATTAGCACTAGATTTATCTATTCGCCAGCAATTTCCAGGAAAATCACTTGATGATTTTATGAGAAAAATGTGGACAGATTTTGGTAAACCAGAAATTCCTTACACCCGTGAAGATTTGCGCCATACCTTAGGGACTTTATTAAATAATGATACCTTTGCTAAGCAGTTCTTTGAGCAATATATTTATGGACAAGTAAAACCTGATTACGCATCACTATTAACTCATGCTGGCTTAAAAATAGTTAGTGCTCACCCAGGTGATGCTTTTTTAGGTCAGGTTAAATTTAATTTTAGTGGCGAAGCTGCCATTATTGAGAAACCAATAAAAATTGGCTCTCCTCTTTATCAAGCAGGTCTTGAACGTACTGACCAAATAGTTAAAGTAGGTCGAAGAACTATAGGTAACGACAGTCAATGGACAAGTGCATTAGAGCAATTTAAACCGGGTGAAAGTACAACGATTGAATACATTCAACGTGGCGAAAAACTATCAACCACGATTACCTTTATTGAAAATCCAGAAGTGAAAGTAATAGCCCTAGATGATGAAGAGATAAGTGAATCACAAAAAGCATTTTTATTGTCATGGCTTGGCGCAGATAAACCAGAAGAAAATAGCGATAAAAATAAATAGAGTCCTAACTCCTAACCTGTAAAAGTTACGCTAGAAGTAAAGTTAACCTAACCATTAACTTTACTTCTTTCAATTGCTTATTGTAAGTTTACATTTTAATCACTTTTATATTACATTTATTACAAATGATAATTATTACCAATAAAGGCTTTATTTTTATGGTGATTCAGTTGTAATATATCGGCTATAATTTGTTGTTATGCTAAGAGCTAGTTTCTTTTTAGCGTATTTTATAGGACTTGTTTGTGTCATATTGCCAAGAAAAAATCGAAGAGTTTACTCATCCCATAATTCATTTATTAGGCGAGCAATTAACATGGCGCTGGGAAGACAGATTTTCCGCTATGCTGTCTGAATTCTCTCGTGATAAAAAAGATAAAACGCTAGACGCACTTCGCCAACAATTTCAACATGAATGGAATAAAAAAACGGCAAAAAAAGCACCACAAGAAATTAAAGAATACTTAGGTCCCTTAATTAAACTTAACAAAGATCAACTTATTTTAGCTCGACCAGCCACAGATTCAACACCAGCGATTATAGCGTTATGGTGGCCTTGGGGACACGGAGGCACTTATTCATTGCGTTTAGCCGTATTAGATTCACCTTACGAATACGATGAGTCTGCACAAAGTGATGGAAAGCTCCTTAGCCGCATAAAGAATATGTTTTCTTAATGAACATCGACAATAAATCCGATATTGCAGTCTCTTACTTTTAAATCTATACCCACCAAGTCTATTTAGGTTCTATTTGTCTATATGAAAATTAACACCTTGCTCTGATAATACCTTGATAAAGTCACTTTTACTGCACTGTGCAACTTGCTGGCAAACAATAAGGTATTTATCTATGGCGGGTTGGTGGTCTTGTAAGGCCGCTTCTTGTAACCAAAATAGTGCTTGGTTTAAGTCTTGCTCACCATGCTTACCTGTGATGTAAAGTTCAGCTAAATTAACTTGCCCAAGCTTATAGCCTCTTTCAGCTGAGAGGTTGAATTTTTCAAAGGCTAATTCGATATGGTTATCTATATAGCTCGCTTCTAAAAAAGCTAAACCTGAATTGTTCTGTCTTGCGCCAGGGAAGTAAGTACTACTTAAAAAACGCTTTTTCGCGGTTACAACGGGCTTACCCCTTAATTCATTTTTAATCGGTCTTTCAACCCGATAAATAGCACCTTGCGTGCGCATTTTATGTAATTCAGCAAAACTGTAATGATATTCTTTTCTTGAAAAAAAACTAAAGTGAGTTACATGCCCGACTCTAATGCTTTCATCTGCACCATGCTGCATTCGATAAAATAATCGGCTATAGACCACGGTTGCTACATCACCGGTAATATCAGTAACCTTCCCAACACGGTATTTTTCATTGGGTCGTAACTCACTAGAAAGATACCGAAAATCAACATGGTAGAAGTCATTAACAGCAGGGTTTTCGATAAACTGATCAGACAATTGATGTTGCTTGATTTCACCTTGTACTAAGTAACCTAGGAACATTAACGTTAAAAGCGACCCTAAAAATTTACTGGACAATCGCCAAGCGGGAAATAGATTTTTTGACAATTCTTTGACACGCTGTTTTGGTAAAGTAGCTGCATCGGTTTGAACCCAGCATTGCTGACATTGAATAATAGTACTTTTTTTAACCGGGTAAAATGGAATAGACTCAATAAAAAAGAAGGCATATTTAATCACGCCTTTCACCTGATGATGCTTACAACCACAATCAGGGCAAGTTAACTCATTGATTATACTACCTTCAATTATTGATTCACTGTATTCCATTGTATACTCTTTTTTTATTCCATTATTTTTTATACCATTGGTACAAAAATCATACAAGCATTAATTACGAAAAGATTAGTAGACGCATATAGAAATAAATTCGTGATAGTGAACGTCATTATTAGCTACCCTTTAATGCATGGATCACAGGTTTGTTAATGTATTGACGCAAAGGAAAGTAGCAGGCAAATAACGACAGCATGCTGATCATCGCTAAGGTCACTATTAACACCGGCAGTAATTCTAAGGTGATGTAGTGGCTGACTTGTTCACTAAAACCAATGGTTAATAGAGACAACACGCCAACACTCAGCAGTACGCCCAATAATATTGCACTGGCATTGTCTTTAATAATCAATTTAATTAAGTCGCTTCGTTTAGCGCCAATGGCCATACGTGTTCCAATCTCAAAACGGCGCATTTGGGTGCTGTAACTTAAAATGCCATACAGACCAATCGCTGACAAAACGAAGGTAATAACCGTGAGTGTTGCAGTAGTAATTGCCGCCGTATACTGGCTAAATAATCGTTGAGCCTTTTGCTGTGCTAAGGTTGATAATTCAAATAAACTGATCGATTTACTGGTCGATTTAATCGCAGACACTAACTGTTCTCGCGTTAACGTTTGATTGTCTTTTAGTTTAATCAGTAAGTTAGAACGACTTAAATTAGGCATGTAAACACGCGTTGGAATAGATGTTTTTCCCGGCAATTTATGATCGTTAACGATACCTATAATGGTATACGCGCTAGGGCCACCAAAAGAAAGCTGCTTACCGAGTGCTGCACTTAAATTACCTTGTTCCTCGGTAACTAATTGCTTGGCGAGTTGCTCATTAATAATCAGTACTGGCGCTCGGTCAGTAAAGTGACTTTCAATGAAGTTATCGCCCATTAATAAATTCTGTCCCATTAATGAGAAATAATGACTATCGACGCTTTTACCCAGCGGTAATACGGTTTGATTCGAGGTTACTTCGGTTAGCGACCAAGTACCTTCACCATCGGTTAACGGTGAACTATTTCTACTCGCCACACTCACTTGCGGTAATTCTGAAATTTTTTGTTGAATCTCTGCGGTAATAGCAGAGCTCTCTGCGCGCGTTAATTCAACGGCATCAGATTGAGTCAGTACTACACTGCTTAATTGCTCAACGTTCATCACTGACGGATCGTAAATAGTTTGTAATGATGTTTTTAATAAATTTATATTAATAAAAATTAATACGGTAGCCACGGTAACTTGACTGATCACTAAGAAAGTACGCATCCCTTTCGACACTTGCAGCCCTGTTCCTTTACCGCTGGTTTGAATGCTGTTATTTAAGCGACGTAAGTCTATCGCTCGGTAACTTAACAAAGCAAATAGAATGGCTAAGAGCAAAGAGGTTATTACCGCGCTGGTTAAGGTGAATAAGCCAAGGCTTAGCTCATTAACGCGAGGCAATACCTGTTGCAAGTTTGTTTGCAATACACCAAAACCTACTTGCGCAATAAGTAAGGCGAGTAACAATACACCAAACATCAGCAGAAATGATTCAGTAAAAAGCACACTAAAAAGGTCTTTACGTTTAGCACCAACCGCTGCACGTAAAGCTAATTGGTTCTTTTTTTCAACCGTGCGTGACAGTTGTAAGTTAGCGATATTAATAAACGCGATGGCTAACAAGCCAATAACGCCCAATAACAACAAATATGCGCTACGACCACTTTCGCCTAAAATTACCGATTGAAAAGACAATAAAGGCGTTTCGATATGCCAACCTTTGTTGTAGCCATTTTGGTCGATATTCTCTTGCCAGGTTTCATTCACTAGCTGGGTAACTTTCGCTTGCGCTTGTGCAACATTTTCATCTTTAGCAAGTTTGCCAATAAAGGTTAAGTTATTCGCCCTGTCCCACCAACGTGCTCGATACGTTTCGCCGCCAGCATTAAAGTTAAAAGGTAACCAAACGTTGGTTTCTCGGCCAATGGTTGATATTTTAGGTTCAATAAACGCTGACGACAAAACACCAATAACCTGAAAACTTATACCACGAAAAGTCACTTTTTCATCGAGAATATCCGTTGCTTCAGCAAAGTCATTCACCCATGTTTGATAACTTAATACCGCAACAGGAATATTACTATTAATGTGCTCAGACTCAGAAAATGGTCGCCCTATAGTCATACTTGCCGCAGTAAGCTTAAACCATTCAGGGGTAACATAGGCGGTTGATAATGTTGGCTGTGTGGCGAGTGACGTTAGTACTTCATCGTCATAAATTGATAAAGCCACTTGGTCGAAAACCTGCTGGTTCTTCTCTTGCTGGTACCTGTATAAATGCACGAGACTCGGGTAACTAAAAGCAGTAACATTTAAAGCGCCAGCAGCATCAAACTGTTGGCTGTCGACACGGTATAATCGGTCTTGATCAGGATACGGCAAGGGTTTAATTAGCATTACATAGGCCAGTGTTAAGACACATAACAAAGCACCTAAGGTAATTCCCATTGTTGAAACAACACTAAAAACAAAGCCCGGTTTTTTCTTCAAGCTTAAAAATGCTTGTTCTAGTTGATAGGTAAATAAGTTCATTATTCACTTCCTTGTAAGTTGCTTATCGCAGGAGAATTAATAAATCGTCTTAAGGGTAAATAACAAGCCAATAACGAAAGAGTAGAAATTAATACAAGTGTCACAAGAAACAACGGCGTTAATTGCGCTGTGATATAAGATGAAAGCTCTACACTAAAAAAGAAATACACACTCAATAAAATAACTAAGCTGAACAATACGCCAGCAATAATAGGCTTCACGTTTTCTTTTATAATCAGTAATATTAAGTCACCACGTTTAGCACCTATTGCCATACGTGTTCCAATCTCAAAACGGCGCATTTGGGTGCTGTAACTTAAAATGCCATAGAGACCAATACCCGCGAGGAAAAAAGTGATTAACGTTAAAGCTGTCGTTGTCACCGCGGTAGTAATTTGAGTAAACAAGTTTTGAGTAAGCATTTCATCTGCTGATTTGAAGCTAAATACAGAATATCTAGCGTCAACTTCGGCTAATAATTTGCCCAACTGTTGACGACTAATAGACTGGTCAGCCTTTATTTTAAGTATAAATTTGTTGTCGTTTAGATTATCAGGCACATAGGCCCTTGGTATAGGCGCAGCTACATCGTCGCTGCCAAACGGAGTATCGCCGGGAATAGCAATATCTTTAACAATACCTATTATTTTAAATTCAGGCTCATTTATCGATACTAGCCGCATACCTATGACATCACCGTCAGGTGTTAACTGCTTAGCAAACGCTTGGTTAACAATCATCGAATAGTTGTTATCTCGTCTATCTAGCTTGGTAAAATTTTCACCTTGTAATAGCGGTTGTTCAATTAGTTTAAAATATCTATGATCAATTCTTTTTAAATACGGTGAATGCCCTTCATTATCATCAAGTTTGGTTAGCAATTTAATACCAAAGCCATCTAAAGGTGAACTCCCATGCGCAATGGCTTCCACCTGTGGTAAGGCTTTAAGCTTTTCTATGATCTCAGCCATAATGGCGATGACCTCTTCCTGGCTAGATAATTGGGTTGAAGAGAAGTTTAGCGTTAAAATCGAGATATTATTGGTGCTAAAACCTATCGGTGCATTAATGGTTTTAACGGCATCTTTAAGTAAGCTCAAGTTGGCAAATACTAATAGCGTCGCTAATGCCACTTGGCTGGCGATTAAGACTTGGCGTGTCTTTATTGATACCTGTAAACCACTGCCCTTACCACTACTTTGTAAGCTAGCATTGAGTGCACGATAATTGATAATACGAGTACTTAATTTAGCAAAAAACAATGCAAGAATAATGGTTGCTAGTGCCGCACAGCTAAGCGTTATCGGATTAAGAGATAGCTCGTCAACTCGCGGTAATACCAAGGCCAAATATTGCTGCATAATATAAAACCCGCCCTTAGCAACTATCAAGGCGAGTATGATCGACATCAACATCAGTAAACTGGTTTCAGCCAACATCGCTTTAAATAAATGTTTCTTAGTGGCACCAATCGCTGCTTGAATCGCCATTTGACGTTGCTTTTCTGCAGTACGTGCGATAAACAAATTAGAGATATTTGCGCAGGCAATCAATACTAAACCAATCACACCCGCTAACAGCATTACCGCAATAGACTCACTATCCCCGAGCATAACGTCCTTCACTGAGCGGACTCGCATATCGATTGACCAATCCTTGAAGAATTCCATATCAGCAACACCTTCTTGCCAGCGTTTACTCACTAAAGGGGTTAAAAGTTGTTGTGCTTGGCTTTTGCTAAGCCCTTTTTTCAATTGACCAATAAATTTAAAGTTACCTTTTATGCTCAAAAAACTTTTTCTGCTTACTTGGTCAGTCTGATTATAATCCCATGGCAGCCAAACTTGCGTTTCACGCCCAATTTCAGCTAATTCAGGTTCAACAAAACCTTCTGCCAATACACCAACAATGCGATAACTAACACCCCTGATATTGATTTTTTGTTCAAGAATATCCGCACTGCCATCATATTTTTGCTGCCAAGTATTATAACTGAGCATAGCTACTGGATTATTGGCATCCAGAGCTTCGCTAGCCGTAAACATTCGACCTGTTGCCATAGTCGACGCTAACAGTTGATGTAACTCCGGCGTGGTATAAGTGGTATTGACGAGTGGTTGGTTAAGGTGAGAAAGGATCACATCTTGGTCATAATACATGATGGCCGCTTGTTCAAATGCGGCTTTACTCTGGTATAAATGCACCAAGCCAGCATAACTATAAGCAACTGTTTTGGTCTCTTTTTTATCGCCAAGAACCTTATGCTCAGCAACAAAAAGTCGATCTTGCTCAGGGTATGGCAATGGCTCAATCAACAATAAATAGGCTAGTGTTAACACACATAACAACGCGCCTAACGTAACGCCCATGGTTGAAACAACACTAAAAACAAAGCCTGGTTTTTTCTTAAGGCTTAAAAATGCTTGTTTTAACTGATAGATAAATAAATTCATTATTCACTCCCCTTTAAGGCATGAATAACGGGGTTTTTAATAAACGGGCGTAACGGCACATAACAGGCAAGTGATGAAAGCAGTGATATTGCTCCCACTGTGAGAATAAATAACGGCAAAAGTTCTAAACTAATATAAGTATTTAAACTGTCACTAAAACCAAGATACAAAACAAGTAATACAACAAAACTTACCACTAAACCAATGCCTAATGCGCCAGCATTATCTTTAAAGACTAAGCTAACAATATCTTTACCCTTTGCACCAATAGCCATGCGAGTACCAATTTCAAAACGACGCATTTGGCTAGAATAGTTAAGAATACCGTACAAACCTAAACCTGATAGTAATAACGTTAAAATAGCCAATACTAGTGTCGTAACGGCTGTAGTTACTGAAGAAAATAATCGACGGTCTTTATATTCATTGAGTGATGTGAAGGTGAATAAACTTAATTTTTTATCAACGCTTTTCATCGCACTAATCATTTCATCACGATTAAATATTTGCCCTTGATGCTGTTCTATTAGCAACATATTTCTTGCCAAACTTGCGGGGTAATAAAAACGAGACTCTACTCTCTGTATGCCAGGCATATTAATACTTTTTACAACACCAATAACTTCAACACCATTTTTAAATTTAAAGCCAATCGCACTGCCATTTGGCGCTAATCTTTGTGCAAAAACATCATTAACAATCATCACTTTTCTGTCGTCTTTAATATCTGCAGCACTAAAGTTGTCACCTTCAATAATCGCTTGTTTGAGCATGCTAAAGTATTGATCGTCAATATCTTTCCCTAGCACAGTATAACGATTGTCTGTTTCCATAGCTGTTAATGCCAAAGTACCAAAGCCTGTGGGTCGCATCGCTTGGCTTACCTTTTTTATTTTCGGATGGGCTAATAACTCAGCTTTAAGGGCAGTGAGTTTTTGTGCTTTTATCTCGCTTTCAACATTGGGTAATGCCAATACGACCGAGGTAATGTTATTTGTTTGATAACCCAAAGGTTGGTTTACTAATTCACTGGCGTCTTTATACAAAACGACATTAATAAAGACTAAGGCGGTTGCTGTCGCTATTTGACTGCTAATTAAGATGTTTCGCACACGCTTTGATACTTGAATACCACTGCCTTTGCCACCTGATTGCAACGTAGCGTTAAGTGCATGATAGTTGATCATTTTCAAACATAAATGTGAGAAGGTAAGTGTTAACAAGACTAAAAGTAAAATAGAAGCTGAAAATGAAAATGCATTGAGTTCAAGTTCATCAATGCGTGGTAGAAAATCACCAAGGTAATATTGTAAAACACTAAAACCAACAAAAATAACAACCTGCGCGAGTATAATAGCGGCAAACATTAACAGCCCTGTTTCAGCTAAAATATTGCGAAATAATTGTGCTTTAGAAGCACCAACAGCCGCAGAAATAGCAAGTTGCTGCTGACGCTCTACTGTTCGTGAAACAAATAAATTGGCGATGTTAGCGCAAGCAATAAACAGTAAACCTAATGATCCAATCAATAATAAGTAAACGCTACGTTCACCATCGCTAACAATAAAAGATTTTAATGTTTGTGTTTCAAGTACGATCGACCAATTTTTAAAAAAGTCATGACCCGATACCTTACTTTGCCAATTCTCATTGACGACCTTTGTTAGTATTTGATCAATTTGTGTCTTGGAATATTCCGCATATTGCTTATTCAGCTTACCAACATATATCAAACCGCTATCATCATTTCCCCAACGTTTTCGTTCTCTTTCACTTACCGAATTATAATCCCATGGAAGATATAACTCGGTTTTAAAACCAGCGCCGGCGAGTGGCGCTTCAATGTTATTTTCTGCGAGTACACCAATAATTCGGTAGTTATTTCCGCTTAACGTCAGGCTTTTTTCAAGTACATTAATGTCGCCATTAAACTTATTTTGCCATGTTTCATAAGTTAAAACGGCAACGGGGTTATAACTGTTAACTTTTTCACTTTCTGCAAATCCCTTCCCTAACTCCATTTTTGCAGAGAACAATGAAAACCATTGCGGCGTTATAAATGATATTGCCACCATGGGTTCGCTTGGCAAAGAAGTAATGACCCCGCCATCAACATACATTAAAACACTTTGCTCAAATAACGATTGCTGGTTATATAAATGCATTAAATTAGGGTAAGTAAAAGCGCGGCCATCAATAGCATTTTCATTACTGATTAATTGATGTTCAACATTATATAAACGCTCTTGGTCAGGATACGGTAAGGGTTTTATTAACATGACATACGCTAAGGTCAGCACACATAATAATGCACCTAAGGTTACGCCCATGGTAGAAACCACACTAAGCACAAAAATCGGTTTTTGCTTTAAGCTTAAATATGCTTGTTTGATTAAATAACTGTTCATTTTTCATGACCCTATCTTCTGACCATCACCCTGAATAAGGTTCAGGGTGAGTTATCTCGCTAGTTTTACACCCAGCGGGTCTAAAATAGCGTCATCCTGAACTTGTTTCAGGATCTGGTTTTTAAACTTTTCAACAACTTTAGATACTGAAATAAATTCAGTATGACGGTAAAAAGTACTTATTGAGTTAGCCGACTTAACCGACTAGTTTTACACCCAGCGAGTCTAAAATAGCGCCATCAAGAAGCTGTACTTTAGTACGTGCCATATCTGCATAGCGCGGATCATGCGTTACCATACAAATGGTTGTACCCGCTTTATTTAATTGGTCCAGTACATCCATAACTTGGTCAGCACTTTTTGAATCAAGGTTACCCGTTGGTTCATCCACTAATAGCACTGCAGGGTCAGCAACTAACGCACGAGCAATAGCAACACGTTGTTGTTGTCCGCCAGAAAGTTGGTTTGGTTTGTGACTAATACGGTGTGACAGGCCTACTTTTTCTAAACATTCTATGACACGTTTTTTGATTGTCGCGTTATTGGGTTTATCAGCATGGTAGCGCAGTGGCAAAGCCACGTTGTCGAAAACTGAAAGCTCGTCTATTAAATTAAACGATTGAAATATAAAACCAATCTTTGAATTTCTAACTTCTGCAGCTTGATCCAGTGATAGGTCAGTAACATTGACACCTTCAATGAAATACTCACCACTGCTACTTACATCAAGTAAGCCCATAATTGATAAAAGTGTTGATTTACCACAGCCAGAAGGACCAGATATTGAAACATAGTCTCCTTTATTAACGGTTAAGTTAATTGATTTCAAAGCATGTGTTTCAAGTTCTTCGGTTTCAAAAATTTTACCGATATTTTTTAATAATAAAATGGCTGTGCTCATGTACCTATCCTTTTGTAATTTTATGACTCAATTATAAAATCGAAATTTTGGCTGTTTTATAGTTACTTAAATCTGAAATAATAAATTGGTCGCCCAAGTTGGCTCCCGCACTTATTTCAATAAATCGTCCAGTTTTTTCCCCAAAACTTATATCGACTCTTATAGCTTCAGACATTTCTTTATTAAGCCGATACAGCGAAGTTTCACTCTGCGCTTGCACATTGGCAGGTCGGTCGATGTAGTAAATGTTTTTGAGTACTTTAGCCGTGATCACCGCATCAATGTTTTGTTCGGGCCTTGCACTTTTAGGTAGTTTCCCAGGGAATGATATTTCAACCTCGACGGTGTTTTGGTCAACAATAGGGTCAATACGCTTAACTTTCCCCTCAATGAGTTCTTGTCGGGTATCAACGATAACGTTCTGACCAATTTTAACTAATTGCACTTGGTTTTGTGGCACGCGGATCAACGCAATTAATTCGGTAACACTACCAATTAAGGCAACTTCTTGCCCTGGAGACAAGCTTTGCCCTAAATTTACAGATAAACGTTGTAGCACACCGTCAAAACCGGCCTTTACCACTAATTTATTTTTCCGCTCTTTAGCGATTGTTAGTCTTTGTTCAACTTGCTTAATTCGTTCTAGTTGTATATTTATCGCCTCTTTATGTACTTCTTTAAGCTGTTCATTACGTTCTTTAAAAATTTCAATTCGTTCTTTTAACTGATCTTCACGCAATATGCTTTCTTGATAGTCTATTTGTTTGACAATACCGCTTTTTACCAATTTATTTTGTGCCGTTAACGTTAAACGAGCCCCTTTATGCTGTGATACAAGTTCTAAATAATTTGACTTTTCGGTGAGTGTTTCGCGTCTTTGGTTTAATTTTAGTTGGCGTAAATTGGCTCTTGACTCAGCTACTGAATATTCAGCACTTTGCACTTGTTGCTGCAGTTCTGGGTTTGCTAATCTTACGATTACGCTTTCTTTGGTAACAGTAGCGCCAGGTTTCAATACGATTTCTTCAACCGTTGCTTTGGTGAGGGTAGTAATTAATTGCAATTTATCTGAGGTTAATTTGCCGTATCCTTCTACGGTAACGTCTATATTTCCTTGCTTTACCGTTGCAAGCAATAAATCTTTTCTCGCTAGGCTGACACTATTAAGTGACGCTTTTGCATAACTTACCAATACAATAACAATAACAACGGCGATCGTTACTATTAGTCCTTTGTTATTGAGCAATGTTTTTTTAGGCTTCTGTTTTAAAATATCCACATTATTCTCTTGGTTGTTGCTTAACCGTCTTTCTATATATTGATATAGCTAATTTCGTGCCAATAATATTTCCTATATAAATCAATGTAAAACATTAAATCGACAACCTTATTTTCGTACTAGTTCGATAATGAACTCAAAATATTTCGTTATTGATGTGAAGTAATTCGGTGATTCCTTTTTACTTCATAATTTGTAGCCATTACAATTAATACTTTATTTCTATTTGGGATAGACTCTTGCTGAAACATGTTCTTATTTGGGATTTACCTTTACGACTTTTTCATTGGTTATTTGCCTTTACTGTTATTGCCTCTTGGTACACTTCTGATCAAGACAATGACCTGATTGATATTCATATGAAACTTGGCTATTTCGCTTTAGGCTTACTTGTTTTCAGAACTTTGTGGGGATTCTTCGGTACTAAACACTCGCAGTTTAGATCTTTTTTTCCAACACCTAAGCGCCTTATTAACTACATTGGTGATCTAAAAAACAATCAAGTTAAAAATAGTAGTGGTCATAATCCATTAGGCAGTTTGATGGTTTTTTTGATGATTTTTCTCATCAGTTTACAGGCAATAAGTGGTTTATTTATCAATGACGATGTATTTTCTTCTGGACCTTACTACGATAGTGTTAGCAAAGAAGTCGAACAAGTGATGATGTTTTTACATCACAATGTCTTTGATTTAATGATTGCAGCCATTGCTATGCACCTATTGGCAATCGCCTATTATGAGCGAGTGAAAAAGCAATCGATAATACTCCCAATGATCACAGGAAAAAAGCTTGCCGCTAAAGTAGATAAAACAAATGTGATCAAACACTCTAAGTTATGGATTGCGCTTTTAATGGTAATAGTGGCTGTGGTTTTTGTTTATTGGCTGGTGGTGCTGAATGCACCTGTTATAGAAGAATATTACTACTAATACATTTGTTATTTTAACGATAGGTGATTACAGGATGTTTTACACCGCTGAAATCACCTATTAATTTATGTTAATAAACCCCTAAACCATCAGACTTTAAAGTACTAAAGTCGTTTAAATGGTCACGGGTTAAGCACTATTCTGCTTTAAAATCATCATGGCAGCCGCCGCAGGTTTTACCTACACCACCAATCGCTTTTTTAATAAGACTTTCATCTCCGCTTAAAGCTGCTTTTTGCAAATTAGCCGATGCTTGTGTTAAGTCATCAATACGTTTTGAAAATGCATCAGGTTGTTCCCAAATTTTGTCGAGTGCTTCAGTCTTCACTTTATGTGCCGAAGTGTTCGTGCGGGTATAGTCGGCAATCATCAGTGATAATTGATTAATGCGTAAAGCATGCGTTGATACTTTTTCCGCATCAAAATCAATTTTTCCTTTAGCCATACCGCCTAAAGGACCCATGTTGCTGCCCAACAAACTAAATATTGATTGGCGTAAATCAGTCGCTTTTTCTGCATGTTTTAAAGAGCTTGCTGAGTTAGCGATTGCACCTGTTGCTAATACAGTAAAAATACTCGCGGCTACTATTTTTGTAAATAATTTCATTTTATTTATTGTCCTTATGGTAATTTTATCACTATAGCAAAACTTCACTATCAAATGACAATAAAGATTATTTACAAATCAACATATTGTTAAACCAGTTTCATTGGTTCAGCTTACTCAGATAAACAAAAGTTCATTTTCGAACTTTTACCTAGTTCATAATTGAACTCACTGCTAACCCCTGTTAATGTTGGGCTTAGGGAGAATCATCATTACGGTAACGCCTGATTGCAGTTGACCACTCTCGTTATTATTATGCAGTTCCATTACCCCATGATGCTGTTCAATGATATTACGACAAAAGCTTAACCCTATTCCTTGCCCTTGTGGTTTAGTTGAATAGAGCGGAACAAATAAGTTGTTCATGTTAGAGAAACCATGGCCATCGTCGGTAATTTCAATAATGTAATATTGATCTTCTAAAGCAAGGCTAACCGCTATTTCAGTGGCGCCTGCCTCTTTAGCATTTTTAAATAAGTTAATAAAAATTTGTTCTATAAACTCGCCATCTGCCCAAAATTCATTAACACGCGCGTTGAGGGTAATATTTATATCGGAGAACAAACCCGAAACAGACTTAATAACGTGCTCTACAGACAACCACTGGCAATTTATTTGTAATTTTTGTGATAACGACGAGTAACGGTTCACAAAAGATTGTAAATGCAAACAACGCTCGGTAATAACACCAAGCACCATTTTGTCTCTTTCGTTGCTTGCTTTGTCTGCTAGTGTCTCTGCCATCGAAGATACTGGTGTTAATGAATTACGGATCTCATGGCCGAGTACGCGAATGATTTGCTGCCAGGCATTTAATTGGCTTTCTCGCAATGCGGGTTCAATATCAATAAAAAGCAGCAGTTGATGATTTTCACCATCATCTATAAATTCACTGTGACGTATTTGCCAGCGGTTTTGTTTCGCTTGTTCTATGAACTTCCAGTGTCCGTCATTGTAATGTAAACCCAATAAATCGGCAGTGGCGTGACGAAACATTTGCCATGGTTGCTTAAACAGATAATAAAACGCTTCGTTACCAAGTGTAAGCTGTTGTTTTTCATTAAATATCAAAACTGGTGTATCTAACTGTGAGATCAATTGATAAACCAGAAAAGCCTGCTGATCATAATGAGACTTTTGTGTTTGTAACTTTTCACTCAGTTGTTTCAATTGCTGATGAAATTCGCTAACTTTACCCTTTGGGAAAGTTGATTTTCCAAATTGGTTATAATCTTCTTGAGTAATGGCATCTATATGTAAAGAAGCACGAGTAAAAGATCGCATCACACGCTGCTTTATTGACAAAGTAAAGCCGAAACAAATCGTAAAAAGCACTAATTCAACAATAACGATCCACTGCCACTTTATCGTTAAAAGCCAAAAAATATAACCACTTAACAACAAAATAACAGTACAGAGTATAGCAAGTTTTTTTTGTATAAAGCTTTCTAGAGAATTAGTTTTTAGCAAGGCCATATTTCTCCACACGTCGATACATCGACGCTTTTGTCAAACCCAGTAATAACGCGGCTTGAGGTACATTTCCTGCGCTTTTTTTGAGCGCTAATTTAACCATAGCAACTTCCGCTTCAGCCAATGTCATTAATGGTAATTGATTACTCGGCCCATTATTTTGAAGCGCATTATTGGCTAAGTTTTCGACTGCCCCCGCAGGACTGACATTTCTAATGTGCAAATCTTCTGCCAATAACTGTTCATGTTCAGCTAACAATACCGCTCGTTCAACTAAATGGCTCATTTCCCTCACATTTCCTGGCCAATGGTAATCAAGCATAGCTTGCTGTGCACCGTGCGATATAGAGCGAACAGACCTTTGATATTTTTTAGTGAATTTATCAACAAAGAATTGCGCTAACAATAAAATATCTTCCGTGCGTTCTTTTAACGACGGCACTCTAAATTCAATAGTATTAAGACGGTAATATAAATCTTCTCTAAATAGCTCAGTACTTAGTAACTGAGTAAAGTCACCATTAGTCGCTGATATTATACGAGTATTTGTTTTTTGTGTCAGGCTTGACCCAAGGGTTTCGTATTCTCCATTTTCTAATACACGTAGTAGTTTAGCTTGTTGGGAAAGTGGAATATTGGCGATTTCATCCAAAAATAAAGTACCATTTTCAGCGAGTTCAAAACGCCCAATACGGTTTTGTTTGGCATCAGTAAAAGCGCCTTTTTTATGGCCAAACATCTCGCTTTCAAACAGTGACTCGCTGATAGCGCCCATATTTACGGCAATAAAAGCTTCGTTATTACGCGGTGATTCTTGATGAATAAAACGAGCAAGTTCGCTTTTACCTGTGCCATTATCACCGGTTAATAAAATACTGACATCGGTATGTGCCACCGCTTTTACTTTTTTCAATAATTGCGTCATAACGGGTGATTGCCAGACATAATCGTCACAATTTTCATTGATAAGTTGTTGTTTTAATTTTTTATTTTGACTTGAAAGGTTTAAAAGATTGAGCTGCTGCGCCACGGTGTGTAATAAGTGTTTATTACGCCAAGGCTTTTCAATAAAGTCGTTGGCACCTAAGTTCATTGCTTTTACGACTAGGTCTGTGTTCGACCAAGCGGTCATTGCTATTGTTGGTGTATGTCCAAATGAAGAGTTTTGTAACCAGGTAAGAAAAGCTAAACCTTCTTCACCAGACGTTGTGTCTAATTGATAGTTCATATCAAGCAATATCAGGGATATAGCATGGTTTTTTAATTTCACTTGTGCAACTTGAGGGTTGTCGGCTTCAATAACGGTGTAGTGATGATCTTCTAACAATACCGCTAAACTTAGACGGATATCTGGACGGTCATCAATAACTAAAATACAGGGCATCTACTGATATTCCTTAGATAAATGTAACGAAAGCAAAATTATCTTAATAATACTTTCGGTGCTGAGCTTGCCATTTCGGCGCGCACCCAGTCAATAAAAACCTGAATACGTTTGCGCTTGGCTGAATTAGGATCGTAGGCCAAATAGCGTTTCCAAATCACTGGATGCTTAATTTTAAAAGGCACAACTAATTGCTTAGTCTGAATGTATTGTGAAAACATTGCACTGGCAGCAAGTGTAACGCCATGACCACTTAATACCGCATTTAAGGCCATGTCGCTCGAGGTAACTTCTGTTTTCTTAGTCATGTTTTCAAAGCCTTTGACGCCTGCATGCTCAAACCATTTATCCCAAGTAACTACCTGCTCATTAGCTAAGCTAACTAAGGTGCAGTCTAGGAGGTCTTTGGGGCTTTGAAGCCACATGTGCTGTAATAACTTGGGGGAGCAAACGGGATAAACAACGTCTTCACCAAAATCTTCCATGACGAGATTGTCAGCGTTGGACACTTGTTTTTTAACACCAAAGCGTATCGCCAAATCTATATGTTTTTGTTGTAAATCTTCTTTCTGATTTGAGCCTAATATGCGTACATTAACATCCGGATGTACTTGAGAAAATTTATATAAACGAGGCATTAACCATAAAGAACAAAATGCTTGTGTTGACGTAATCGTTAAATCGCCAGCAATATCTTCTTGTTGAATACTGTTAAGCCCTTTTATTAATGTGTTAAGCGCTTGATGTGTCGACTCATACAAAGTCTCACCGCTTGGCGTTAACAACATTTTACGGCCGGTACGAACGAATAATTTTACGGATAAAACGTTTTCCAATTGCCGCATTTGTTGGCTAACCGCCGCTTGAGAAACAAACAACTCCTCTGCCGCTTGGCTATAACTTTTATGTCGAGCAGCACTTTCAAAGGTACGCATTGCATTTAAATACTTGAGTCGTTGATCCATCTTTACTTATTTTCCATAAGTTTTACTTATATTAAGTGTAAGTTTATATCGTTGGTTTGTCATTTTTTGTTTTGACAAAATAGTCTTACACAGATAAATAAGGATAGATAATGGAAAAGCCAAAAAAAACATTAACCACTGATAATAAAGAAATTAATAAACCATTTATTGATAACAACAGTAATATAATAAAAAATAAAACAGCTACAATTCAACGACGTTTAGCTATTATTTCAAATAATTTAAACTTATGTCTTTTAATTCATTTTAAATAATGACTTTCGATAAAAAATTTTCGTAATAAACTTTTACATTTTACGATGAACCGACGCTTTTTACTTTGGTCTATACTCGCAACAATAAAAATTAATAAATGATTCTCTGAGGATAACCATGAAAGCTCTTAAAACACTATTTGGCGGATTCATCGCCTTGACCTTATTCGCTGCGACAGCGGTTGCAGCACAAGACAGTAAATTTGAAGAAGGTAAGCACTATACGGTTATATCTGAACAAACGACCAACAAACCTGAGCTGCGTGAATACTTCTCTTATTACTGTCCTGCGTGTCGCGCTTATGAACCCTATTTAAATGAATTCGAAAAGGTATTGCCCAAAGGGGTGAAGCTGGAAAAAACGCACGTGGACTTTATGCAACAAACTGCGCCAGAAATTCAGTTTATGCTAAGTAAAGCCCTTATTATTGCCGAGAAGACGGCTGTTGCTAAAAAATTCTCTCCTGCCATTTTTAACTATTTACAGACCGAGCGTGCAACGATAAATAGCGAAGAAGATATTCGTAACATTTTTGTATTGAGTGGCGGAGATGGTGCTAAATTTGATAAAGGCATGAAAAACTTTAGCATTATTAGTGAAGCTAAGCGTAATAAGCAGACTCAGGATAAGTTATCAGCGGCTCGTCAATTAACCGGTGTTCCGACTATGGTGGTTAATGGTAAATATTTGATAAATTCTAAAGCCCTTGATGATAAAAACTTTTTCGCTGACTACACCGCATTAGTCGCGCACCTCTTTACCTTGTAATATGTAAAGAAGACCTAGAAAATATTCACTGCAAATTAAGAATCTATTGTTTAGAAACTCAATTGCAGTGATATGGCGTTTAATACGCTAATTATCTTCTGGTGTATTTATTTTTCGGTCCTGAGCGTTTTTTAGCGTCACTATGCTCACCTAACGCTTTTTTTCTATCGCGCTGTTTTTGGCCACCTTTACGGGCGGGCTTTTCTGTTTTTGTTAAGTCAGGTTCATAACCAGGATACCATTGCTGCAATAAGCGCGTATCGAGTACCTTTTCAACCGCTTCTAATAACCACTCTTCGCTAGGGCTCATCAACGAAACAGCTACCCCTTCATTACCTGCTCGACCCGTTCTTCCTATTCTATGAATATAATCTTCAGCAATATAAGGGAGTTCGTAGTTAATGACATAATTTAAGTTTGCAATATCTAAACCACGAGAGGCAACATCTGTAGCCACTAAGGCACGGGTTTTTCCTTCTTTAAACTCTGCTAAGGCTTTTTCTCTTGCGCCTTGAGATTTATCGCCATGAATCGATTGCGTTTTAATACCGTCTTTACACATTTCTTTCGCTAATGCGTCGGCAGTTACCTTAGTACGGGTGAAGATAAGTACTTGTTTCCAATTCTTTGAACCGATTAAAAATGAGGTTAATTCACGCTTTCGATCACTATCAACGGTATAAAGAATTTGCTCTACTTTTGCTGCCGCTGCATTTCGCTCACTGACTTCAATTAACTCAGGATCGGTTAATAAGTTTTTACTCAGTTTAAAAATTGCATCGTCGAAAGTTGCTGAAAACAAGAGGGTTTGGCGCTTAAGTGGTACCCGATTTAAGATACGGTCTATCTCATCTTTAAAGCCCATATCTAACATACGGTCAGCTTCATCAAAGACTAAAAATTCCAGTTCCGTTAACGCTAAAGAGCCATTAATAATATGGTCAAGCAATCGTCCGGGGGTTGCCACTAATACATCCACACCTTTGCTTAATGCCGTGATTTGTGGGTTAATACTGACACCACCGTAAGCAACGGCAATATTGAGTTCTGTGTTTTCTGCATAACTAACAAAGCTTTTATAGACTTGTTGAGCAAGTTCACGTGTAGGCGTTAACACTAAAGCTCGAACAGGACGATTTTCAGGAAGTGTTGCCATTAACTTTTGTAAAATAGGTAAAGCAAAGGCCGCTGTTTTTCCTGTTCCTGTTTGCGCTCCAGCCATAATATCTTTTCCAGCTAAGATCGCAGGAATAGCTTTTAACTGAATAGGGGTGGCTTCATCATAACCAAGTGCTTTTACAGCGTTGGTTAGGCTCTTATCTAATGCTAAAGAAGTAAAACTCATGTAATTAACGCTGACCTTTGGCTGATTGATTTTTTTGTTTGTTTTTTAGTTCTTGTTCAAGCTCATCTGGGTAAAAAACTAACCCTTGCTCATTTTGACTAGGAAACACCACTAAGGCTAATTCATCGTCTGCCAAACCATGCGACCAGTGACTAAACCATTTACTTAATGAAATAGCTTCTGGCTGACATTCTTGCCATTCATCTGTGGCCCAAGCCTGGGCAAATTCTTTATTTGGCCAGACAGGTACGCAATCTTCATCTTCGGTATTAAGCATCACACAGCCGTGCTCGTCTTTTAATATCCAAATTTCATTATTTACGACAACTTCTTTCAGAAAGTAATTGGCTCGTTGAGCATCATCGTAATTTAAAACAAGTTTGATTTGTTGTTCGTCTAGAGCTTGCACTATAAAATATTCCTATCAGATTTGTATTAGGTTACATACTATTCTACAAAGATTTGCATTTCTTCGCCGATGAGTTTACGCATTTCCATTAATTTTATCGCTGACTCATTTTGTTTAATATCTTCTGGCGACTCAGGGATCCATTTAGGGATTTTTTCTGACTTACCGTTTTCGTCAACAGCCACCATAATAACAATACAATGGGTTGTTAATGTGCGATTAAGTAACTTTGGATCACAGGCATTTACTTCTAACGCGATATGCATTGATGAATTACCGGTATAAATGACTTTAGCCTCTACTTCAACTAAGCTGCCAACATGAATTGGGGCAATAAAACGTATCCCCCCTGCATAAGCAGTTACACAATAACGACCACTCCAACCGGCTGAACATGCATAAGCGGCTAAATCGATCCATTTCATTACGGCACCACCGTGAACTTTACCACCAAAATTTACATCTTGTGGTTCAGCTAGAAATCTTAGGGTAATATCTCTTTGTGGTTTGTTCATTGGTTAACTCTCTTGTTAAATATTTTTATCGTACTAAGCAGGTATCGTTCCAGCTTGGTATATATATTATTATCTGAAATCTATTAGGTATAACAGCAATCATCAGATTAAAATAGCAATAGTTTGCACCTAACGAGTGCAAAAAATAAATGTAATAGGGAATATAATGAAAATTTGGGTCGATGCCGACGCTTGTCCAACTGTTATTAAAGAAATATTATTTCGTGCTGCTGAACGTGCAAAGATTGAAACAATCTTAGTCGCTAATCATTTCATTAAAACGCCACCCTCAAAATTTATTTCTTTTATACAGGTTAATGCTGGTTTTGATGTTGCCGATGATGAAATAGTTAAGCGTTCAGCAAAGCATGATTTAGTGATCACAGCAGATATTCCCTTAGCAGCAGAAGCTGTAGAGAAAGGCTGTTTAGCCCTAAACCCTCGTGGCGAACTTTATACCGAGAGTAACATCAGGCAAAGACTCAACATGCGTGACTTTATGGATACTTTACGTTCTAGCGGTATTCAAACTGGCGGTGCACCCCCGATCAGTCAAGCTGACAGACAGGCATTTGCAAATAACCTAGATCAACTATTAGCAAAATTAAATAAGGCTCATTAAGAGCCCTAATTTAATTTTCTAAACTAGCGTGACGCAGAGTATGGGTCGCTATTACTTTTTGGTGCTGTACTTGCTGGGTTTTTACGACGACCACCTGCATTTGAATCTTTATTCGCGTTACTGTCATTTCTATGACGAGGATTTTTACTTTGCGGCTTATGACCTCGTGCATTATCGGCAGAACGTTGTCCGTCATGATGTTCAGTTTTTGCTTTTTTAGGCTTATTTGCTTTTAAAGGTCTTAAAGGACGTGATTCTAATAAAAAATTAAAAGGTTCAAATCCTGGCACTATTTCACGAGGTATATGGGTTTGAATTAAATGCTCTACATCGTTTAATAAATCAATTTCTTCTGAACAGACTAATGAAACCGCTTTACCACTTGCACCCGCTCGACCAGTTCTACCGATTCTATGAACATAATCTTCTGCAACGTTAGGTAATTCAAAGTTAACAACTTGTGGTAACTGGTCAATATCAATACCGCGCGCTGCAATATCGGTAGCAACTAAAACATTCACTGTACCATCTTTAAAGTTAGCTAATGCTTTAGTTCTAGCTCCTTGGCTTTTATTACCATGAATAGCCGCTGCTCTTATACCTTCAGCCTCTAATTGTTTGGTTAACTTATTTGCTCCATGTTTAGTTTTCATAAACACTAAGACCTGTGGCCATTCATTATCTTTAATGAGTGCTGTTAACAAGGCTGGCTTTTTCTTTTTATCAACAGGATAAATTACCTGTTCAACTTTTTCAGCGGTGGTATTTCGTGGGCTAACAGAGATCTCAACAGGATTATTTACTAACCCTCGCGCAAGATCACGGATATCTTCTGAAAAGGTTGCAGAGAATAAAAGATTCTGACGTTGCTTAGGTAAGACCGATAATACCTTTTTAATATCGCGAAGAAAGCCCATATCTAACATACGGTCCGCTTCATCTAACACTAGTATTTCAAGTTGCTTAAAGCTGACTGCTTTTTGATTATATAAATCAAGCAATCTTCCTGGTGTTGCCACCAATATATCGACACCTTGGCGAAGGCGCATCATTTGTGGATTAATTTTCACACCACCAAAGACCACTGTCGCAGTTAAAGGTAAGTACTTACCGTACATTTCAACATTTTCATATATCTGTGCCGCTAACTCTCGTGTTGGCGTTAAGATTAGTGTGCGTACTTGATTAGCCTGTGGCTTGTTGCCACCTGATAAACGCTCTAATATTGGTAGTGTAAACCCTGCTGTTTTACCGGTTCCCGTCTGTGCTGCTGCCATGACATCTTTCCCACTTAGTACGGCGGGAATTGCTTGTGCTTGAATTGGTGATGGTTCGGTATAACCTTTTTCAGCAATCGCTTTTTGAATCGGGGCAGATAAGCCCAACGAGGTAAAACCCATAGATAAATCTCTTTATAAAAAGTGGAAGTTAGCCAATGTACAGCGGCGTTGCAGAATACAGTATAGCTATTATAAGTGCAATTACGAGAAGGGTTATCTGCAAGCAAATAAGCTATATATCCTAATATTTAATTATTGTCAGTTGCAAAGCTAGACAAGTGGTTTTAATTCCGCTAAAAGTCTCTACAGATAAAAGAATATTCAAGGGAGTTTATGAACAAGATTGCATACAGCAAGATGCGTTTTTTAATCGTTGAAAGTATCAGCCAATCACGTGATGCATTGAAATTATTCGCTTACACGCTTGGTGCTCTTAGTGTTGATACGAGTAACCGCGCCTCAGATGTATTAATACTTTGTGAAAAAATTCAGTTTGACGTTATATTATTAGGTTATGACCTGGGCGAAGATAAAAAAAATGGTCAACATATTCTTGAAGAATTAAGGTCTAAAAAGTTTATCTCACGTCATTGCGCTATCGTTATGATAACCGCTGAGGTTTCACAAGCTATGGTGTTAGCTGCCCTCGAACATAAACCCGATGAATACCTTGCTAAGCCATATACACTTAACGATCTTAACATTCGATTAGCGCGATGTTTCGCTAAAAAAACAGCTATGCTTGATATATATAACGCGATGGATAACAACGACTCCCAAGAAGTTATTTCATTATGCCAAGATATTATCTCCATAAATTCAATTTATAAAAATGAATGTTTAGGAATTCAATCTAGACAATACTTTGAGTTAAAACAATTTGATAAGGCCCGAGATATTTACGAGACTTACGCTTGTTCTCCTAATTGTCAGTGGGCTGCAATTGGCCTAGGAAAGATAGCATTACTCGATCATGATTATAACTTGGCCGCTGATTGTTTTAATACGGTAATAGAAAATAATCCACTTTATTTGTCAGCTTACGATTGGCTAGCCAATACCTACCAATTAAATAAAGAACCTCTGTTAGCAGAAGCCATTTTAGAAAATGCTTTGGTTGTTTCACCTCTTTCTGTACCACGTCTAGAAAAATATGCAGACTTATGTTTAACAAATCAGAACTTCGATAAAGCAACACAAGCTTTTGCTAAAACTGCAGCGCTTGCCTTTCACTCTGTTCATAGAAAACCTGATAACACCTTACATTTTGTCGAAGCGCTACTTGAGTCCATGACAGATCTAGAACCTCAAAAATCACGCAGACTAAGTAACAAAGCTTTTAAATTACTTACTGATATGGTCAGGGACTTTAATACCATAGAGATTAAGATTCATAGTAAATTATTAGCAGCAAGGTTGTATGATAAAATTAAAGATCCAAGGCTTGCTAAAGAAGCACTAAAAGAAGCTGAGTTGTTACTAATAAACTGTAAACATCAAATATCATCAGTAGGTACAATTGCAATAGCCAAATCACTCATGGCTATGGGAAAGAAGTCTTATGCTGATAACCTACTAACTGAGCTAGCTCATGTAAATCAAGATAATTCCCCAATACTGACACAATTAAACACTATTGCAGATAAGCCTTATTCTGACCATGAAAGGATTGCGGCACAAAGCGCATTAGAGTTAGGTGTTAGTCTATATAAGAAGCATAAATACAGTCTGGCGATTGATAAACTCAATAATGCACTGGTTCATTTTCCTAATCACACTGGGATTAAGTTGAATTTATTGCAAGTGTTACTTGTTTCGTTTGAAAAAGATAATGAGAGGGTTGGCGATCTAGCACAGGCTGAGATATTAATTAAAGCATTAACCTTGATCGATTCTACTAGTGAGTTTTATATTAGGTTTAAAAAGTTAAGTGATAAGTATTCAGATATGATAAAAATTAGCTAGGCGCTAATATTATTAAATAGTAAGGATTTATGTTTGAATAAAGTGGTGGAGGGAGGTGGATTCGAACCACCGAAGGCTGAGCCATCAGATTTACAATCTGGTCCCTTTGGCCACTCGGGAACCCCTCCACGGGGCCGATAATTCAACTTGTTAGTTGTATTATCTTAAACAGCCGCTTAACAATACCATTTAAGTGGTTATTATTAAACTTAATTAGGAGCCTAGCAATGTCCTACTCTCACATGGGAACTCCCACACTACCATCGGCGCTACTGCGTTTCACTTCTGAGTTCGGAATGGGATCAGGTGGTGCCACAGTGCTATTGTCGCTAG
>NZ_JACGVR010000008.1:0-137635 GCF_014077325.1 Colwellia sp. BRX8-5
CGAAGCTAAAGCTAAGCAAGCAGCCGCAGCGAAAGCAAAAAATGCTGAAGAAGTACCAGTAAAAATTGCAGAAACTGAAGAAGCTAAAAAAGTTCGTCTTGCTCTAGAAGCTGAAACAAAAGCTAAGCTTGAAGAAGAAGCTAAAGAAGCAACAGCCGCCGCTAAAAAATTAGCAGAAGAAAATGAAGCGCGCTGGAAAGAACAAGAAGCTGAGCGTAAAGCTAAAGAGAAAGAGGTTGTTCATTTAACTTCTTCTAAATATGCTCAAGAAGCTGAAGATAAAAGTGACTCTGCTGATGAAAGTGGCCGTCGTCGTAAGAAGAAAAAAGCACCTGCAGACCGTAATGCTCGTGGCCGCAACAATGGTCGCGGTAAAGGTAAAACTTTATCTTCACCTGACAGCTTAAAACATGGTTTTACTAAACCAGTAGAAACAAAAGTACAAGATATTCGCATTGGCGAAACTATTTCGGTTGCTGAACTTGCCAATAAAATGGCTAAGAAAGGCGCAGAAGTTGTTAAAGCTATGTTCAAACTAGGCGCAATGGCAACCATTAACCAAGTTATTGACCAAGAAACAGCCGCACTTGTTGCTGAAGATATGGGTTTTGAAGTTGTACTTGTTAAAGAAAATGCCTTGGAAGAAGCTGTACTTGCTGACCGTCATCATACGGGTATCGAGATTACTCGTGCACCTGTTGTTACTATTATGGGTCACGTTGATCACGGTAAAACATCATTACTTGATTACATTCGTAAAGCGAAAGTAGCAGACGGTGAAGCCGGTGGTATTACTCAGCATATTGGTGCTTATCACGTAGAAACTGGTCATGGTATGATCACTTTCTTAGATACTCCAGGTCATGCTGCCTTTACTTCTATGCGTTCTCGTGGTGCTAAAGCAACCGATATCGTTATCATTGTTGTTGCTGCAGATGATGGTGTTATGCCACAGACTGTTGAAGCAATTCAACATGCTAAAGCATCTGATGCACCTATTATCATCGCTGTAAACAAGATGGATAAAGAAGGTGTTGATATCGAACGTGTTAAGAGTGAATTATCTCAACACGGTGTTTTATCTGAAGAGTGGGGCGGTGAAGTTCAATTTTGTCATGTCTCAGCTAAAACAGGTTTAGGTATTGATGACTTACTTGATTCAATATTGCTACAGTCTGAAGTTTTAGAGCTAACTGCTGTTGTCGATAAAATGGCAAGTGGTGTAGTTATTGAATCTAAATTAGATAAAGGCCGCGGCCCAGTAGCAACTATCCTGGTTCAAGAAGGTACTTTAAAGCAAGGTGATATTGTTCTTTGTGGTTTAGAATATGGCCGTGTTCGTGCAATGCGCGATGAAAATGGTAAAGATATTCAATCAGCAGGTCCATCTATCCCAGTTGAAATTATTGGTTTAAGTGGTGTTCCACAATCTGGTGATGAAGCGACTGTTGTTAAAGATGAGAAAAAAGCACGTGAAGTTGCTTTATTCCGTCAAGGTAAATTCCGTGATGTGAAACTTGCTCGTCAACAAAAAGCTAAACTTGAAAATATGTTTGCAAGTATGGCTGAAGGCGAAATTTCTGAAGTAAACGTTGTAATTAAGTCGGATGTTCAAGGTTCACTTGAAGCTATTAGTGACTCATTACTTAAGTTATCTACTGATGAAGTTAAAGTTAGAATCATAGGTTCAGGTGTTGGTGCTATTACTGAAACTGATGCGACATTAGCGGCGGCTTCAAATGCCATCGTGGTTGGTTTTAATGTTCGTGCTGATGCATCTGCGCGTAAAGTGATTGAATCTGAAAACATTGATTTACGCTACTATAGTGTTATTTACGCATTAATTGATGAAGTTAAACAAGCCATGAGCGGCATGTTAGCGCCAGAGTTCAAGCAAGAAATTATTGGTCTTGCACAAGTTCGTGACGTGTTTAAGTCGCCTAAAATCGGCGCAATCGCTGGTTGTATGGTTACTGAAGGTATCATTAAACGTAGTGCTCCAATTCGCGTATTACGTGACTTGGTTGTTATATACGAAGGTGAACTTGAATCACTTCGTCGTTTCAAAGACGATGTTGCAGAAGTTCGTAACGGTACTGAATGTGGTATCGGTGTTAAGAACTACAATGATGTTCGCGTTGGTGACCAAATTGAAGTATTCGAAACAATAGAAATTAAGCGTACGCTATAACTTTAGATTATTGCTGATTGATTGACTGCTTTTGTTGGTTAATCGGCTTCAATGTAATGAGATAGCTCACTTACTGTTGTACAAATACTAAATGGGGGCTTTGCCTCCATTTTTGTTTATATATTAAAAGTTATCAGGTAAAAGTCCTCGATAATTTTATTAGGAGAATTTCCTATGGCAAGAGAATTTGCCCGTACCGACCGTGTCGGACAAGAAATACAAAAAGAAATCGCGACTATTTTGATGCGCGAAGTTAAAGATCCACGCTTAGTCATGACAACAGTTTCTGCTGTCGAGTTGACACGTGATTTAGCTTACGCAAAAATATTCGTGACTTTTTTTACCAATGAAGCCTCAGAAATAAAAAGCTCCATTGAAGTGTTAAATGAAGCTGCTGGTTTTATTCGTTCGTTATTAGCGAAGAAATTACGTGCTCGTATTATGCCGCATTTACGTTTTGTTTATGACAGCTCTATGGCTGAAGGTGTTCGAATGAGTTCATTGGTTGATGAAGCTGTGGCTAGCGATAAGCATATTGCTGAAAGCTCAGAGCGAGATGCTACCGCCTCTAAAGAAGCAACTGATCTCAACAACGAAGAAAATTCATAGGGTACAGCTAGATGGCTAAACGCAGAAAAGGTCGCCCAATTAATGGGGTGATCCTACTTGATAAACCCTATGACATGTCATCGAACAGTGCTTTACAAAAAGTTAAGCGTATCTTCTTTGCACAGAAAGCCGGGCATACTGGGGCATTAGATCCACTTGCTACCGGTATGTTGCCGATTTGTTTAGGTGAAGCAACTAAGTTTTCTCAATTTTTACTTGATACTGATAAAACCTATCAAGTAACAGCAAAATTGGGTGTGCGCACTACAACCAGTGACGCTGACGGCGAAGTTGTTGCGGAAAAGCTGGTTGATGTATCAAGTGAGCAATTAGCAATAGCACTTGAGTCTTTTCGCGGTACCACACAACAAATTCCTTCCATGTACTCAGCGTTAAAATATAAAGGCCAGCCTTTATATAAATATGCGCGAGAAGGTGTTGAGGTCCCTCGTGAGTCACGAGATATTACGGTTTTTCGTTTAGACTTATTACGCTTTGAAGGTGATGAAGTAGATTTACATATTCATGTATCTAAAGGCACCTATATTCGTACTATCATCGACGATTTAGGCGAACTGCTTGGTTGTGGCGCACATGTTGCTAATTTACGCAGAAGTGCCGTGGGAAATTATCCTACAGATAAAATGGTAACACTGGAACAATTACAAGCATTAGTGGCACAAGCAGAAGAGCAAGAGTTAGCGCCTTCTACTTTACTTGACCCTTTATTGTTACCGATGACGACGGCCTGTGATGGTATCCCTGAGGTTTTTATAGATGATATGTCTGCTAACTTTTTACGCCACGGTAATCCAGTACAAGCAGCTAATGTTCCAGCTGAAGGTTTAGTGCAGGTTTTTGTTGGAGACAATATCAATGATGGAGAGTTCATTGGTGTTGGTCACATAGACGACAACGGTTTAATTGCACCAAAACGCATTGTTGTTTTAGACGAATTTTTGAAAACGCTGTAATAAATTATTTAACATTTTAGGATCTTGGCTGGTTATCGCCTATATCAGTAAAATAAAACAGCGTTTACTCATGGTTAAATGTTATATAGTCTAACGACAAGTTATTAATGGTGTGACACAAATATCAGTTGCAATTTCGTCTGTCGCTGATACAATGCGCGCTCTTTTGTCACCTTAGCTGAATTAGTGTTTGGCGAGGTGCGAATTTTAAGTACTTTCGAGTACATCACACTAAGGATTTATTATGTCTTTAAATGCTACAGAAAAAGCTGCAATCGTTGCAGAATATGCTCAAAAAGAAGGTGATACTGGTTCACCTGAAGTACAAGTTGCTTTGTTAACTACACAAATCAACCACCTACAAGGTCACTTCAAAGAGCACATCCATGATCATCACTCACGTCGTGGTTTATTGCGCATGGTTGCACAACGTCGTAAGTTACTTGATTACTTAAAAGGCAAAAACGTTGAGCGTTACACAACGGTAATCGCTAAATTAGGTCTACGTCGTTAAGATGTGACTTATTTGTTACCTTTTTTCTTAAAGGTAATATCAAAAAAAGGAGCTTTATAGCTCCTTTTTTTATTGCTAATTTACCGGGTAACTTGCCCAAACTTAGTCAAAGTACGCTTTTTTGTCTTTTCTTAATAACAATTCCCCTTTCTGGCTAGTAAATAGCGCGTTTGATAGTATAATGTGCCTGCAAATTTTTAGAAAATTTAAGCTTTTGCAAAACTAATCAATCCAAACTGTATAATTTTTTGTTCAACTTAAGCGGTTAAAATTTTGCTCTAAGTGAATAAATAATTGTACAGATTGGTTAATCAAGAAAATTTATATTTAGCTAAAAAGGAACATTTATGTTCAATACAGTGACAAAAACATTTGAATTCGGTCAACATACCGTTACTTTAGAAACTGGTGCTATCGCACGTCAAGCAACTTGTGCTGTTATGGCAAGCATGGACGATACGTGTGTATTAGTGTCTGTTGTTGGTAAGAAAGAAGCAAAACCAGGACAAGATTTTTTTCCATTAACAGTTAACTACCAAGAGCGTACATACGCAGCGGGTAAAATCCCAGGTGGTTTCTTTAAACGTGAAGGCCGTCCTTCTGAAGAAGAAACATTAATCTGTCGTTTAATTGACCGTCCAATTCGTCCACTTTTCCCAGATGGCTTTACTAACGAAGTTCAAGTTGTTATTACGGTTGTTTCTGCTAACCCAGAAATTGCCCCTGACATCATTTCTTTATTAGGTACGTCTGCAGCTTTAGCTATTTCAGGTATGCCATTTAGTGGTCCTGTTGGCGCAGCACGTGTTGGTTATACTGACGGCAAATACATTCTTAACCCATTACAATCTGAATTAGAAACGTCTAAGTTAAACTTAGTTGTTTCAGGTACTGATTCTGCAGTACTAATGGTTGAGTCTGAAGCTGATATTTTATCTGAAGAAGTTATGCTTGGCGCTGTTATGTATGGCCATGAGCAAATGCAAACGGCTATCACAGCAATTAAAGAAATGGCTGCTGAAGTTAACAATCCTAAGTGGGATTGGGTTGCACCAGTTAAGAATGCTGACCTTATTGCTAAAATTGCAGAATTGAGTGAAGCACAAGTTAACGAAGCTTACCAAATCACTGAAAAAGCTGTTCGTTACGAAAAAATCAAAGAAATCCGCGATGGTGTTGTTGAAACATTATTAGCAAGCGATGCAGATCTTAACGTTCAAGAAGCGAAAGATTTATTCCATGACTTAGAAAAAACCGTTGTTCGTGGTCGCATCACTAAAGGCATGCCTCGCATCGATGGTCGTGATCCTGAAATGATCCGTGCCCTAGACGTTATGACAGGCGTATTACCGAGAACTCATGGTTCTGCGGTATTTACTCGTGGTGAAACACAAGCGTTAGTTACGGCTACTTTAGGTACACAACGTGATGCACAGCGTCTTGATACTATTATGGGTGAGAAGACTGACGCATTTATGCTTCATTATAACTTTCCTCCATACTGTGTTGGTGAAACAGGTTTTGTTGGTTCTCCAAAGCGTCGTGAAATCGGCCATGGCCGTTTAGCAAAACGCGGTATGTTAGCGGTTATGCCTTCACTTGAAGAATTCCCATATGCTGTGCGTATTGTTTCTGAAATTACAGAATCAAATGGTTCATCTTCAATGGCTTCTGTTTGTGGTGCTTCATTAGCATTAATGGATGCTGGTGTACCAATTAAAGCTTCTGTTGCTGGTATTGCAATGGGCTTAGTTAAAGAAGGCGACGACTTTGTTGTTCTTTCAGACATTTTAGGTGATGAAGATCACTTAGGTGACATGGACTTTAAAGTAGCGGGTACTACTGGTGGTATTACTGCACTTCAAATGGACATTAAAATTGAAGGCATCACTAAAGAAATCATGCAACTTGCTTTAAACCAAGCAAAAGCTGCACGTACTCATATCCTATCTGTAATGGATGAAGCTATCTCTGGTCACCGTGATGATATTTCACAGTTTGCACCACGCATTCATACCATCAAAGTTAGCCAAGATAAAATTCGTGACATCATTGGTAAAGGTGGTGCTACTATCCGCATGCTTACAGAAGAAACAGGTACAACTATCGAGATTGATGACGATGGTACTGTTAAAATTGCTGCAACTAATGGTGAGCAAGCTGAAGATGCGATTAATCGTATTAAAGCATTAACGGCTGAAATTGAAGTAGGTACAATTTACCAAGGTAAAGTAGTACGTATCGTTGATTTTGGTGCTTTTGTTAACGTACTTCCGGGTAAAGATGGTTTAGTTCACATCTCTCAAATCTCTGACGAACGTGTTAATGCTGTAAGTGACGTATTAACTGAAGGCCAGGAAGTTACGGTTAAAGTACTTGAAGTCGACCGTCAAGGCCGTGTACGTTTAAGTATTAAAGAAGCTAATGAGAAAAAGGAAGCACCAGTAGCTGACGCTGCTGAATAGCTTACTTAAAAAGTTAGATAAAAAGGGAGCCTGATGGCTCCCTTTTTTATATACTAAAATGAGTCAATACAAAATTTCATTAGGTACATTATTTCTGTGAATAAATTCTTTAAAGTAGCGCTTGTCATCGTCATCTCATCTTTACAAGGTTGTGCAAGCAGCCCAGAAAATGACGATTCGCTCGCCATGAATCAACTTATCATTGTCGAACCATTAGCCATAAATTATAAAAGTGAAATAGCGATAGCGCGTCTAACTGATGTTATTCAAAGAGCTGAAATAACCGATGCCCAACGAGCTGAACTTTATTATGACCGCGGTGTTGTTTACGACAGTGTTGGTTTACGTTCATTAGCCCGTCTTGATTTCAATCGAGCTTTGCGTTTAAAGCCAGACTTTGTTGATGCCTATAATTTTTTAGGGATCCATTTCACCCAATTGCAAGAGTTCAACCAAGCTTACGAGGCTTTTGATTCGGCAATAGATTTAGCGCCTGAACATGAATATGCCTATTTAAATAGAGGGATTGCTTTATATTATGGGGGTCGTGCTGAACTATCTATTGATGATTTTAGTACTTTTCAGCAACGAAAAAGTAATGACCCTTACCGTATTTTATGGATGTATTTAGCCGAGTCAGCGGCAAATAACCTTAATGCGAAAACATCATTAAAGGTCGCGGCAGAGCAAGTTGAAGAGAGTGTTTGGGCTAAAAATATTATTCAACTTTATCTAGGTGAGATAACCGAGCAAGAATTTATCAGTCAATTATCAATAGGCGTAAATTCTAATAAGGCTTTAAGTGAACGTCTGTGCGAGGCATATTTCTACTTAGGTAAATACTATCAACTCAAAGACAATAATGAACTTGCAGCAAACTTTTTTAAATTAGCCTTAAGTACTAACGTCTATGAGTTTGTTGAACACAGATACGCCAAACTTGAGTTAGACTTAATGCGACAAGAAATTGTTAAAGCCGCTAAGTCGTCTTAATGTGTTGATGGATGTTATTTATACCTGCAAATGAAATATAAAGTCAGCTTAACCATCATCAGCTTATTGACTGTTATATCAATAAGCTCTTTTGTATCGGTAAACTCATTAATTAAAGCCGTAGAAAATGGTTACGCTAACCACTCACAATTAACCGTTATAGAAAAGCTTGGCTTAAACACTCTTTTGTATAAGCATTTAAATACTTATGTTGATAACGACCCAAGATGGCAAAATATTGCTAAATCACTGGCTAAAAGTGATGGAGAGGTGGCATTTAAATTAGCCCAATATTATAAAAATAAGCAAGGCGACAATAATAAAAATATCGAGCTATGGCTTGCACAAGCCATTCGATTAGGTCATCAGCAAGCAAGAATAGACTTAGCGAAAATTTATTTTTCCCATAACAAACTACTTGTGGCTAAAAAATTATTATTACCAATATCATCTAATGGATCTGCCCTAACGCTTTTACTTGAGATTTCAATTTCAATAGGACAGAAACCAGAAATAGACCGATATATTAAGCAACTTGAGACGATAAACGCAGACAAACCATCTGAAGAACTTGAGTCTTTTTCGAAAAAGCTATTGCATTACAATGTCTTAAATACTCCAAATATACCGTCACAAGCAAATTGTCTAGCGAGCATTGCGCCCTATGCAACGAATCTACGCGACTTAGCATATTTTGAAGAACTGATATCATCCTCGACGTTAGCAACATTACAACCTTACCTTTGTTTTTCACCGGTACAATACATCAGTAAAATAACACTCGCTTGTCACCAAAGTACTAATGAAGCGATTCGATGTGACGAATCTATCTGGCCAAATAATAAGCGAGTGTCAGTAGACAGGTTCATTGCGGTGCTTGTTGAAAAAGGCGGTGCTAACGTAAACGCGGGTATTTTATATATTGATCGTCATGATAATGCAGAAGTCTTTTACCATGAGCTGGCTCATCTACTTGGCTTTATTGATGAGTACGCGCTACCTAAAAATCATTCTCGTTGCTTGGCTGTGCAAAATGCGATGTTCTCCCATAATGTTGCAATTTTGCCCCGTTTTTATCAAGGCTCTCGTGAGAAAGTCCGTGCGATAATTCTCAGTGAATTACCTTGGGCTAAATATATTTCAAGGAAAACATCGTTAGTGACTCATACTGCGCAAGGTTGGAAATTAGGGACTGTTTCTAAAGAAGGTGATAGCGTGGGTGCTTTTATTGCTGAAAGCTGTAATGAAAAAGACTTTGTTGCAATAAAACCTTTAAAGCAAAGAACTAGGATGCGTTATTATCAAACAGGCTTTCCAGCTTTATACTTACAATTGCTAGCCGACAACCCCGAAAAGTTCTTAATGCCACACTATTTACATAATGTTAGTTTAGCAATAGAAGCAAAAAAATAACGCTTTCGCGCTATTTCTATCAGCCAGATTAGTTGAGAAGAGCTCTGCCTAACCTAAAGGAATAGGGCCAATAATTGGCTTACTCGCTTTAGTCGTCTCGTATTTATGGGTACTTTGAGACGTATTCATTTTCTTATTTGCCTTCTTAATAATCACAGTCGCGTTTTTAACTTTTGCTATCGGCCACATAGTATTGCGATTAAGTGCATTTATTCCTTCATCTGCGATGTCATTTGATACAGCTGTTGGTAAACCTTCTTGTGCAGGCTTTGGATGCTTATTTGCTTTAATGAACCATGAAAATAACTTCATACTTTTCACCCTTTATTTTCTTTACTGTTTAACTCTAGTTTAAAACAGATAAATTAACCTATTATTTTGGACTATTGTCTAAATAAACTAGTGAGACTCTTGATTGTTTAAATGATCAATTTTTATAGTATTATCAGGTATAATTATGTCAGTAATATTATCTTTGCATGCAATCTCTTATGAATAAATTCGATGTCAGCACATTTCGCCAGCATTTTCCTTTGCTCAGTAATACCGTCAACGACTTGCCCTTAGTTTATTTTGATAATGGCGCTACCACTCAAAAGCCTAATGTGGTTATCGATACCGAAGCTGAGGTGTATCAGCAATATAATGCTAATGTTCATCGCGCCTCACATGCTCTGAGTGCTAAAGCTACTTTGGCTTTTGAGCAAGCTAGAGCTAAGGTGCAACACTTTATTCAAGCCAAATACTTAGAAGAAATCATTTGGACTCCAGGTACAACGGGAGGAATTAATTTAATTGCTCAGAGTTGGGGGCAGAAAAACTTACAAGCGGGCGATGAAATATTATTAAGCCATGCTGAACACCACGCTAACATCGTGCCTTGGCAAATGATTGCCGAAAAAACTGGCGCTATTATTAAAGTTTTACCTTTAGATGCGAGCGGTCGTATCGATGAAAATAGCTTAGTAGATTATTTTAATGAAAAAACTAAGGTGGTTAGTTTTACGCATATTTCTAACGTGATTGGTAAAGTTAATCCCGTTAAAAAAATAATCACTTTAGCTAAAAAATTTAAAGCCATAACGGTTATTGACGGTGCTCAAGCTTGTGCCCACTTAGCACTAAATATGCAAACTCTAGACTGTGACTTCTACGTTTTTTCAGCACACAAAATGTTTGGACCCACGGGCGTTGGTGTTTTATACGGTCGACGTGACTTATTAACGGCTATGCCTCCTTATCAGGGGGGTGGGGAAATGATAAAAAAAGTTAGTTTTCAAGGAACATCATTTAATCAACTCCCCTTTAAATTTGAAGCTGGGACACCGAACTATGCTGGTGTTATTGCTTTCTCTGCCAGTATTGAATTCATTAATTCATTTGGAGTAGCTCAGTTAGCAAAATATGAAAGCTTACTGACATCCTACTGTTATGAAAAATTATCACAAATTAAAGCGGTTAAATTTGTTGTTGAGGACAAACCTGATATTAGCGTAGTTTCATTCACCGTCTTTGGTGCACATAATTACGATATTGCTAGCGGCCTAGATGCATATGGTATTGCCATCAGAAGTGGACATCATTGTGCGATGCCTTTAATGGACTATTTAAAATTAAGTGGCTGTATTAGAGTTTCATTAGCGGCTTATAATACTTATGCAGAAATTGATTTTTTTATTGAGAAACTAAATTTACTGATCCAAGGCACGGATGACAATGTTGATAAAATTATTATTGAACCATATCACTTAGCACAGCCGGTCAATTCAACTAATCACTCAGCTATGATAGTAAGATTTAGTTTATTAAAAGGTTGGGATTCTCGTCATCGAGAAATAATGATGTTGGGTAAGTCATTAGTCAGAATGGATAAAAGCTTCCGTAACAACACTAACTTGATTGTAGGATGCGAAAGTCATGCCTGGTTAATGGCAACTAAAAATACTCAAGATGAGTTTATTTTTAGTTGCGACAGTGACGCTAAAGTTATTCGAGGTTTAATGGTGATTATATTAGCTGCTTTTCAGCAGCTTTCATCGGCACAGATATTAGCGTTTGACGACCAATCTTATTTTTCAAAGTTGGGTTTGTTACAGCACTTGAGCCCATCACGTAGTAATGGTGTTAAAGCCATCGTTGAAAAAATTAAAATGATGGCAAGGCAACATCAAAGCTGATGCTTAGCTAAATATTTCTTAATTGCACGGCTGGTAGCAAAGAAAGCAAATGTGGCTGTAACGTGAGTAACCGCGCCAAAACCTGAGCTGCAATCTAACCGTACCGTACCATTTTGAGTTTGCTTTGCGTGACAAACATTGCCATTTTCATCAGGATAAACCAGTTGTTCAGTAGAAAAAACGGCATCAATTGAAAACTTTCGCTTATTGCTTGTTTTTGCATCGGCTTTCGGGAAGTTAAATTCACGGCGCAGTTGATTTTTTACCTTAGCAAGCAATGGATCTTGATAAGTTTGGCTCAAGTCACAAAGTTGAATCTTACTTGGATCTGTTTGCCCTCCTGCGCCACCAATAGTAATTACCGGTATTTTATTACGTTTACAATGAGCAATAATAGCCGTTTTTATTTTCACTGAGTCAATAGCATCGATGACATAATCAAAATCGTTACTTAATAGTTCACGCAAATTATCAAAAGTGACAAAATCTTCAATGACATTCACCTGACAGCTTGGATTAATTTGCTTAATACGTTCAGCCATCACATCGACCTTACTTTCTCCAATCGTTTCAGTAAGTGCGTGAATTTGTCTATTGATATTGGTTGTGCAGATATCATCTAAATCAATTAATGTTATCGAACCAATCCCTGTTCTTGCTAAAGATTCAGCAGCCCAAGAACCAACACCACCGATGCCTATCACACAGAAGTGCGCTTTTTCTAATAAAGCAGCACCTGCAGCGCCGTAAAGACGCGCAATTCCACCAAATCTCATTTGATATTCAGACATACCGTAATCATTAACTCATAAAATTTTTAACATTATAAGGGTGAATTAACACTGAATACAGCAAATCCCGTAAGCAATTAACTTTTTTCTTTATCTCGCTATTTTTACCCTTAACAATGACGACTTTATCCGCTGGCTGCACCTTAATTTAAAGTGTTGAGGCAGCAGAATTGTAATGGTTTGGTTGATTTATTAATAAATCAATCAATGATTGTGAGAGTGTAAGGTGACAATTACAGTCGATTTAGCTGGGTATAGTGTTGGAAAAATAAATATGCAGTGGCAAGGTATTAATTATTTTACTTATAATTAATAAATCATCAGTATTTTAAACAATTATTGTAGTAATTTTTAGCTATTATCGGTATAGATTTGGCCCGGAATTAAGCTGAACTATCGGTCTGTGTTTTTTTAATTTACTGTTTATTAATACTATTTTTTATGTGTATAGCTAGTATTCTTTATTGTTATAATGATTATTTATTGGGCTGTTTTATGTTTTTATCAAGATAAAGCTGTTTTTATTGCAGTAAAGAGAAAATTATTACTAAGGCGAGGCAAAAGAAATTTCCTGATAATCAAAGAAAAAAGGGTTATTAATTGTTTTTATGATGCGACTAAAATTGAAGGAATAAAAAAGGTAGCGTGAGCTACCTTTCAAAGAGTGATTTATAAAATAAATAATTATCTTTTATTTAATGGGATAAATTCACGGTCAATTTCACCAATATAGTTTTGACGAGGACGACCAATTTTTTGACCCGCTTGACCTAACATTTCATCCCAGTGAGAAATCCAACCCACGGTACGAGACATAGCAAATACTACTGTGAACATGTTGGTAGGAATACCGATAGCTTTCAAGATGATACCTGAATAAAAATCTACATTCGGGTAAAGTTTTTTCTCAATAAAGTATGGGTCTTCAAGGGCCACTTTTTCAAGAGCCATTGCCACGTCTAAAAGAGGATCTTTTATGCCTAACTCTTTCAATACTTCATGACATGTTTCACGCATTACTGTTGCGCGTGGATCAAAGTTTTTGTAAACACGATGTCCGAAACCCATTAAGCGAAATGAATCACTCTTATCTTTAGCACGAGCAACAAATTCGTCAACACGCTCTAATGTACCAATTTGCTCAAGCATTTTTAAGCAGGCTTCGTTAGCGCCGCCATGTGCAGGGCCCCACAAAGATGCTACGCCTGCAGCGATACATGCATAAGGGTTAGCACCAGAAGATCCAGCTAAACGAACTGTTGAAGTTGAAGCGTTTTGCTCGTGATCTGCATGCAATGTAAATATTCTATCCATGGCACGGGCAACAGTAGGGCTAACAACATACTCTTCTGCTGGTACAGAGAACATCATATGTAAGAAGTTTTCTGCATAGCTTAATTCATTACGTGGATAAACGAATGGTTGGCCAATACTGTATTTGTAAGCCATTGCTGAAATAGTTGGCATTTTAGCAATTAAGCGATGCGCACTGCGCATACGTTGCACAGGATCTTCAATGTCTAAATCACTATGATAAAATGAAGACATAGCACCAACAACACCACAAAGCATTGCCATTGGGTGTGCGTCAGGCAAGAAACCTTGGAAAAAATGAGCCAGTTTCTCGTGAACCATAGTATGGTTGGTAATAATATCAACAAATTCATCATATTGAGTTGATGTTGGTGCATCACCATTTAACAAAATATAACAAACTTCTAGATAGTTAGCTTGTTTAGCTAAACTGTCAATTGGATAACCACGATGTTGTAAAATACCCTTACCACCATCGATATAAGTAATAGCTGATTCACATGAAGCGGTTGCTAAGAAACCCGGGTCATAAGTGAAATAACCATAATTACCCAAAGTTCTGATGTCTATTACGTCGTTACCGGCGCTACCTGAAAGTATTGGTAAATCTGCAACTACGTTACCATCAATACTGAGAGTGGCTTTAGATTCAGCCATATGTTTAATCCCCTATAAATTATTTAATTCGCTTGCTGAACTTACTTTTGAAAAGTTAGTCAGTTTTTATGAATATAAAACTGACCGTATTCTACTTCATTATACCCCCTTAAAGTCAAACCAATTGTTTCTACCTTAGACTAAAGTTAAAGAATTGCTAAAATAGGTTAAATAATAGTCTGATACCTTTGAAATAAAGGTGAAATTCTCGCGTAAGAAAATTGTAATTAAAAATGTTCAGCTATATAATCAAGCTGATCTAATTTTTGTATTTGTAGATTATTTCATTAATAGACAAATATTAACTAAGATCGCTAGGGGATTGCTCAATTGATTGTAAACTTGTTTACTTATTTCATTGAGCAATAAAAAAACAAGTTGAAGGCTCAAAGAACTCTTTAGGCGAAATTGTGAAAAAACAACGTCCTGTAAACCTAGATCTGACTACAATTAAAATGCACCCTTCGGCAAACGCCTCGATATTGCACCGTGTTTCTGGTGTCATTATGGTATTTGCTATTGGTATATTATTGTGGGCACTTTCGTTATCTCTATCTTCCGCTGAAGGATTTGCTCAAGTTCAAGCATGTCTGGATGGTTTCATATTTAAATTCATTATGTTTGGCATAATCTCTGCTCTAACGTTCCATATATTAATGGGTGTTCGTCACTTATTTATGGACTTAGGCCATTTTGAAGAATTAGCTTCAGGTAACACCAGTGCTAAATTTGCTATGGCACTTTGGTTTATACTTACCGTCGTAGTAGGAGTTTGGTTATGGTAAACAACATTGCTACTGTAGGCCGAAATGGCGTACATGATTTTATTCTTATAAGAGCAAGCGCTATTATTTTAACGTTATATACGTTATTGATCGCTGGCTTTTTTGTAGTTACTCCAGATGTAACTTATGACGATTGGCATAGCTTTTTTGGCTTGATGTCAGTAAAAATAGCAACATTACTTGCTGTTTTGTCAGTTGTTATTCATGCGTGGATTGGTATTTGGCAAGTATTGTCTGATTATATTAAACCAGCTTTTTTGCGTGGGTCATTACAATTTTTCTTTTCTGTTACTTTATTAGCTTACCTTGCGGCAGGCTTTTTAATTGTGTGGGGTGTATAAGTGGGCGTTCCAATTCGTGAATTTGACGCTATAGTTATTGGCGCCGGTGGTGCAGGTATGCGCGCTGCATTAGCTATTTCTGAATCAGGTAAATCTTGTGCCTTGATTTCTAAAGTTTTTCCTACTCGTTCTCATACAGTATCTGCTCAAGGTGGTATCACTGTTGCGCTAGGTAATGCGCATGAAGATCATTGGGAACAACATATGTACGATACCGTTAAGGGTTCTGATTATATCGGAGATCAAGACGCAATCGAATACATGTGTAAAACAGGTCCTGAATCTATTATTGAGTTAGAGAAAATGGGTCTACCCTTTTCTCGTACTGAAGAAGGTAAGATTTATCAACGTCCTTTCGGTGGCCAATCTAAAAACTTTGGTGGCGAACAAGCTGCACGTACAGCAGCCGCAGCCGATCGTACTGGCCATGCTTTATTACATTGCTTGTACCAACAAAACGTTAAAAATAAAACTAATGTCTACTCTGAATGGTATGCACTAGATTTAGTTAAAAATAGTGACGGTGCTATTGTTGGCACAACCGCTATTTGTATCGAAACAGGCGAGATTGTTTACTTCAAAGCCCGTGCTACGGTATTAGCTACCGGTGGTGCTGGTCGTATCTATGCATCAACAACTAATGCTCACATCAATACTGGTGACGGCGTTGGTATGGCAGTTCGTGCTGGCATACAGATGCAAGACATGGAAATGTGGCAGTTTCATCCAACAGGAATCGCCGGTGCAGGTACGCTTGTTACTGAAGGTTGTCGTGGAGAAGGTGGTTACCTGCTTAACAAAGATGGCGAGCGTTTCATGGAACGTTATGCACCAAATGCTAAAGATTTAGCAGGTCGTGACGTAGTTGCTCGTTCTATGATGACAGAGATCCGTGAAGGTCGTGGTTTTGACGGTCCTATGGGTCCGCATCTTAAACTTAAACTTGATCATTTAGGCCGTGAAACGCTTGAAAAACGTTTACCAGGTGTTTGTGATTTATCGAAAACATTTGCTCACGTAGATCCAGCAGTAGAACCTATTCCAGTTATACCAACTTGTCATTATCAGATGGGTGGTGTTCCTTGTAACGTGAATGGCCAAGCGATTAACTTTAACCCAGAAACGGGTAAAGAAACTATCGTTGAAGGGTTATTTGCCGTTGGTGAAATTGCTTGTGTATCTGTTCATGGTGCAAACCGTTTAGGTGGTAATTCTCTTCTTGATTTAGTGGTCTTTGGTCGTGCAGCAGGTAATTTCTTAGGCACTTACCTAAATGATACGCAAAGCGGAAAAGATGCCTCTGAGTCTGACTTAGAAGCTTCATTAGCACGTACTAATCGTTGGGAGTCATCTGTAAAAGGTGGAGAAAGTCCAACTAAAATACGTAAAGACTTGCAAAAATGTATGCAATTTAACTTCTCGGTATTCCGTGAAGGTGAGGCTATGGCCGAAGGCATGCAAGAGTTGACTGAAATCCGTGAACGTCTTCAACATGCAAGCCTCGATGATAAGTCTACAGAATTTAACACGCAACGTATTGAGTGTTTAGAATTAGACAACTTGATGGAAACGGCTTTTTGTACAGCTAAAGCAGCTAACTTCCGTACTGAATCTCGTGGTGCACATGCCCGTCAAGATTTCACTGAACGTGATGATGAGAACTGGTTATGCCACTCTATCTACACGCCAGAAACAGAAGAGATGACAAAACGTTCTGTAAATATGAAACCTATTCATCGTGAAGCTTTCCCACCGAAAGCTCGTGTATATTAAGGAGCATTGCAATGAAACAAATTTTTTCGATTTATCGTTACAACCCTGATGTTGATAATGCACCTTACATGAAAGATTATGAGCTGGATATTCCAGAAGGCTCAGATATGATGGTACTTGATGCACTTATTTTATTAAAAGAGCAAGATACGACTATCTCTTTCCGTCGTTCATGTCGTGAGGGAGTATGTGGCTCTGACGGTATGAATATTAACGGTAAAAATGGTTTAGCTTGTATTACACCATTATCGGCTGTTCCAGCAAAGAAAATAGTGTTACGCCCTTTACCTGGTTTACCGGTAGTACGTGATTTAGTTATTGATATGACACAGTTCTATAATCAATATGAAAAAATCAAGCCGTTCTTAATTAATGATGGTAAAAACCCTCCTGCACGTGAGCATCTTCAATCGATTGAAGAGCGCGAAAAGCTTGATGGTTTATATGAGTGTATTTTATGTGCTTGTTGTTCAACTTCTTGTCCGTCTTTCTGGTGGAACCCAGATAAGTTTATTGGACCAGCAGGTTTGTTGCATGCTTATCGCTTCTTAATTGATAGCCGTGATACTGCAACCGAAGAACGTTTAGATGGTTTGCAAGATGCCTACAGCGTATTCCGTTGTCATGGTATTATGAACTGTGTTGATGTTTGTCCAAAAGGATTAAACCCAACGAAAGCTATCGGCCATATTAAGTCGATGTTGATTTCACGCGCAGTATAAAATTAAATAGCAGAGTGTTAGATGAAGTTATCTAGCACTTTGGTGTTTTAAAACAGGAATAGTCATCATTAGCAGATGACAATTAGCCATTAGTCTAGTTGACTTGCTAACGATAATTGTTTATTTTTTTATTGCTTTTATCCCATAAAGGAACAGGCAATGCCCGAAGGTACAATGAAGGCTTGGTTAGAGTCTTCTCATTTAAGTGGCGCTAACGCTACTTACATTGAAGAATTATACGAATCTTATTTGGATAACTCCCAATCTGTTTCTGCAGAATGGCGAACGTTATTCCAACAACTTCCAAAAATTGAAGGTGCTGACTTAGAATTCAGGCACTCTGAAATCCGCAATGAATTTAAAGAATTAGCTAAGCAATCCCATAAAACTGTTGTTGTTTCTGGTAGTAGTGATGCCAAACAAGTTAAAGTTTTACAGCTAATTAATGCTTTTCGTTTTCGTGGACATCAAAATGCCAACCTTGACCCATTAGGTTTGTGGAAGCGAGATAAGGTACGCGATTTACAACTGTCGCATCATGAACTTTCAGAAAACGACTTTGATACAGAGTTCAACGTCGGCTCATTTGCTACTTCTCAAGATGCGATGAAGTTAGGTGACTTATACAATGCCCTTAAAACTACTTACTGTGGTTCTATCGGTGCTGAATATATGCACATTACTGACACCGATGAAAAACGTTGGATCCAACAACGTTTAGAGTCTGTTCAGTCGCAAGCAAAATTTTCTGTCGACCAAAAAGAAGAAATTCTTAAAGGTCTTATCGCTGCCGATGGTATTTGTAAATACCTTGGAGCTAAGTTTCCAGGCGCTAAACGTTTCTCCCTTGAAGGTGGTGATGCGTTAATACCTATGCTAAAAGAGCTTATTACTCGTGCTGGTACGCAAGGCACTAAAGAAGTTGTTATTGGTATGGCTCACCGTGGCCGCTTAAATGTCTTAGTTAACGTGATGGGTAAAAATCCGTCAAAGTTATTTGACGAGTTTGGCGGTAAGCACGATGAAATTTTATCTTCAGGTGATGTTAAATATCACCAAGGTTATTCATCAGATTTTGTAACGCCTGGTGGCAATGTTCATTTAGCTTTGGCCTTTAATCCATCGCATCTAGAAATTGTTAACCCTGTTGTTATTGGCTCAGTCCGTGCGCGTCAAGACAGACGTGGTGATAAAGTCGGTGATACAGTTCTTCCGGTTACGATTCATGGTGACGCTGCTATTGCCGGTCAGGGTGTGGTTCAAGAAACTTTTAATATGTCACAAGCTCGTGCATTTAAAGTTGGCGGAACGATACGTATCGTTGTCAATAATCAGGTTGGTTTTACAACGTCTAATCCTGCAGATACGCGCAGTGGTGAATATTGTACTGAAATAGCAAAAATGGTTTCAGCACCGATTCTTCATGTTAATGGCGATGACCCAGAAGCTGTTATCTTGGCAACACAAATTGCCCTTGATTATCGCAACGAATTTAAGCGCGATGTCGTTATCGACCTTGTTTGCTATCGTCGTCATGGTCACAATGAAGCTGATGAGCCTAGTGCAACGCAGCCATTGATGTACAAAAAAATTAAGAAACACCCAACACCTCGTCAACTCTATGCACAGCAACTTGATACTGAGGGTTCAATCAATTTAGATAAGTCGAATGAATTAACCTCTTATTATCGTAAATTGCTAGACGAAGGTCAGTGTACGGTTGAACAATGGCGACCTATGACAGAACATTCTGTCGATTGGACTCCATACCTTGGCCATGAGTGGGACGATGATTACGATAAAGAAATTTCTGTTGAAAAGCTGAAAGAACTTGCCGGTAAATTGTCAACATATCCTGAGTCTCATCCTGTACAAGGTCGTGTTAAGAAGATATACGATGATCGCGTTAAAATGGCATCGGGTGAAAAATTACTTGATTGGGGTATGGCAGAAAATTTAGCTTATGCCTCGGTTGTTGATTTAGGTAAACGTGTTCGTATTACTGGGCAAGACTCTGGTCGCGGTACTTTTTTCCATCGTCATGCTGTTTTACATAACCAAGATGATGCTAGCAAATACTTACCTTTGCAAAATATTCGCGAAGGACAAGGTCCATTCGATATTCATGACTCAGTGTTGTCAGAAGTATCAGTGGTTGCCTTTGAATATGGCTATACCACAGCAGAGCCTGCAGGGCTTACTATTTGGGAAGCGCAATTTGGTGATTTTGCTAACTGTGCACAAGTAGTCTTTGACCAATTTATTAGTTCAGGTGAGCAAAAGTGGGGCCGTTTATGTGGTTTAACTATGTTGTTACCTCATGGCTATGAAGGTCAAGGTCCTGAGCATTCATCTGCACGATTAGAGCGCTTCTTACAACTTTGTGCCGATCATAATATGCAAGTTTGTGTGCCATCAACACCTGCGCAAGTATTTAATATGCTGCGTCGACAAGTTGTTCGTCCTATGCGTCGTCCATTGGTTGTTATGTCGCCTAAGTCATTATTAAGACATCCTTTAGCGGTCTCTTCATTAGAAGAGCTATCGACGGGTGTGTTCCATAATGTCATTGGTGAAGTTGACGATATCGATCGGAAAAAAGTGACACGTGTCGTTTTTTGTAGTGGTAAAGTTTACTATGAATTACTTGATCAGCGTCGCAAGAGTGAGCAAGAAAATGTTGTTATCATTCGAATCGAGCAGCTATATCCATTTCCAGAAGAAGAGCTTCAAGCAGAGTTGGCCAAATACCAGCATGTTAAGCAATTCGTTTGGTGTCAGGAAGAACCGCAAAACCAAGGTGCATGGTATTGTTCACAGCATCACTTTAGAGCGGCAATACCTGAAGGTACTTATTTGACATATGCTGGTCGTAAGGCCTCTGCAGCACCAGCTGTAGGTTATATGTCTGTCCATGTAAAAGAACAACAAGCGCTAGTCAATGACGCGCTATCTGTTGAAGACTAGTGAGTAAGGAATAAAATAAATGACAACCGAAATTAAGGTTCCCGTTTTACCTGAATCTGTTGCTGATGCAACCGTAGCTACTTGGCATGTTCAAGTAGGTGATAAAGTTTCACGTGACCAAGTATTAGTAGATATTGAAACTGACAAAGTTGTACTTGAAGTACAAGCTGTCGTTGATGGAGTGATCACTGAGATTTCTCAAGCCGAAGGCGCAACAGTATTAGGCGAGCAAGTAATTGCAATCCTCACTGAAGGCGATGCATCAGCTGATGTTTCAGCTCCTGCAGCGGCAAAACCTGCAGCAGCGGCAAAATCAGCTCCTGCGGCGGCAACAGCAGTGAAAGTTATCGACATCATCGTACCGGTTTTACCTGAGTCTGTTGCTGATGCAACAGTTGCTACTTGGCATGTTGCTGAGGGTGATACAGTTTCTGTTGACCAAAACTTGGTTGATATCGAAACGGATAAAGTTGTTCTAGAAGTTGTTGCTCAAGACAATGGTGTGATTGGTAAGATAATCCACGTCGAAGGTGACACGGTATTAGGTTCACAAGTTATTGGCCAACTTAATGCGGGCGCAACAGCAAGTGCTCCTGCAGCTACTTCAGAAGATGCGATTAGCTCTGATGAATTAGCTAGCCCTTCTGTTCGTCGTTTAATGACAGAAAAAGGCTTAACAGCTGCTAATGTTAGAGGTACAGGTAAAGGTGGACGTATTTCTAAAGAAGATGTTGAAGCAGCGGCTAATAAACCTGCAGCTCCAGCTCCAGCGGCAAAAACTGCTGCTGCGACGCCTGTTGCACAAGATTTAGGCGAACGTACACAAAAACGTGTACCTATGACACGTTTACGCAAGACAATTGCCAAACGTTTATTAGAAGCTAAAAACTCAACGGCAATGCTAACAACGTTTAACGAAGTTAACATGAAGCCAATTATGGATCTTCGTAAGCAATATAAAGATCTTTTTGAGAAGACGCATGATACGCGTTTAGGCTTTATGTCATTTTATGTTAAAGCGGTTACTGAAGCATTGAAACGCTTTCCAGCGGTTAATGCATCAATCGATGGTGACGATATTGTTTATCATAACTTTTTTGACATCTCAATTGCTGTTTCTACGCCGCGTGGCTTAGTAACACCAGTATTACGTGATGCAGATCAATTAGGTATGGCAGCGATTGAAAATGGTATTCGTGACTTAGCAATAAAAGGTCGCGACGGAAAGCTTTCAATTGAAGATATGACCGGCGGTAATTTCACGATTACTAACGGTGGTGTTTTTGGTTCACTACTTTCAACACCTATTTTAAACTTACCGCAAGCGGCTATTTTAGGTATGCATAAGATCCAAGACAGACCTATGGCTGTTGATGGAAAAGTTGAAATACTTCCTATGATGTACTTAGCACTTTCTTATGATCATCGTTTAATTGATGGTAAAGAATCTGTTGGCTTTTTAGTGGCAATTAAAGACTTGTTAGAAGATCCAACACGTCTACTTCTTGATATATAATCGAGAAGTTTAAATCTTTTGATTTAGACTATAGTATTAGCTCTGGGGACTTTGTTCCTTAGAGCTTTTATACTATAATCGATCAACTTTTTTCGATGATAGCGAATTTTATTTATATTTATGATTAAAATTAAGATTTTACTCATATTTATAACTAAGAACAGCTGTCATTATCATTCACAGATAAATGGAAATACACCATGAATTTGCATGAGTATCAAGCGAAACAATTATTCGCTGAATATGGTTTACCAGTTTCTGAAGGTTTCGCTTGCGATACACCTCAGGAAGCGGCAGAAGCGGCTGATAAAATCGGCGGCACTATGTGGGTTGTTAAAACTCAAGTTCACGCGGGCGGTCGCGGTAAAGCTGGCGGCGTTAAGCTAGTTAAATCTAAGCAAGAAATCAAAGATTTTGCTCAAAACTGGTTAGGTAAGAACTTAGTTACTTACCAAACTGACGCTAACGGTCAGCCAGTTGCTAAAATTTTAGTAGAAAGCTGTACAGATATTGCTAACGAATTATACCTTGGTGCTGTTGTTGACCGCGCTAGTCGTAGAGTAGTATTCATGGCCTCTACTGAAGGCGGTGTTGATATTGAGAAGATTGCTGAAGAAACGCCTGAGTTAATTCACCAAGCTGAAATCGATCCACTTGTTGGTGCTCAACCGTACCAAGCTCGTGAATTAGGTTTTAAGTTAGGTTTAAACCCGACGCAAATGAAGCAATTTGTTAAGATCTTTTTAGGTCTTGCAAAAATGTTTGAAGATTTCGATTTCGCTTTATTAGAAATCAACCCGTTAGTTATTACTGACGAAGGTAATCTTCACTGTTTAGACGGCAAAATTGGTATCGATGGTAATGCTTTATACCGTCAACCTAAAATGCGCGCGTTCCATGATCCATCTCAAGAAGATGAACGTGAAGCTCATGCTGCACGTTTTGAATTAAACTACGTAGCCCTAGACGGTAACGTTGGTTGTATGGTTAACGGTGCAGGCCTAGCAATGGGTACTATGGATATCGTTAATTTACACGGCGGCAAGCCAGCTAACTTCCTAGATGTTGGCGGCGGAGCAACGAAAGAACGTGTTTCTGAAGCATTCAAAATCATTCTTTCTGACGACAACGTTAAAGCTGTTTTAGTTAATATCTTTGGTGGCATCGTACGTTGTGACATGATTGCTGAAGGTATTATCGCTGCAGTTAAAGATGTAGGCGTTAAAGTACCTGTAGTTGTACGTTTAGAAGGTACAAATGCTGAAGAAGGTCGTGAAGTTCTTAAAAAATCTGGCTTAGATATCATTGCTGCTGAGTCATTAACTGATGCAGCGACTAAAGTTGTAGCAGCTGCGGAGGGCAAATAATGTCTATCTTAATTAATAAAGATACTAAAGTAATCTGTCAAGGTTTTACCGGTGGTCAAGGTACATTCCATTCAGAACAAGCACTTGAATACGGTACACAAATGGTCGGTGGCGTAAGCCCAGGTAAAGGCGGTCAAACGCATTTAGGTCTACCAGTATTTAACACAGTACGTGAAGCTGTAGAAGCAACTGGCGCAACAGCAACAGTTATTTACGTTCCAGCTCCTTTCTGTAAAGATGCAATTTTAGAAGCAATTGATGCAGGCATCGAGCTTATCGTTACTATCACTGAAGGTATTCCTACTTTAGATATGGTTGACGTTAAAGCTAAGCTTGATCAATCTGGCGTTCGTATGATCGGTCCTAACTGCCCAGGTGTTATTACTCCTGGCGAAACTAAGATTGGTATCATGCCTGGTCACATCCACAAGCCTGGTAAAGTAGGTATTGTTTCACGTTCTGGTACGTTAACGTACGAAGCCGTTAAGCAAACAACTGATGCAGGTTTTGGCCAATCTACTTGTGTAGGTATTGGTGGTGACCCGATCCCAGGAACTAACTTCATCGACGTATTGGAAATGTTCCAAAATGATCCACAAACTGAAGCAATTGTAATGATTGGTGAAATTGGCGGAACTGCTGAAGAAGAAGCTGCTGAATATATCAAAGCACACGTTACTAAACCTGTTGTATCTTACATTGCTGGTGTTACTGCACCAGAAGGTAAGCGTATGGGTCACGCTGGCGCGATTATCGCCGGTGGTAAAGGTACTGCTGATGAGAAATTTGCAGCATTAGAAGCTGCTGGTGTTAAAACTGTTCGTTCTTTAGCTGATATCGGCGTAGCACTTAAAGAAAAAACAGGTTGGTAAGCTAGCGCTGCTAATTTGTAATTCTTAATAAAAACCCGCATTCTCGCAAAGAGAGTGCGGGTTTTTTATTAATACGTGTTGTGCTTAATATTCAGATAATTCAATGCAACTGAATATTTTTCCTGAACGTAGGGAACAGCATTAAACCATTCAACATCAAACGACAGTAATCTAATATTACTTTCATATAAACAGATATCAGTTAAACCTTACCATATTATTTTTCTATACTTATTTTTCTCTTTTTGAAAATACTTAATGCATTGTTCATTGTAGGCTTAATAAACTTTCGTGCTTGAATATGCATTTGAGATATAGCGTAAATGCACTCATCCATCACTAAGTGTAAATCAATTTTTTCTCCAAAAATATCTAGTAGTTTATTTCAGTCTCCATTCTCGTCATGCTGAATTTATTTCAGTATCCATTCTCGTCATACTGAATTTATTTCAGTATCTGGGCCTTTAGTTGTTAAGGTAGAATTATTATCTTTATTTCTGTTTAATAACCCAAAATATGGCTACTAAACTGGAATAGTAATCACTGAATATGACCTACTTAAAAGTGCCAATAGCGGTCGTAGCGGTAGCTCGAAAAAAAACTGGTTTTAACGATCTTATTTGTCACCATTGCCGCCGTTCACTGGTCCTAGTGCAATCGACTGTTTCAGATCCAAAAATGAAACTCCATCGACCCCGCAGGTAAATAGCTTTCGATTGTCAACGAGTCGCTTATTTCAGTTATAGAAAGTTTTCAACTTTAGTGTTCTCCGACATTAAGCGCTTTTTAGTGAGTGAATGAGAAGTCTATGATTTTTATTCTGCCGTGTTCGAACGATGTGTTGTCTTCAAGAGCAACTTCACTCTTGAGGTGAAACGAAATTTTGTATTTTAAATAGCAAGTAAGTTTTAAACACCCCGTTAGCATGAAATTAAGTCAAATATCAGACTTTAAGTATCATATCTGCCAAGAATCATCGGCTTTCCAGTTAGATACCCATTTGGGAATATCAATGGCAGGCATGGGTCGAGCAATACCATAACCCTGCGCCAACTGACAACCAAGTTTTAATAATGCTAATCCATGAGGAATAGTTTCTACGCCCTCAGCAATCACGTCACGCCGGAATGCTTTAGCTAATCCTATTACAGCTTCAACAATAGCGGAATCATCAGCATTTTCTAACATCTCCCGTACAAAGGTTTGGTCGATTTTAATTAAGTGCGCTGGCAGGCGTCTAAGATAGGTAAGTGACGAATAGCCCGTGCCGAAGTCATCTAAAGCAAAGCGTACGCCAAGTTCACAGCATGCATTCATAGTCGCAGACACTTGGCTGATATCATGTAAGGCACTAGTTTCGAGTATTTCTAATTCTAAACAGTTGGGGGCCACTTCAGGATGGATCGCTAGCAATGTAGCTAAGCGAGTTGTGAAGTTACTTTGTTGTACTTGATAGGCACTGATGTTGACACTGACTGGGAGATTTATTCCCATGTTTCGCCATTGGATTATTTGGCTTAATGCCCTATCTATGACCCATTCACCCAGTTCTAAACTTACGGCATGACCTTCTATCACAGGTAAAAAATCTAAAGGCGGAACTAAGCCACGTACTGAATGCTGCCAGCGGATTAACGCTTCTACCCCTATCACTTCGCCAGTCTGCATATTCACCTTGGGTTGATAGTGCAGCACAAACTCGTCACTAGCCATAGCTGTACGAACATCGTTGATACTTTTTCGTTGCGTATTAATTAAATTATCTTTTGCAGTATCAAACAGGTGATAACGGTTTTTACCTTCTTGCTTGGCAACATACATGGCTTGGTCGGCACGACGTATGAGTGGGTCTGCTTCCACACCGTCTTGTGGATAAAAGGCGACACCAATACTCACTGAAACTTGCATGATGACATCGCCCACGGTTACAGGATTAGCCGCGGCCTTTAGTAGACATTCTAATATCGGTACACTATCTTCGGGCTTTTCTAAATTAATCATTACTGCGATAAATTCATCACCGCCAATACGTGCGAGCGTGTCATCTTGACGTAAAGCTGCTTGCATCTGTTGTGATACAGCAATGAGCAACTCGTCCCCCATATTATGGCCATACTTGTCATTGACGTCTTTGAAGCCATCTAAGTCCATAAAGGCAACGGCTAATGATTGACTACCACGTTGGCATTGCACCATAGCTTGTGTAATGCGGTCTGCCACTAATACGCGATTAGGCAGATTGGTTAGTAGATCGTAATGAGTAATGCGTTCCAATTGCCCTTGGTAAGCCTTTATAGATGAAATGTCAGTGGATAATGAAACGTAGTGTTGTGTAAGACCATCAGCATTTTTTACAGCACTAATGGATAGCATTGCGGGAAATATTTGACCATTTTTACGACGGTTCGATATCTCGCCACGCCAATGCCCCTGTGTTTGCAGCGTATCCCACATTTCACTAAAAAATTCTGGCGATTCGCGACCAGATTGGAGGATCCTTGAATTTTCTCCCAGTACATCTTTAGAATCGTAACCAGTGATGCGGCTGAATGTATCGTTAACTTCAGTAATAGTCGCAGTTGCATCGGTTATCATGATGCTCTCTTGGGTATGGGTAAAAACACTGGCTGCACGTTTTATCTTTTGTAGCAGATGCTCTTTCTCTTCGTTAGCAATGACTAATTCATCTGCTCGCTTGTCTTTTTCTTCGTTAGCAATGACTAATTCATCTGCTCGCTTGTCTTTCTCTTCGTTGGCAATGACTAATTCATCTACCCGCTCGGTGACGTCCTCCATGGACAATAAAATAATCAGTTCTCTATCTTCATCTTCTTCAATCTGTCGGGCATTCATCAGCATGATTCGCCGACCTATATTGGCAAAATCGTGCTCAACTAGGTAGTCATTAAAACTGGTTGTCTGAGTTAAAATTGTTTCTAATAGTTCTCGCAGTGCAGGAATATCCCATTGTTTATTGTCTAACTCGTATATGAGGTATCCGATGGCATTTTCAGACTTGACATGAAAAAACGTATAAAAAGAATCGTTTGCAGTAACTATCCTTAAATTTTTATCTAGTGTAATTATGGAGGGACGCATCGCATTGATGACTATATCAGCATACTCGGACATTTTTTGATTTCCTCAGGCCATCTACAAATCACAGTAGAGCTAAAATAAGTATTACTCGTTGCTTCACTCTTGAAAAAGTGACTTTGATTTAATTAGGCTAAAGCCAATTACTTTCATAAATGACTTAAAGCATTTGCTAAACGAAGCGTCAACCGTTTAACGCTAACACATATCTCAATCGATTGTATCTTTAGGTCGATTGCACTATGAATTGATTTGTCTATCTAAGCTTTGTTATGACCTTTACAGCTATCGATTCAAAGATCCGCTTCTCGCTCAAACTTACCCTTTATTCAGTTTTGCAATAGCTTATTGCAAAACTGGGTGTCTCAGCGTTTTGGCAATAACCGAAAATTACTCGATTATTAAACATACAATATTAAACAGACACTCACTCTAAATTTCTGGTTTGAAGATTGTCTATTGTTGGTGTCTGGTCTTTGAGTTGTTAATGTCGAGATCCTGAAATAAATTCAGGATGACGGCGCTTGGGTTCAGGATGATGGAGTTTGCCTTCATACTGAATTTATTCCAGTATCCACTCACGTCATGCTGAACTTACTTCAGTATCCATTATCGTCATGCTGAATTTATTTCAGTATCTGGACTTTGAGTTGTTAAGGACGAGATCCTGAAACAAGTTCAGGATGACGGAGGTTGGGTTCAGAATGATGGCGTTTGAGTGGATACTGAATTTATTTCAGTATCCACTCTCGTCATGCTGAATTTATTCCAGTATCCACTCTCGTCATGCTGAATTTATTTCAGTATCTACTCACGTCATGCTGAATTTATTTCAGTATCCACTATCGTCATGCTGAATTTATTTCAGTATCTGGGCTTTGAATTGTTAATGTCGAGATCCTGAAACAAGTTCAGGATGACGGTGTATGGATTCAGGATGACTAAGTAAGGGTTCAGGATAACGGAGGTTGGGTTCAGGATGATGGAATTTGGGGTCATGATGAAGAAGCTTGAGTTCATGCTGAATTTATTTCAATATCGATTCTCGTCATATTAGAAGGACACTCACTTTAATTTATCCGCTTTGGTTTTGTTAAAGGGTTTGATTTTCAGGAGGCTGACTACTCCCAAAGAGGGTGAACGACGAAGCCTCTTTGAGCTTAAAGAGCGCTTTTGCATAAATGAGCATTAAACCATATCGTAACCCCCAAGCCGTTATTCCATAATTTTTTTATACGAGGCTTGTCAGATAACTGGTATGTTAATTAAGTCGTCCAATGTTATATCCTATTTTTATTTATTATTAACATCAATAATTACACTAAGGTTGTTAACTGTTATTTAATTATGTGTTAACATTTTCGCTCTATTGAAGGGAATTCGATACGACAAAGATTGTTTAATTCTATTTCCCTTCTAAATTTTAAAAGGAAAGTAAAATTGAAGTATGTAAATCTAGTGATGATAAGCGTTTCTTTATGTTTATTAACAGCATGTTTAGAAGTAGAAAACGACAATAATAACGAAGATGTAGTGCAAGCAATCCAAGCACAAAATGAAATTCTTAGTGGCACTAACAACTCTATCAATCCTGGTACTCCTGCCGCTTCTGTTGCATTAACGGGTATCGTTGTTAATGCATTAGATAATCAAGCCGTATCAGCCACGAACATTACAATTATTGCCGCTGATGTTGTCCTCGTCGATAGCGTTAGCTTCAACGGTGGCGAGTTTAAACTAGAAAACCTTCCTGCTAATTCTGATATTGAAATGATTATTGAAAGTAGCAATAATGAATTTTTATCACGTGCATATTTCATTAATACGGGTCATTCAAATGCAGTCAATACGGCCAATGATTTTGGTCAATTTGAAGTTTCTACAGCTAAAGATATGCAAATAACTGTTATTAATAAAACATCAGGATTGCCTCTTACTGGATTAGCGTTTAAAGCTTCATCTCATTATGGGACTAGTTCAAGGTCAAATAAGTATCAACACCACTCGACTTATAATGAAGCCAATGGCGTTTACCATATCACCATACCAAAGTTTCTCAATATTATGGTTAGAGCCAACTTAGATCTCAATCAAGATGGTGAAATAGATTATAACTCTGAGTTAAATAACAACATTAATAGCAATGATTTATATTTTTTATCATCGAATACTGATGAATCATTAACGCTTTATGTTGAAGAAAAAATGCCGCTAAAAGAGATCGAATTTCGCATTACAATGATTGATGCAAGTGCGAATGTTATTTTAGGTGCTGAGTTATTCTCAACAGATTCTGCGGGTACACAGACGACTTCTACTTTTGATGCAGCAACAGAACAGTATGTGATTTCAGCAATGTTTGGCGATTACTCACGAGTAGAAATCCCTTCATTTATGGCAAACGATATCTCTTATCAAAGTGCTTCAATATCACTGAATAAGAACGATGATGACAGCTTAAGAGTCAACATTTCAGGTGCTTTAGAAAACTGTTGTTATAATATCGCTAATACTGACGTTGTTGAGTTAGCGGTTATGCCAAGAGTTGTTACTAATGATAGCTCTTCTTTAGAGGTCGTTATTGCGGCAAATGAAGTAAATTATATCGATAAAAGTTTCAGTGTATTCTACTCTCAAGCTATTACCGCATCAGCAAGTAGCCTATCACTTACTAATACTTCTGGTTTTACCGTTGTTAAAGGTAATGATTCATCGACTGATGTTATTTTACCCGGTACTACAGTTGTTAGTGGCATGGTAGATATTCCTGTTTCATTTGAGATGAGTTTAAATGACACCAAACTTACGATTACGCCGGTTAACTCTTTGCCTAAAGGTCAAAATTACCAATACAATGTCGGTAACTTAGTTGTGAAGTCTACAGAAAAATCTGTCGATGTTAATAATGATTCACTTTCGTTTTATATCGAAAATAATGATGACTTTGATATTAATGACGTACATTTAGATAACAATAATTTTACCAGCAACGGAAATGCGATTACTCTCTCCAATTCAGCGGGTGATAGTTCTTCACCTTCAAATTATGATCGCAGTGTTTATTTATATCTACCATCATCAATTGAAACGTTACAAAGCTTTTCAATGCGTCTTTACTCGGTAACAGAAGACGGCGTCAGTTATAATTCAGTAAGAAATTTTACTCTTGTTAGAGATAGTAATACTTATAATGTTTCACGATTGGGACTAGTCAAACTTGCTGAAAATGAAACATTAATTACCGAAAGTCTTCAAACGTCGATTGAAACAGGAACCGCTCAATCAGACAATCAGAAAGTTTACCGCGCCTCAACGTCTATATACGCTTCTGATGATTTAGATAGCTCGGAAAATAGTCTAACGTTTGAATATGCTTATCAAACAAAAGCGGGTGACATTGTTACGGGTACTATTAGTATCCCGGTACAATAAATATCAGTGATGATTATTTTATATCAGTAAGTTTAGTCTGATTAATTCACCTTTAAAACCCGCTAACTAGCGGGTTTTTTATTTTAAAGCTAGCTTGTCTTGTCGCCGCTTTAGTCTTGTGAATAAAACACTAGGTCAGAGTGAAAAATATTACGTGTTGTTCATTGCGTAAGTCTCTAATATGCAACCTAGAGAATGAAAAGGTAGGCCTATGACTAAACCACGACTCGCATGACGTGAAGTCATGCCTAAGCTAAAACGAGTATCACGTGACCGGTCTAGTTAATCGAACAGCAGGCTTTTATGTTTAAATTTTGCCCCGATTGTTAACCTTTTGCGATATTGTTATGTGCCACTAGATAGCTATTATATCTGACTGAGCAAAGCATGCCGGGCCACATTTTAAGGTTTTACTTGTCATTTTACCCGCCAATTTATATTATGGTCTTATCGAATAGGCTCTGCATAAGTAAAGTTTTCAAGAAAAACAAGGAGGTCGTTACCAAAAGGATTATACTTTATAAGCATTAATTTGAAGGTGGTGGTCCAAGTGAAAGTAATATCCAGTCTTTATTTTTTACTTATTGGTATATGCTTCATTTTGATGGTATCTCCAAATGTACTTGCTCACTCAATAGTTACCCCTACTAATATTTCATATGATAATTCAGCCATTAATCCAAAGCATAGTTATCTATTACTGCCTAAAGCTCTCCACTACAATTTTGCTTCTATTGAATTACTGATTGAACAAGAAGTCGGTCGGATTGTTTTACCTCTAATTTATAAAAATATTGGAATAGATATTACTATTACGCCTTTACCCGCTAAAAGAGCGGAATTGTTAGCGAGTATAGGCCAAAGTGATGGCGAAATAATGAGAATTTGGTCCTACGCAGATGAAAACAAAGAAATGATCAGAGTTCCTACTCCTTATTATTCTTTGCAAACTATGCCATTTAGCCTAGCAAGTAAGCAGCTCAATATTGTCAGTAAAGATGATTTAAAAAAATATAAATTGGCCAAAATTAGAGGTGTAAAACACACCGATAATATAACGAATGGCTTAAGTAATGTTGTCGAAATGAATAGCACTGAAAATATGTTTAAAATATTACAAAGTGGTCTAGTTGATGTTGTCTTGACCAATACTATAGACGGTCAGCTAATCTTGAAAAGGTTGGGTTACCAAAACATAATTCCTGCAAAAAAGCCATTAGCTTTTTTTCCTCTTTATCATTATATACATCAGAAAAATAAAAATTTGGTTGCTCTTATTAACCAAGAAATAATGCGTCTGCAACAAAGTGGTGAATTAGAAACGTTAATTGCCTTAGCTGAAAAGCAAGTCATCAGTTTAAACCACCAATGATTGCTATATGCAAACTCTGTTAATTACTATCGTTCTTAAATCCTTTCTCAATACAACCCACTAACGTCTTCATTTTATGTTTATTTTGCCGATGTGGTGGTATCCTGATGTGCTTATTTTTAAGATAATTAAATAACTTTAAAAGGATGTAAAATGAAATTTTCATTAAAAATACCAATAATATTAATGCTTTTTATCAGTAGCTCTGCCTTCTCTGCTAATGAAGTATTGATCAATGCGCAGCAAGTCAATAAACAGTGTTTATCGAAGCAATGGCATAAAAAAAATCTACTACAACTCAAAGAAGATAAATTTACCCTTGAAAACAAAGCAGATAAAGAAGCTTTAGCACTACAATTACTGGCTTGTTTAGCAAGCCCAGATGCTGAAATAAGAGATGGTGTCGCTTTTGAAGCATTAAGTTATTGGTTGCGAAACGAACACCTTAGCCAAGCAATACATATTAAAATTTTTAACTACTTAACTCGTGTTTTAGAATCGAAAGTAACTGACACCTTTGGTGTCTATCAGTCATTCTCAATCTTGGTATTAGCTGAAGTGGTTCGTGTCGATAGGCACTCACCTTTTTTAACCGCTGACCAAAGAGACTATTTAGTCAATGTCGGTACGAGTTTTTTAACTAATGTAAAAGATTATCGCGGTTTTTCAACTAAAACTGGCTGGCAACATAGTATCGCTCACGCTGCAGACCTTATGCTGCAATTGGCGTTAAACCCTAAAGTTAACAAAGCGCAACTCGATAAGATACTGGTCGCTTTAGCTAGCCAACTTACTGCTAATGATCAACATTCATATATTCAAGGAGAGTCAAAACGTATCGCTATGGCTGTTATATATGTTTTTTTACGAGAACAATACTCTGCTGATGATTTTAACCTTTGGCTTATTAAAGTGGTTGTTCCTGCTCCTTTCAATCAATGGCAAGATGTTTATCAAAGTGAACAAGGGTTAATTAAATTACATAACACACAGAGTTTTTTATACGCGTTATATGCCACAATAAAACCCAGTAAGAATAAAGTATTAACTGAAATGTCTACCTATTTAGAGCAAGTGATTAAAGCGACTAAATAACGTCAATTTGTATGGTTTAATGGTAATTTCAATCAATATAAAAGCAAAGACAACTATTATCATCAATGATTTTCGTAATAACAACAATAGCTAAACTCACGGAGTGAGCGTTTAATGAATACTAGAATTAATAAGAATACTTATATAATCAAAGAGCATGTTGGCCTATTTAAAGCGGCAAATAATTACGACATTTATGATCCTGAAACAGGGGATATCATCATGGAATGTCGAGAGCCTAATTTAGGCTTTTTTACTAAAATGCTGCGTTTCACTGACTACAAAACCATGACACCTTTTGATGTTCAAATACGTACGCCTGACGATCAGCGTATCATCCGAATTCAGCGTGGTATCTCTTTATTTATTTCAAAAGTAACTGTTTTTGATTGTGACGGTAATGCGGTTGGTTACTTTAAACAAAAATTATTTTCAATCGGTGGAAAATTCGATATCTTTGATAACCAAGACCAACTTGTCTGTCAGTTAAAGGGCAACTGGGTTGGTTGGAATTTTCGCTTTATGGATGGCAATGATGAACTTGCTCATATATCGAAAGAATGGGGTGGCATAGGTAAAGAGTTATTTACCAGTGCAGACAATTACGCATTAGAAATTTCTGCTGATGTTCCTGAAGATCACCCGATTAGAAAGTTGATCCTTGCTGCCGTAATGTGTATTGATATGGTTTTAAAAGAATAATGCTAAGAGGAAACATTTAACAATGGCTGTTATTACTTTTGTTAGTCAACTTGCCCAGCAAGAGCAGGATGCTTGGTTAGCGCTATTATCAACTAAGCTGCCAAATGAAGCAATTAAGCTTGATAAAGACTTGTCTGTTGAGCAAAAGCTTCAATGCGAAATCGCTATTGTTGCTAATCCAGATGCTAATATCTTGTCTCAATACCCCAAACTCATATGGGTACAGAGCCTATGGGCAGGGGTCGATGCGCTAGTTTCGCAATTAAGTGATAATAAACCAACGCCAAGTTTTAAACTTGTGCGTTTAATTGATCCAATATTAGCGCAAACCATGAGTGAGGCGGTCTTAACTTGGGTGCTTTATTTACATCGTGATATGCCAAAATACTTACAACAACAAAAATCAGCGCAGTGGCTACAACATCGCTATTTACTGCCACAAGAGCGCACCTTAGGTATTTTAGGTTTAGGTCAATTAGGTAAGTTGAGCGCGTTACGTTTGCATGAAAATGGCTTTAATGTGCTTGGTTGGAGTCAAAGTGATAAGTTAATTAATGGCATTACATGCTATTCAGGAGACGAGGGATTAGTGACTATGGTTAGGCAAACAGATATCTTAATTTGTTTACTACCACTTACTTCAGCGACCTACCAACTCATCAACGATGATCTGCTGACAAACCTACCGCAAGGCGCCAGTATTATTAACTTTGCTCGAGGGGGTATCGTCGCTAATCACGACCTTATTAATCACTTAGCCAATGGCAATCTTGAACATGCAATTCTAGATGTTTTTGAACAAGAGCCTTTAGATAAAAGTGATGATTTATGGTCGAATGAAAAAATAACGGTTCTTCCCCATATTTCTGCGCCGACACATTTTGAAAGTGCAGGTGAAATAGTGACCAAGAACATTAAACAATATCGAAGTAACGACCAGATACCTTTTTATATTGACTGGAATAAAGGCTATTAATATTTTTGATTAGCGATTTACTATTACCATCATTTTTGACGGCAATAGTAAGCTATTATTGAGCCGTGAGTCTGACTAATGCGACTTAGCCATCGGCATTAATCGTCGCAATAAGTTCGGCAAGGCAAGCTTCATTTTGATCATGTGGAACTTGACAGGTTCCCGCCGCATTATGCCCACCACCATTGTATTTCAACATAAGTTCACCGACATTTGTTTTTGCACTGCGATCAAAAATAGATTTACCGGTAGCAAAAACAGTATTTTGTTTTTTAAGCCCCCACATAACATGAATTGAAATATTACATTGTGGAAATAAGGCATAAATAACAAAACGATTACCCGAGTAAATAATTTCTTCTTCTCTTAAGTCCAGCACAACTAAGTTATTGTGTACGGTTGCACAGCGCTTAATTTGCTCTTTAAATTTTTCTTCATGCTCAAAATAAAGATCGGTGCGTTCCTTAACATCAGGGAGTGCGAGTAATTGGTCAATGTTGTGATCTTTACCAAAATCAATTAAGTCCATCATCAGTTCATAGTTCGAAATCCGAAACTCTCTGAAGCGGCCTAAACCTGTGCGTGAGTCCATAATGAAATTAAGTAATTCCCATCGCTTGGCATGCAAAACTTCTTCTTTATTAAATTGTGCTGAATCACCTTTATCTACCGCTTCCATCATGCTTGTCCAACTTGCGGGGAAAGTTTCTAGGCCACCGTAGTAGTCATAAACAACGCGAGCAGCTGAAGGCGCATCAGGGTCGATAACATGGTTATCTCGTTTTTTATTACGAAGTGTTTCACTATGATGGTGATCAAAAGCGATATGAACACCGTCAACATAAGGTAAGTTGGTGGAAATATCATCTGGCCCAACCGCTATCTTTCCGTCTTGCATATCTTTGGGGTGAACAAAGAGAATACCGTCAACTAAATTAATATGTTTGAGTAAAATAGCACAAACTAAACCATCAAAATCACTACGTGTTACTAAACGGTATTTTTTATTATCCGACATTTATTATCTCCATTATATAGATTTTTACACTCTGTTATTTAACACTATATTGTTTATATAAGCATAATTAAAGTAGATTAATGCGCGGAATCAACTTTAAGGTTAAATAAAGTGCTTTATGTGTAGATTATTTTATTTATGATTCTTTTATCTCGATTCTATTTGAAAAGTTTATGCCTAGGTTTAATTTTCTATGTATTGCTCTCGCATTAACCTAATGAACAAACCAAGCTGTAAGTCATTTCAGACCAGTTAGCATCCTCCTGCACGGCTTCTTTTAAAATAATGACTTGTGATCGGCTCTATATTTTTGCTTAATACAAGGGTAATCTTACTGGAATAGCTTTATGAGTCTCTGCAAAACTTGTTATATCTGCTTGGACGTTATTCATACCTAATTGGGAGAATATACAAGATATTGTATGATTTGAGAGATTGATAATGGCTACGTTTCTGATAAGAAATAGAATGTTGAGTATAGCTTAGATTGAGCAAAGCACCGAAAAATTTAAGTAAAGTAGGAAAAAAGAAACAATTGAATATCGTTGCATTTTTCCTATTTATTTTGAGGTTATGCGGCATTTAACCAATGAGAACGTTGACTATATGGCCGCATTATATATTGATCTATTATCCCGCTTCGGTTGCTAATATTTCGCGAATATTTATTGTTTGCTGATATTGTACAAAATTCATTTCTTGTGACGTTCTGGCAAGTACAGCCATGCGATCGGCGAGCTCATTACCTTCAATATTCGCGTGACCTTTAACATGAGTAATAGCAATATGTTTTTTAATTTCTTGATAGAGTGTATAGCAAACCTTGACTAACTCTGGATTTTTAATCGCTTCGCCATTTGCTTTTTTCCAACCTTTATTTTTCCATCCTGTTGCCCATTTCGTGATGCTGTCGATGGAGTATTTTGAATCAGACAGTACTTGAATGGTTCTACCAGGATTAGCTTCAATATAAGCTTTCGCCAATTTAAAGGCTTGTAACATTCCAATTAACTCAGCGGTGTTATTAGTACCATTGGCGTTATAGGCACCATACCAAAGGCTATGAATTTCACCTTGATGATAAACAGCGACACCAGTCCCTGATTTTCCAGGGTTGGGCGAACACGCACCATCACAATAAATATCGATATTAGCTTTAGTGACTTCACGATCGCTGCGTACTGTGCTGCCAGCAGGTTTTGCTGAAGCTGTTGCTCGACTCAATGATGAACTTGCGGTTTTAGCCGCAGCGGGGTATTCAGCTCCGTTGCGTGGTGGTGTTTTTAAGGATCGCTGGGTTAATGCTTTGGTGTAAGTTGACTTAAAAGCGGCTTCTGCTTCAACTTGTGAAGGAAACCCCATAAATTGAGCATCAGCACGCCCTGATGTTACGGATTGAACCGTTGTCCAGTTGTCAAAGACACCTGTTTTTGATCCTTTCCAAACCACGTAATATTTTTTACTCATTATGCTACTCAGTTTATTTTAGTTTGTTCTTGGCAGATAACGACCATATTAATAAAACGATACCAGCGATAAAAAATGGAATACTCAGCATTTGCCCGGTATTTAACGCCCAAATCGACTCATAAGCAGCTTGTTTAACTTTTACTGACTCAATTAAAAATCGAGCGGTGAAGGTTAATATTAAAAATAAGCCTAATAATGAACCCTTAGGCGTTTTATCTTTTGATTTTTTATAGATAAAGAAGAGAATAATAAAAATCAGTAAATACGCAATCGCTTCATAAAGTTGCGCAGGGTGGCGAGGTATATTATCAATACGCGCGAAAATAATAGCCCAAGGCGCATCACTGGCAACGCCTAATATTTCAGAGTTAACAAAGTTAGCTGAACGAACAAATACACCAAAGAGTGCGGTACAAATAGCTAATCGGTCGAGCAGCCATAAATAGTTTTCTTGATACTTTCTTGCGTATATACCTAATGCAATAATAAGTCCTAAACCGCCGCCATGGCTAGCAAGACCACCTTCCCAAATGGCCAGTATCTTTAAAGGATTAGCAAAGTAATATTGAGGATCGTAAAAAAAACAATGGCCTAAGCGAGCACCAATAATTATACCAAATACAGAATACATCAGTAAGTTGTCCAGAGCCTCTAGGTTTTTGTGCTCTGTTTGATACACCCATTTCATCACCTGTAAACCCGATATGATAGCGGCAGCAAATAGCGCGCCATACCAATGAACGCTTAAAGGACCTATAGAAAGTAAAACTGGATCAATATCCCAAATAAAATGTTGCAATGAAAAAACCTTATTTATACGTATGCAGTGATTGAGTTGTTGATGAACAACAACCATAAAGTCGCTATTATGTCAGTCAATTAGCGATAAAACGAGAGCAAAGTTGTAATGAAAAATTATAGTTTAGGTAAGAGCGAACTCCAGTCATCACGATTAATCTATGGTTGTATGCGAATTGCAGGTGATCAATCAGTTAATGATATCGATAAAGGCAAACGTGCGGTGCAGAGCGCGATTGATGCAGGCTACAATCATTTTGATCATGCTGACATTTATGGTGGAGGGGCAAGTGAACAATTATTTGGTGAATTGTTAAAGCAATTACCGCACTTGCGAGAAAAGATGATCCTTACCTCCAAAGCAAGTATTCGTCCAAAAAACAATGAAAATACTTATGCGCCAACACGCTATGATTTTAGCAAAGCATATATTTTATCGAGTGTAGAAGGTTCTTTAAAGCGTTTGCATACTGAGCAACTCGATCTTTTCTTATTACATCGCCCTGATTATTTATTTGATATTAATGAAGTCGCCGAAACCTTTAAACAACTCAAAGACAGCGGTAAAGTTGCGCATTTTGGCGTAAGTAACTTTAAACCCTCACAAGTAGCGATGTTACAAAGTGCATTAGATTTACCGTTATTGGTGAATCAGATAGAAATTAATATTCATAATGTTGATGCGTTAAATGACGGAACTTTGGATCAATGTCAACAAGATAAACTATCGCCAATTGCCTGGTGCCCGTTAGGTGGTGTTGCCTACTCTGCATGGGGGAATACCTTTTCAGTTGAAGATGAACAACGTATCGCCGAGGAGTTAACTTCGCAAGCACAAGTGTATAACTGTCAACCTTGGCAAATTATTCTTGCTTGGTTACTAAAACACCCCGCGAAGATATTTCCTATTATTGGTTCGACCACACCAGAACGAATTATTGCTGCAAAAGTAGCACTAGAACTCAATTATAGCCGTGAAGATTGGTATCGATTATTTGAAGCGAGAAATGGTCAAGCTGTTCCCTAGCGAGGAAGGTGAATCGATATTGAATCGTTTTTCTCGCTAACTAAAGTCAGCGGGTAATTATACAACAGTATTTATTTATCGTTTATCGATAAAAATAGATTGATAAGCATGTTTTTTCTGCTACATTAGGCTTATTGAATAAATTTAGGTTATAAGTTTTATGTTAGCGCATCATAGGATCAGCAAAGTAAGTAAAATAGTTAGGGCACTCGTTGCGCTATTTGTTGTTATGCAAGTTTTCAGCTTTACGTTTTTATTACTATTTGGGGTTAATAATGAAGGCACCTTTGAGCTAACTGACAATTTTTCATTTATTTCTTCAGCGGCCAATATCGACTTTTCAGGTAGTTGGGAAAATTTAGCGTTAGCCTTAACCGATGAAGGTTTTAACGCTTTGCTTATACTAGGCAGTGCAGATTTGTTGCCAAGCCTTTTAATTTATTGGTCTTTGTTTAAGTTATTTGGTTTATATCAGCAGGGTTTAGTATTCACTGTCGCCAATATTCAATGCATTAAAAATATTGGTACTGTGCTATTAGCTTGGATTGCCTTAAAGCTTCTTTATCCGATAGTGGTGACCTTAGTATTACGATTTTCAGGAGCTTCTGATACGTTATCGTTATACATAAGCTTAGGCTCTGATGAGTTAAGATTTTTATTAATTGGTTTAGTGATATACGTGATAGCTTGGATAATGAGCGAAGCGACTAGCTTGCATCAAGAGCAGGAGTTAGTTATCTAGTGGCTATGATTATAGAACTGGACGTTATGCTAGCAAAACGTAAAATGAAATTAAACGATCTTGCTTTGTCAGTAGGCATAACGCCACAAAACTTATCTGTACTTAAAAGTGGTCGAGCAAAAGCGATACGGTTTTCAACGCTTGAAGCCATTTGCCAAACACTAGATTGTCAGCCAGGCGATATTTTACTTTATGAAAAAGATCAATAAACAAGGAATGAAGATGAACAAATCTATAGCGATAATGATTACCTGTGGAGCCTTAGTGGGTCACCTAGTAAGCTTTTCGGCAATAGCAACTGATGAGGAATCGTATGCTTTTGTTGGTTTTGGTCTAAGCCATTATGATAATTTAGCTAACTTAGCCTTAAGTGAGACTCAAATTGATCTTGTTCCTGAAGTTTATCTTGGTGTAGGTAAGCGTTATCAATTGAATGACGACTGGCAGCTAGCGACAGAGGTTTCAATTCATTATGCCAAAGCACATTTTAGTGGCTTAGCTGAAAATGTTGACGCCAATCATTTATCTAAAGAACGGCAAGTTTCTTCGGGTAATTATCAATCACTGGGATTATGGGCAACTTCTCGTTTTAACTATGTTAGCTTAAGTGATAATGTCTCACCATTTATTGAACTAGCCCTTGGCGCGGTGCAAACGAACCAGAGTGCACTTTTTGGTGAAGAAAAAAATCAGCAGATTGCTTATAAAGCAATCGCTGGTCTAGAGTTTGAGGTAGCTGACAAAATGACTTTTTCTATTGGCGTTGGTCTTTCAGACAACGATGACCACCTGTAAATAAGTCGATGCTATTATTGCTAAGATTTAGCTGCCTTGTTGGTGGCTTTTTTTCTGTCTTTAATATAGTAAAACCAAGTTACTGCAAAGAGTATGGCAATAAAGGGCATACTCGTAAGAACTACTGTATGCCAACCCGCTTTAAATAAAACCCAACCAGCGAGTAACGATGCAGTTGCTTGTAAACCAAAAATAATAAAGTCATTAATTGCTTGTACTTTGTGTCGTTCACTCGGCTTATAACTTTGCGGCAGTAAGGTTGTTCCGGTCAAAAACAAAAAATTCCAACCTATGCCTAATAAAATCAGTGCCCACCAATAGTGCATAACCTGCTCGCCAGAAAGTGCCACAACAGCGACTAACGCATAAATCACTGTGCCAATTAACATTAAGCTTTTCAAGCCGATTCTTTTTACTAACCAAGCGGTAAAAAGTGAAGGGATAAACATCGCGGCAATATGGCTTTGAATTACCCATTTTGTCTCGTGTAAGCTATGACCGCTCATCTGGTGCATGCTCAAGGGGGTTGCTGTCATTAAGTAACTCATTAAGGCAAAACCAATGGCCGCTGATAATATTGCAATAATAAAAATAGGTTGTTTGATAATTTCACTCAATGGGCGAGTGTCGCCCACTTGTTGATGAGATTCAATCTGGGTGTTTTTAAAATTCAGCATAATAATCATCGCACAAACGATTAATCCGGCTAACACTAAAAATGAGCCAGCATATCCATAGGGAGATGCTAACCAATCTTTCGCGACTACGGCTATTTCAGGGCCTAGAAAAGCGGAAAAAATGCCACTTAGCATTAAAATCGACAACACGGTTGGAATATCTTTATCGTCCTTAATACTCTCAATTGCTGCAAAACGTAATTGCTGGATAAATGAGGTACTAATACCAAAGAGTAAACCAGCAAAGACAAAGAGTTCAAAGTTAGCAATAAGTGCAGAGACCATTGCCGTTAAGGTCGCAACTAAACCAACACTATAACCGGTAAAAATCGCAAAGCGGCGACCTTTATTTTTTGCCAACATAGCCGCAGGAATAGCACCACAGGCTACCCCTAAAATCATCACGGTAACGGGGAGGGTCGCTAAAGAAGGATCACTTGCCATACGGGTCGACAATATACCGCCAATAAAAACAATCACCGGTGATGCCGCCATAACAAGGGGTTGGGCAATAAAAAGCAGCCAAATGTTTTTAGGTAAAGTGAAATATCGTGATAAGAAAAAAGCGCTGACAATGAGTAAGGCTAAGGTAATAAAAATATTGGATAACATAGCGATTCGTTTTGATAATTATTCTTGGACTATCATAGCGTATTATTTTTAGTGACGAGAGAATAATTTATCTTGGTTTTTATGCTTCAACTGATAAACTGCCTGCGTTGAAAATTAGCTAAACATTGTTTTAAGGTTGTTATGAAATTTAGTCCACTGGTTCAAGAATTAATCAATTCACTTAAATGTTTACCGGGTGTTGGCGCTAAATCGGCGCAGCGTATGGCGTTTCATTTACTTGAACGTAATCGTATTGGCGGCGCTAAGCTTGCGGGTACATTAAAAGTGGCGATGGAAAATATTGGTCATTGTTCACAATGCCGAAATTTTACTGAAGATGATACCTGTGAAATTTGCCAAAGTGCTAAGCGGCTTATAAACCAGCAGCTCTGTATTGTTGAAAGTCCAGGTGATGTTATTGCTATAGAACAAACCGGGGAGTTTCAAGGACGTTATTTTATTTTAATGGGGCACTTATCGCCGCTAGATGGTATTGGACCGGATGATCTTGGCTTAGATATATTAGAGAAACAGCTGGCGACAGATCAGTTTAAGGAAATTATTTTAGCAACCAATCCAACGGTTGAAGGAGAAGCTACCGCACATTTTATTGCCGAACTGGCTAAAAAATATCAAGTGGTTATTTCTCGAATTGCCCATGGTGTGCCTGTTGGTGGTGAACTTGAATATGTTGACGGTAACACCTTATCTCATGCTTTATCAGGACGTAAGAGCTATTCATTCTAATCTTGAGTAAATTTATGCTTTGAACACATATTCAAAGCATATTTTTAAATTTATTTTACCTAAGAAACATCACATTCCCTTGAAATAATTTCTCTTAGCCCCACATGTTATCTATCAACGTGAGCATCATATTTGCATGTTCTCTTTTAAACACCGATAAATGTAGGATATATTTCAAATGTCAGAAACAGGCCAAAAAGAAAATCATCAGTTTGCAACTGATAACGCTAAATTACTTAAATTAATGATCCATTCACTTTACTCAAACAAAGAAATCTTCTTACGTGAGTTAGTGTCAAATGCGGCCGATGCTGCTGACAAACTTCGCTTTAACGCACTATCAAATGCTGATCTATACGAAGGTGATGGTGATTTACGCGTACGTGTTAGTTGCGATAAAGAAAATAATACGCTTACCATTTCTGATAATGGTATTGGTATGACGCATGATCAAATTATTGATCATTTAGGTACTATCGCTAAATCAGGTACGGCTGAGTTTTTCTCGCAACTTTCTGGCGATCAAGCTTCAGACTCACAACTTATTGGTCAATTTGGTGTTGGTTTTTATTCAGCATTTATCGTTGCAGACTCAGTAACTGTGCGTTCTCGCGCTGCTGGTGTTGATGCATCCGAAGGTGTTGAATGGACAAGTGCTGGCGAAGGTGAATTCACCACCGCTAAAATTTCAAAGACTAATCGTGGTACCGATATTATTCTTCACTTAAAAGAAGAAGAGCAAGAATACGCTGACGATTGGCGTTTAAAATCAATAGTCACTAAGTACTCAGATCATATTTCTGTTTCTGTTGAAATGCTAACACCAGCAGTTCCTGGTGTTGAAGCCGTTGCTGAAGTTAAAGATGACGAAGACAATGTTACTGTTCCAGCTGCTGAAGCCGTTGCTGAAGTACCTGCCAAATGGGAACCTGTCAATAAAGCCACTGCATTGTGGACTCGTGAAAAATCAGAAGTTTCTGATGACGAATATAAAGAATTCTACAAGCATGTATCACATGACTTTGGCGACCCACTTGTCTGGGAGCACAATAAAGTAGAAGGTAAAACTGAATATACATCATTACTTTATATTCCAAGCAAAGCGCCATTTGACATGCATAACCGTGAAAAACAACATGGTTTAAAGCTATTTGTTCAACGCGTATTTATAATGGACGACGCTGAACAGTTTATGCCTACATATTTACGTTTTGTAAAAGGTTTATTAGATTCAAATGATTTACCATTAAACGTTTCTCGTGAAATTTTACAAGATAACAAAATTACCCAAGCGATCCGTAAAGGCTGTACTAAACGCGTACTTAAAATGCTTGAAAAACTAGGTAAAAAAGACAAAGAGCAATACCAGTCATTTTGGAACGAGTTTGGTCAAGTATTGAAAGAAGGCCCAGCAGAAGATCAAGGTAATAAAGAGCAAGTTGCAAACTTATTACGCTTTGCCTCAACAGAGCATGATACTGCGGTTCAAAGTGTTTCAATTCCTGAATACGTAGAACGTATGAAAGAAGGACAAGAAAAGATTTACTATGTTGTTGCAGACAGCTTTGAAGCGGCTAAAAACAGCCCACATTTAGAAGTTTTCCGTAAAAAGGGCATTGAAGTATTATTAATGTCTGACCGTATCGATGAATGGTTAGTGAGCCACTTAACAGAAGTTGATGGCAAGCAATTACAATCGGTCACGCGTGGTGGTTTAGACCTAGGTGATATGGAAGATGAAGAATCAAAACAAGCACAAGAAAAACTTGAGCAAGAGTTCGATTCTGTTGTTACCCGTATTAAAACATCATTAGCTGGTAAAGTGAAAGATGTTAAATTGTCGCAACGTTTAACTGATTCTCCAGCTTGTATCGTTGCCGATGAGCACGACATGAGCAGCCAAATGATGAAGCTTATGCAATCAGTTGGACAAGAAGTACCTGACGCATTACCTATCTTCGAAATCAATGCAGAGCATGAGTTAGTAAAACATGTTGCTAATGAAACTGATGATGAAAAATTCAATCAGTGGACGCAAGTATTGTTTGAACAGGCGATGTTAGCTGAGCGTGGTAGCTTAAAAGACCCAGCAAGTTTTGTTGCACGTTTAAACAAATTAATGTTGAGCCTTACTAAGTAAGCTTTTAATATTTCTTAGTGTACAGATTAAAAAAAAAGGAGCTTCGGCTCCTTTTTTATATCTAATTCAGTCTACTTTATTTGTGGCTTTATTTAACAGTGTTTGTAGTTGCTCAACACTTTTATAACCATGACTCAAGGAATATTGGTCACCGCGAACGATCATCACCGCTGGAAATCCTCTAAAAGTAAGCTGCTCACCTTTGTTATCTTTAAGATCGTCAAAAACAAAACTTGAAAGCATAAAGTTGATAGTTTCTCTAACAGGAATAAACTGCTCATTCAATATTTTAGCTAGAGCGGGATCTGTAAAAACATCTTTTTCCATTGCTGCACAGGTTGTACAAAAGCGCATTTTAGCAAAGACAAAAATTGGTTTTGTTGAGTCCATTGCACGCGCGTCTTGATAATTATGCCATTCAACTTGAGTGGTATATAAAGTTGATGAAATACCCGCATAGAGGCTAGGTATTAAAATAATGGCGGCAATTATTGCTATAAAAAATTTATTCATGGGCTTTTCGATAATATAATTGAACAAGTACCCACTAGACCCACTATCTAAGTATATGCTTTCATTTGAGTTCATTAATTTAAAGCTGAACGTTAATACTCAACGCAATATCAAGATGAACGCTAGCAGAGCCTGTTATTTTGACCTATAACAATTATCTTATCTCACCATAAAATTGGCATTATCGTATCGGTTATTTGCAGCCTAAAGGCATTAAAAGTTAACTAAGCATGTAGTAACCATAAGTTACTTCTCTCTATAGGTAATGGCGTTAATTTTTAAAGAACCGTTATCAATATCACTGGCTTTATTGGTCTGGGCACTTGTTAAAAATTTTTGCAATAGTGTATAAATTTCCTGAACGTCAATGGGCTTGCCTAAACAATCATCAAATCCTGCTTGTCGGTACTTTTTAATATCGTGGGCCATAACATTCGCCGTTAAGGCAATAATTGGGATATTTGGATTGCTTTTTTTAATCGCCTTACACGCTTCAACGCCATCCATATTTGGCATTTGAATATCCATAAAAATTAAATCAGGTATTAGTTTGCCGATTTCTGCTATTGCCTCTATGCCATCATTTGCAATACGAATGTTTGCTTTAGTCGGGCGTATAACAGCATTAAATACTTTTTGATTTATTTTGTTGTCTTCTGCCAATAGAATATCGAATCCCTGTGCCTGTGGGGCTTGCGTTTTTTTCAATGCTAACTTGCTATGACTTTTCAACGTAGTTTTCTTTAATGGCAATACCACACTAAAAATAGAGCCAACATTTTCTTCACTAATGACGTTAATGTCACCCCCCATCAAGTTTGTTAATTGCTTGGCAATAGACAGACCTAGACCCGTACCACCATAATTTCTTGTTGTGGAAGTATCTGCTTGTTCATAACGGATAAAAAGTTTTTTAATTTGAGCGGGTGATAATCCAATTCCCGTGTCTTTGACTTCGAAAACCACTTTCTCATCTTTCTCCATAAGCGTTATGCTAACTTCACCTTTAGGGGGAAATTTAAGCGCATTAGAAATTAAATTTACAATAATTTGTCTTAACCTTATCGGGTCCGTTAACCAGTAAGTACAAAGATCTTCTTCTATAGTAAAAATTAAGGTAATACCTTGTTGCTCTGCTAAAAAAGACAGTTCTAAAATAATAGATTTGAACAGTTCACCAATGTTGGTTGGCAGCGATTCTAAGCTAATATTGTTTGATTGGATTTTAGATAAATCTAAAATATCATTAATAATTGTAATGAGATTTTTAGAGGAAATAATGCCGATATCAACTAATTCTTTTGATGAGTCAGATAAATTTTCTTGTTTTAATACTTGTAGTGAGCCTAAAACACCATTCATTGGTGTGCGGATCTCATGACTCATGTTTGATAAAAACTCGCTTTTAGCTTGATTCGCCTTTTCAGCTTTCATCGTTGCTTTTTCCGCATCTATCTTAGCTTCTATTGCCAATGATTTTGCCTCACGCAAACCGACCTCAGCTTTAACTCTTGTTTCTACTTCATGTTTTAGTTTTAAATACATTTTGTATTGAAAGATAACTAAGATAAAAATAATAAATAATACCGTCGCCAATGTGATACTGGCTTGTTCAGACTTCAATAACAGTTGTTCGACAACTATTCTGCTTTTTTGTTCTTCATCAATGACTTTCTTGAGGGTATTTCTAACATCAATAATATTATTTTGCTGGTTGGTTTTTATTGTTAAGTATTTTTTCCACCAAAATTTATCTTGCAAAGCTTTTGCCTTGCTATAGTCCTTACTGTTAAAGGCGAGTATTGATTCAATTTCTATAAATTCATCAGGGGTAGCTAAGTCGGGTTGAGCATCAAAGTAGTGCTTTGCTACATCGAAATAATACCGTGACATTTGCTCGTTTTGTTCAGTTGCATAATAAAATGACAAGACAGTATTTAACCAAGCCTGCCAAAATACATCATCAGTGGTAACTGATTTTATATAGCTTATTGTTTCAGTAGGAACATTTTCTTTAAGCCGTGCTTTATTATCTAAGTAGGCTAATAAAAGTAACACTTTACTGTTTTCATCTGTTTCTTCTTTGGCGAGTTTTAGTAACTCATTAGCCACACGATTGGCAATAATAATTTCGTTAACACCGGTTAAATGCCATTGTAAATTATATAGAAAAGACGCTTTATTAATAACGTAATTATGTTTGTTTGATGAGCGTAATAACCGCAGAGTTAAATTAACATATTCATTTGCATCTTTAGAAATAGCAGAGAGTGCCCAAAGCATGGCAAATTCTTCGAAAGAATAATTTGATTGTCCGATTATTTTTTGCAGGCTATTACGCAGTATCTGATTTTCTAAAATAGGAAAATCTTCTCTAATAGCTGTCATGGCTAAGGCTATATCATAATGAATTTTTGCGCGCTTGCTTATTAATGTTGGCTAAAGTGTACTTAATTTTTTATGTGCGACGTCGGATGAGTCTTGTAAGTTTACTTCTCCAACGATTAAATAAATAGCGGCAATATTTTTCGCACTTTTATTTTTAATCTGCACGGCTAAAATACTGAGACGTTGACTACAAATTTTTACCTCACTGTATTGATCGGCAAACATGCTATAAACACAAGATTGAATCAATAAGTTTATTTTTTGGTTATCGTTATCAATACTGGCCAGGCGAGGCAATAATTTTTCTTGAAAATAGTCTGTTGAATATTGTTGTTGGTTTAACAAACTTATTATTTCATCAACATCTTCACCCACTATGTCTTGTGCTACAACAGAAGTTATCGTTAATAAATTCGCGACAAGGTAAAATATAATAATAAAAAAAGAGTTTCTACAACATCTATGTATCTGATTCATTGCTGCTTTCCATAAGGCTGATCGCGGAACTACTTATTATTACCACATAAATTTATATAGTTAATACTGTCAACAAGCAATAGGGGTAACCACCTAGAAGCGGTTATTAAAAGTATGCTTAACGCTTTATTTTATATATAAAATATATTGAGTGTGAATAAATTAATTTTTTACACTCAACCACAATGACTCATCAGTAGGTTACAACGCAAGCTTTACCTTTACTGATCCTAATAAAGGTAAGGCACTGAGTGTTTAATCATTTTTTTGGCTGCTCTAAGCTACATGGTTAACGTATTGCGTATCTATGGAAATCTCACAGTAGAAAAGGGTCATTTAAATTTACTTATTACCCAAGTGCTAGGAGATTATATTTTTATCGCAAGTTTTTTCTTTATAGTAAGTAAGACTCATTAGTCCTTATTTGCTTGTCTCTTTGTTGATTATAATTTGGGGTATTATCTTTAAATGCCTTATATCACCTCGATAACTCCATAGACTTTAGTATAAAAAATAGCTTTTTAGTGCCTTTTTTGATGATAGAGCGGTAATGCTACTTGTCTGACTACAATTGAACTTGTATAGTGTTGCACAATCGAAAAAATACTCATTTGGCTGTTATATTCGAGACGTTTTGACACCAGTACAACAGCCTAATTAGTATATTAAACATATAAGGCAATATTTTATGCGCATTATTTTATTAGGTGCTCCGGGCGCTGGCAAAGGCACTCAAGCACAATTCCTAATGGCTAAATTTGGTATTCCACAAATTTCTACGGGTGACATGTTACGTGCTGCTATTAAAGCAGGTACTGACCTGGGTAATAAAGCTAAAGCAGTGATGGATGCTGGGCAATTAGTTTCTGATGATCTGATTATTGGTTTAGTCAAAGAACGTATTGCACAAGATGATTGTAAAGCAGGTTTTTTGCTTGATGGTTTTCCTCGTACAATTCCACAAGCAGATGCGATGAAAGATAACGGCGTTTCAGTTGACAGTGTCGTTGAATTTGATGTTCCTGATGAAGTCATTGTTGATCGCATGAGTGGTCGTCGTGTTCATGCCGGTTCTGGTCGTGTTTATCATTTAGTTTATAATCCGCCTAAAGTTGAAGGTAAAGATGACAATACCGGTGAAGACTTGTCTATTCGTCCTGATGATGAAGAAGCCACAGTCCGCAAACGCCTGGGCATTTACCATGAGCAAACTAAACCATTAGTGGCTTACTATCAAGATGAAGCAAAAGCGGGTGCATGTTCGTATTTAACGATTGACGGCACTAAGCCTGTAGAAGAAGTCAGTGCTTTACTTGCTAACGAATTAAATTAATTCGGTTGATTTTATAAGCCCTTTATTAACAAGTAACTAATAACGAGCTTATAAATACCTAACAAAAAGTTCGCTTCGGCGAATTTTTTTGTTTTTATTGGCTGTGAAAAATAGACAGGGTAATTTTTCTTAAAAAAATGGCCTTTTAGGCTATCAAAATTAATTTTAAAACGTAAACTATATTCCCTCATCTATAAATATAAGAAGAAATTTCATGGTAGTAAGTTTATCGATAACAGGCCTCTACACGAGTTTGTTGGCGCTTTTATTTGTTGGTTTAGCCATCAATATTATTCGCCTACGTTTACAGTTTAAAGCCGGTATTGGTGACGGTGGTCATCAACCCCTTGCCAAAGCAATTCGTGTACATGGTAACTTTGCTGAGTATATTCCTATGGCGTTGATAATGTTGGGTATTTATGAGGTTAACGGGGCAAGCCCGATAGTACTGCACGCTTTAGGTGCGATATTATTTATTGGCCGTATTCTGCACGCCGTAGGACTTTCAAAAACTACTGGGGTTTCTAAGCAGCGTCAAATAGGCATGTTATCATTATTCCTTGTTATGCTTATTCTAGCCGTTGAAAATATCCGCTTATTTATTACTGCAGTTTAGCGAGTACTACCCTCTTTTGAGGTTATATATAACTCAAATAAGCATGAATACTGCAATGCTTATTTGAGCGCTACGCTTGTAATAACGGTTTAAAATATCTGCTTATTTATTGATCAACTTTTAACATGGCGATGTGCGGAATATCATCTTCAAGATACATAGCAGAAACACGTTCAAAACCGTGATTGCCATAAAAGCTTTCAAGGTGCTCTTGGGCTGATATTTTAATTTGTTGATCTGGAAAATATTGCTGACAAACGGTTAACGCCTCAGCCATTAACTGGTGACCTAAACCTGTCCCTCTCGCATGACTGGCAACAATAACTCTGCCAATAGCAATATAGTCGCGGTAACTTTGGCCTTTTGCTAAAATACGCAAGTAACCAGCAATCTTACCCTCTAGGTAACAAAAGAGGTGAACCGTATCCTCGTGCCGGTCAACATCATCAATATCAGCATAAAAACAAGTTTGCTCAACCACAAAAACATCAATACGAAGCTTTAATATTTCATACAGTTCATCGATATTGAGCGCTTTAAAATGCTTCACTTGCCAAGCTACTTTCATTAAACCTTACCTATTTTGATTATCAGGAAACAGTTTATTTTTTCATGATTTATCTACTAGGTAAAGTTAATAACACCCATTTTATTAATTAGCAGGTTTACTTTATTAGCAAAGCCAATGCTCAAGATAAGCTTACTGACTTTAATAGTGAGGTATTATAAATATTAAATATCTAACTGATTAATAGCTAGTTTCATCGGTAGACGTCCTCAAATAATGAGTCATATTGGCATAATACCTAGATTTAGTGGTGAAGTACCTGTAAGTAGCCATGATAACTTTTACTGATTAAATAATTTGAAATTTCTTGTCGATATTGATTAACATCTATGTGAGGGAACTCGATATACATCGTTTCTTTTAAAGAAATCTCATCAAGAAAGAGTATGTAACCTAAAGGTAAGTAGGTGGGGGAGAAGTTATTTTTAAAAATTGTTATGCGAATTTCAGCAGCAGTATAGTATTCTTTGCACCCAAAATCACGTTCTAGTGTTGGCAATAATTTTGTGCCATAACTTTTTATTGACCAGTATTTAAACATTGCTATTCCTTAGCTGTTTTTAACATCCATTTTCTGCTGGAAAAATATACGCTTTTCTCTGTAAATGTCAATTAAAATAATGAATTACTGAATTTTTTATGATGTTTAATAAGGGCTGTAGGACATAATATGCAGATAGTACAAACATTAGTTTAGGTTTAATATTTTGACTTTGTCAGGGCTTACAAAAAAACCGGCTTGTGTAAAAGCTTGTACAATTCTATGCTGACTTCGTAATTTCTTTAACCCGATATTAATGGCTTTAAATGCGGTTTTTCCGTGAGGGTGTTTTGTACTAATAACAAAGTGGCGACTGTCTTTGAGCTCTATAGCAACACCTTTTACCGGCACTAAATGAATTTTATCCATTGTAAAGGATTGATCGGGTGTCGAATTAAAAGGCATTAATAAGAAGTCTATCCAACCTAGGTTTACCATGCGAGCTTGGCTTAGCCACTCATCTTCGTGGATCAGCTCTTTTAAATACAATAACTTTAACGTTTGCCAGTCAGTACGCCATTTTGGCGTAGAAACGGCAGTAAATTTTTGCAGGTCATCGAGTTCTGTTATAGCTAAAACAGCATTATTACTTGGGCTGGTGTATATACCGGCAATGTATTCGCCTTGTCGGATAACTGCATCAGAAGTATAAACACTGTCATTAAGTGCTTTGGCATCAGCAAGCCAATAAGAGTCAAAACTAATGAGTAAGCGTCCTGATGCCAACATCTTAGTATTTCTAAAGTTAATTTTACCTGTTGCATATTTGAAGCTGTGTTCAAAACCACCTATTTTTAAAGCTTGCTGGGCGATAATCATATCGACAACATCGCGGCGGATATTTTTTCCTGAAAAATTTTTAATTGTATGCACATCCTGACCATTTAAGAAGGTCATATAATCTTGGTAAACATCATCACGAATGAAGATTAAGATATCTTCTGCTTTTGTAAGGGGACTAAATAATGTTAGCTAGAGTATAAAGAGCAAGGGTATAAGAACAGTGATTAATTTTGTAAATATTTTTAATATCATGAGTGTTAAATAACTCTATGTCGGGGCGTATAAAAATCTTTTTCTAAATTATTTATCCTTAGACGTAAAATTGAGTATAGCCGCTTAATTAAAGAAAGATAGCTGTTGATAAAGTGCCTTATAAACAACTATCTTAAAGTTAACTCAGCTTACTTGTTATGTCGTTTTTGTAGTACCGCCATCACCTCAGATACTTCAATGTTTTTATCTTGAAGTAAGACGAGTGTGTGGTAAAACAAATCAGCACATTCACCGAGTAAGTCTTCTTTGGTTTCAGCAACCGCAGCAAGTGCAACCTCAACGCCTTCTTCGCCAACTTTCTGTGCTATTTTAGTGGTGCCTCGCGAAAATAAGTGCGCAGTATAACTGCTTTCAGGATCGCAACCTTTTCGACTAGCAATCACTTGCTCTAATTCGCTAAGGAAGTTTTGCTGAGTTAATTTTTGTTCTGGAAAGCATGACTCAGTTCCTAAATGACAGCTTGGTCCAATAGGTCGACAAGCAATTAACAAACTATCGTTATCACAATCGGTTAGAACCTGGCTAACATTGAGAAAGTTTCCTGATGTCTCACCTTTCACCCAAAGTGCTTGTTTTGAACGACTAAAAAAAGTCGCTTTACCCGTTGTTAATGTTGCTTTGAGGGATGCTTCATTCATATAACCTTGCATTAAAACGGCACCCGTATCTTGATGCTGAATAATTGCAGGTATTAAGCTTTCCATTTTAGCCCAAGCTAATTCATTAATGTTCTCTAGGGTAACTAGCATAATCTTATCTCTATATTTTGATTCTTCAATGTTTGTTTTAATTGGTTTATTTCAATGATACCTTTATGGAAAACACTTGCAGCAAGTGCGCCATCTACATCGGCTTGTTTGAAAACGTCAGCGAAATGCGATATTTCACCCGCACCGCCTGATGCTATTAAAGGAACATTACACACCGCACGTGCTTTTTGTAATTGCGCAATATCATATCCTTGGCGAACACCATCTTGATTCATACAATTTAAAACGATTTCACCTGCACCACGTTGCTGAACTTCTTTGATCCAATCAAAGGTTGTCCACTTGGTTTGTTGGGTACGACTTTCATCTCCAGTAAATTGATAAACTTGATACAACCCCGTTTCTTTATCATAAAAACTGTCAATGCCGACAACAATACATTGCTGACCAAAAACGTCAGCCAAACGAGAAATCAAATTAGGGTCACGCAAAGCAGGGGAGTTAACTGATATTTTATCCGCGCCCATCATTAAGATTTCTTTTGCGTCTTGCTCTGTTTTTATACCACCAGCAACACAAAAAGGAATATCGATGACTTCAGCAATACGGCTAACCCAGCTTTTATCAACCACTCTATTATCTGAGCTGGCGGTAATATCATAAAAAACTAATTCATCAGCACCTGCGGCTGCGTATTTTTGGGCGAGTGGTACAATATCACCAATAATTTCATGGTTTCTAAATTGGACACCTTTAACAACTTTGCCATCACGTACATCGAGACAAGGTATTATTCTTTTTGCTAACATAAAACTTCAACCTTTGTACTTTGCTTAGACAATAAAAAACTCACGGTTTCAAGCCCATAACTTAAGCGTTTGGCCAGCATGCAATCGCCTCCTCAAGTGTGAATTTACCTTCAAGTAACGAACGACCTAAAATAACACCGCTGACACCAGTTGGAATTAAAGCCTTAATATCGTCAAGGCTGCCAATCCCCCCTGAAGCTTGCCATTGGATGTCAGGATATTTTGCACAAACCTCGCGATACAAGTCTACATTGGTGCCTGTTAACGTACCGTCTTTACTGATATCAGTACATAGTACGTGTTTGATGCCAGCGTTTTGGTATTGAGCAAGTAGGTCTTCTAAATTAACGCCACTGTCCTCAATCCAACCGTGTGTAGGGAGTGTTTTATTGCCAGCAGCATCAATTTTAATATCTAGTGCTAAGACAATTTTTTCACATCCATAGGTTTTTAACCACTGAGTCACAAGTTCAGGTTGTTTAATCGCTAAACTCCCAATGACTACACGGTCTGCACCTAATGCCAATAGCTGTTTAACATCGTCTTCACAACGAATTCCACCACCGACTTGAATCGTCATCGTTGGATGTTTGACTACGGTCTTTAAGGTTTCAAGTTGACGCTTTGTTGAGTCTTTAGCGCCGTCTAAATCAACGAAGTGCATTACGGTTGCCCCTGACTTAGCATAGGCTTGTTGGCGCTCTTGCACTGTGTATTGGTAATTAGTTTTTTGGCTGTAATCACCTTGAAATAATCGTACGACTTGGCCATCGATTAAATCAATTGCTGGGATCATCATAGGGCTAACTCCAAAAAATTCTTAATAATTTTACTACCTAATTTACTTGAACGCTCGGGATGGAACTGGCAGCCAATGAAATTATCTTTGGCAATCACCGCGGAGAAGCTAGAGCCATATTGACAAGTTGCTAAGGTGTATTCACTTATTGGCGCGGCAAAGCTATGAACAAAGTAAAAGTAGTCACCTATATTTATGCCTTTAAATACCGGGTGATCGCCAACAGATGTTAATGTGTTCCAGCCCATATGCGGTAATCTATTATTTTCAGCATTGAGCGGTATAATATCGGTATGAATAATACCTAAACAGTCAACTTTTTTGCCATCGCTACTTTCTACTGACGAGTCACACATTAACTGCATACCTAAACAAAAGCCCAACACGGGTTGAGTTAAGTTTTGCAAGGTTTCAACCAGTCCTTTAGCGCGAATGTTTGCCATAGCATGTTTCGCTGTGCCAACACCTGGCAGTATCACTTTGTCGGCATTTTTAATAAGAGCAATATCGTCAGTGATGGTCACTTGAAAGCCTAAACGTTCTACAGCAAACTTAACCGAAGAAAGATTGGCACAACCAGTATCAACAATAACGTTCATCATTGTTTTTTCAACAGACATCACAGGGTACCTTTCGTGCTAGGTAGCACATCACCACTTACCGTAATGGCTTGACGTAATGCTCGACCAAACACTTTAAATAAACTCTCTACTTGGTGATGGCAATTACCTTCGGTTGTTGAAAGGTGCAGGGTAATAGCCATAGAGTCAGCAAGTGAACGGAAAAAGTGTGAAACCATTTGCGTCGACATATTGCCTACTCGGTTATCAGTAAAATCAGCATCAAATTCAAGCCACGGACGACCCGATAAATCGATAGAACATTCAGCCCGACATTCATCCATCGGCAGAACAAAGCCAAAACGACCGATACCACGTTTGTCGCCCAATGCTTTCCTTAGTGCTTGACCAAGTGCCAGAGCGGTATCTTCAACGCTGTGGTGCTCATCAATGTGGTAATCACCATCGACACTGACCTCCAATGAAAAACCACCATGGGCAGCAATTTGCTCAAGCATGTGATCGAAGAAGCCTAATCCGGTGTTAATTTTTACCGTACCGACTTTATCTAAATTAACCGCAACGTTAATATTGGTTTCTTTAGTGGTACGAACAACTTTAGCTTCACGTTCTTGTTGGTTCAATAATTGTGCTGAAATTGCCAACCAATTTAAGCTTTCTTTGTTATATTTTATACCGCGAATACCCATGTTAGCAGCAAGTTGTATATCGGTATCACGATCGCCAATCACAAAAGAGTTTTCGAAGTTTACTTTTCCTTGCTGTAAGTAATCACTTACTAAGCCAAGTTTAGGCTTACGACAACTGCAATTTTCATTGTCAAAATGCGGACAAAGTAATACATCGTCAAATATAACGCCTTGTGAGGAAAAAATATCCATCATCTTGTTATGAGGTAAATCAAAGTCGGCTTGTGGATAACTAGTCGTTCCTAAGCCATCTTGGTTTGACACCATAACTAAGCGGAAACCCTTTTTTTGTAGTGCTAATAACACTGGAATAACGTCAGGCTCAAAAACCAATTTTTCAAGTGTATCTACTTGCTTATCAGAAACAGGTTCTTCAATTAAAGTGCCATCTCTGTCGATAAATAGTATGTTTTGTTTTTTTGTATTGAGCATTTTATATCTCTTTTACTGCATTAATAATCGTTTGTTTTAGGAGCGATAATTCACGTTCGCTACCTATGCTAATACGTAAACAATCGGCTAATTGTTGTTGCGCAGATTGGTCGCGAATTAAAATACCTTGTTGTTTTAGGCAATCGAAAATAAAGTTTTTAGTGTCAGTATCTACGGCGCGAAATAAAATAAAGTTTGCATCACTGTTAAAAACTTTAGCACACCAGTCTTGGTCTTTCAGCCAATCAAATAATTGGCGACGTAAAATCACCGTTTCTTGAACACGGATACTTACTTGTTCAAGCGCTAATTTTGCTAATGCTTTACTGGCAATGTCTGCTACTGGTGCAGAGATAGGGTAAGGGGCGATAACCTTACTCAGCATAGTAATAATATCAGCATTAGCTAAAGTAAAGCCACAGCGTAAACCCGCTAAGGCAAATGCTTTTGATAACGTTCTAAGAATCACTAATTGCGGGTAATCTTTTAACCAGCTTGCGGTACTATTTTCAGGACTAAATTCAATATAAGCTTCATCAACAACAACAATTGCGCTATCACCAAACATCTCAAGTACGGTTCGAATTGAATCTGTGGTTAATACATTACCCGTTGGGTTACCTGGTGAGCATAAAAAAACAACTTTAACTTTACCCACTTGAGCTTTTATAGCCTCAATATTAAGTTGGTTATCAACTAGCGGTACGCGAATTATATTTGCGCCGTGATTCTCTGCGCTAATCGCATACATACCATATGTTGGTGGACAAATTAAAATACTGTCTTGATAGGCTTTACAAAAGGTACGTATGATAAGTTCAATACCTTCATCAGCACCGCGTGTAGCAAGAATATTAGCAGGGGACAATCCGGCATATTCACTATAAGCATTGATTAAGTTGTCAGGTTGAAAATCAGGGTAGCGGTTAATGCAATTGCTATCTATAGCATATATCCCTGGACCTGATGCTTCATTGGCATTAAGCCAAATTTTATTACTATTCGCAGACGATGTGTCACTTCCACTTGCATAAAGTCGCCTTGCTGATTGGTATGGCACCATATCAACAAGTTCCTCACGGGCAAGTTTATCAGCTATTGTTGACATGATTATTCCTCTAACCTGATGGTTACTGCTCGTTTGTGGCCGTCTAGTCCTTCGGCATCGGTGAGCTCAGTGATACATTCGGCAATATTTAATAAGCCTTGTTTAGTGATCTCTTGCACAGTAAATCGTCGAGAAAAATCGGCCAATGATAAACTAGAAATTACTTTAGAATAACCATAAGTGGGTAAAACATGATTTGTACCACTGGCGTAATCGCCTGCGGACTCTGGCGTGTACTCACCAACAAATATTGAACCTGCGTTGCGTAAGGTTTTTAATAGCTCTTGAGCATTATCGGTTTGAATAATTAAATGTTCAGGAGCATAAATATTTGAAACCTCAACCGCTTGCGACAAACTTTTTACTAAAATCAAACGACTTTGTGTAAGCGCTTGTTCTGCTATCTCTCGACGAGAAAGTACCGCGACTTGTTTGAGTAACTCATTTTGAACGTTAGTAATTAATTCGGCACTGTCAGATAATAAGATAACTTGGCTATCTGGTCCGTGTTCAGCTTGAGAAAGCAAGTCAGCTGCGACAAAGTTTGCTTTTGCATTGGCATCGGCAATAATTAACACTTCAGAAGGACCCGCTGGCATATCAATGGCAAAACCATTCACTTGTTGAGCAAGTTGCTTTTTGGCTTCGGTAACGTATTTATTACCTGGCCCAAATATTTTATTGACCGGTTTTATTGTTTCTGTGCCAAAAGCCATTGCTGCACAACCATGCGCGCCACCGACTGTGTAAATTTCATCAATTTCACATAATTTTGCGGCCACTAGAATTTCGTCAGCAAGGTTACCATTGATATCGGGAGGGCAAACTAAAACAGTACGCGGACATTGGGCTAACTGTGAAGGTACACCAAGCATTAGTACCGTCGATGGCAAAGGTGCAGAGCCTGCCGGAATATATAAACCAACACTTTCGATTGCTTCAGTTTTTAAGGTACAACGAACGCCTGGGGATGTTTCTACAGTAATGTCGTCACATATTTGTGCTTGGTGAAAGCGCCTGATCTGACCATAAGCCGTTTCAATGGCTTTTAATCTTTTAGTCGACAATGCTGCTCTGGCTGCGGTTATTTGTTCATCAGTAACGGTTAATGTGGTTAGTTTTACACCATCAAATTTTTCCGTTAATTCATAAAGCGCTTTGTCACCATTTCGTTTCACGTTATTTAATATGTTTTCAACTTGCTGTGAAAGTAAACCACTCTCACTTATCGCGGGTCGAGCAAGTGCTGTTTGTTGCTCTCTTTTTGATAATGCTTGCCAATCGATCATTTTATTTATCATTACTTTTAACCTTAATACTTTACTTACCGTGAAAGGTACCCTAGATTTTTGGGATCACAGCCGTGGCGATGCAATCCCAAAGATGACGCGCATTAGCCCATCATTTTTTCAATTGGCATAACTAATATAGAGTTACAACCGAGTGCATTGAGTTTTTCCATTGTTTCCCAAAAAAACGTTTCGGTAGCAACAACATGAACAGCAACTAAATCATCGCGACCCGCTAAAGGTAAGATTGTTGGCGTTTCTTTACCAGGCATTAAGGCACTTACTTCGGCAATTTTATCTTTTGGCGCATGCAACATAATGTATTTGCTTTCTTTTGCTTTCATAACACCTTGGATGCGTGGCAATAAGGTATCAAGAATACTTTGTTTTTCACTACACAAAGTACTCGCTGTTTGAATAAGCGATGCTTTAGATTTAAAAATCTCTTCTACTTCAACTAAACCATTGGCTTCTAGTGTAGCGCCGGTTGAAACTAAATCACAAATACCGTCAGATAAACCTACTCGCGGAGCAACTTCAACAGAGCCTTTTAATAAACAAAAATCAACATTGATGCCTTTTTCTTTAGCATAACGATTGAGTAGTTGAGGATAAGTCGTTGCAAAACGTAAGCCGTCTAAACTTTTGACGCCCTGATAATCAAAGCCTTCAGGCATCGCAATAGATAATCGACAACCACCAAAATTAAGCTGTGAAGTTCGAATGTATTGAGACTTTTGCCCCATCAATTCACGTTCTAATGCTGCTTCTTCTAGGGTGTTGTCACCAACAATACCTAAGTCACAAACCCCGTCCATCACTAAGCCTGGGATATCTGAGCTACGTACGCGCATTATATCGATAGGCATATTAGCAACATGTGCTAACAAACGTCGATCAGTAACATTGAGTGTTAAACCACAACGTTTGAGTAAGGCTTGAGTGTCGTCACTTAAACGACCTGATTTTTGCATAGCGATGCGTAAGCGAGTTTCTGTAGTCATGTTTGTATTTCCTTTAATAAAGCGTTGGCCAAAATTCTAGTACGTGTATATACAATTTCAAGGCCTATAAAATGCGAAAAACCCCCGAGAGAGATAGACTCTTTCGGGGGTTAAATCTGAGTTATACAACTCGCCGAAAGGTCAAAGCCCCTCAGCGAATAAACCTGAGCAGCTAATCGATATGGTGATGTAATGTGCTTAGGTTAATATTCATATTGTACTCATAGTTTGTTTTGTTATTTAACGAGTAAGTGTCATTCACTTTACACGTTAAATGGGTTAAATAATCTGACGAAAAATTTATTTCGTGACGATTATTCTCTCATGGCTTTTACAGTACTGATTATTTTTATAATGAGCAAGTAATAAATAAACACTTCTTATAAAATAATCGCATAAGGTAATAAAGAATTGTCTAAAATAGTCGATACTTAAGTAAAATGGTCGATACTTAAGTTAAGAGTTTAATAAAAGGACCTATAACTGATGGATATTTTTACCACCGTATTAACACGTGTTGTATCGGTGCCGATTAAACCTGAACGTCTGCGTGTGAAACCACTGACTAAAGAAGCTGCAATTAACGAGCTGACTGATGATTTGGATCATCTTGAAAATCATGAGCATTACGTTGTTTTAGCTAAAAAAGATTCTGATCAAAAAGACCATCAGCAAAATAAAAAGAAGCATCAATCAACGTCTGCTGTGATTGCCGATACTATTGTGGATAACACCCATGATGACACCGATAACGTGATCACTCATAAAGATGAACTGACTCACCCTAAGAAAAGTCATGATGAACCTGATGAAGATATCACTCATTTGGATATTTTTGTTTAAGTTTTTTACTGGGCAACTCGCTCATTAATCGAATGTATATTTCTCTCTGGCTTTTTATTCTTTATACTGGTGGCAATATTTATCAGTAGTATTTTCTATGACCCTAGTTGAACAAGCATTTTCACCCTCAGGTATTCTCGCTAAAGTACTTAACGGCTATTCTCCTAGGCAGGCGCAAATTGATATGGCGATAGATGTTGAACGCGCCATCTCACAAAAGAGTTGCTTAATTGTAGAAGCGGGCACAGGAACAGGAAAAACCTTTGCTTACTTGATCCCATCTTTACTCTCTGAAAAAAAAGTCATTATTTCTACCGGCACTAAAAACTTACAAGAACAGTTGTTTCATAAAGATATACCGCTTATTCGTAATGCTATGGCAACGAATACGCAGATTGCTCTATTAAAAGGGCGGGCCAATTATCTGTGTATATATCGCCTTGAACTTTATGTAAAAGAGCGTGGTCAGCTAGATGCGGCAATGTTGACAGATTTTGTCAAAATTCGTACCTGGGCAACGTCGACTCGCAGTGGTGATATTGGCGAAATAGTCGATGTCGCTGAAGATTCTGGCATTTTTCCTTTTGTTACCAGTACCACAGATAATTGCTTGGCAAAAGATTGTCCTAACTTTGACGACTGTTACTTAGTGCAAGCTCGAAAAAAAGCAATTGATGCGGATGTTTTGGTTGTTAACCACCATTTGTTTTTTGCTGATATGGCCTTAAAAGACACTGGATTTGGTGAACTTATTCCCAAAGCAGATGTGGTGATTTTTGACGAAGCCCATCAAATACCTGATATCGCCAGTGAATACTTTGGTGACGCTTTTTCTACTAAACAAATTCTCGATTTATGTTCTGATGTTATTCAAATATACAAAACAACCTTAACCGATGTGAAACAATTAGGCAGAGCTGCAGAGAAGTGCCAAAAAGCGGCGCAAGAATTTCGTTTACTCTTTTTTCATGATCCTGAACGAGGCAACTGGCGAGAAAAATATGCCCAGCCAAGGTTTCAACAGGCCTTTGCTGCACTAAAAACAGATTTAGACTTTCTCTATCAAGTGATCAAGTTATGCATTTCTCGTAATGAAGCCATTGATAATTGCTACGATCGTGCCGTGGACATACTCGCGAAATACGACATTATGGCAAACGTTGATATCGATGGTATGAGCTTTTGGTATGAAACAACACGGCGGCATGTGGTCTTACATTTAACACCATTGAGTGTCGCCGACAAATTCAGTGATTATATTGCTAAGTCTGAAGCGGGTTGGGTTTTTACCTCAGCTACGTTGGCGGTAAATGGTGGCTTTGATCACTTTTCTCAGCAATTAGGTTTAAATATAGCGAAAACGAAAGCAGCGACCTTACTTGTTGATAGCCCGTTTGATTATCAATCGCAGTCACAGCTAATTGTACCGCGCTATTTACCTGCTGCTCAGCACCATAGTCGAGCACTAGCACTCGCTGAATTAGCGATACCGTTAATAACAGCAAGTAAAGGAGCTTGCTTTTTATTATTCACTAGCTATCGGATGTTAAACCAAGTTGCAGATATTTTAGCGGAAAAGATTGAATCACCCTTATTAGTGCAAGGGCGAATGAGTAAAGGACTTTTGTTAGCCGCTTTTATTGACAACCCACAAGCGATTTTATTAGCAACCGCCAGTTTTTGGGAAGGAGTTGATGTTAGAGGTGACAAATTAACTTGTGTCATTATAGATAAACTTCCTTTCGCTTCACCCGATGACCCGATGTTGCAGGCGCGCTGTGAAGATGTTCGACGGCGCGGAGGTGATCCTTTTGCTGAAATCCAATTACCACAAGCTGTTATTGCATTAAAACAAGGCGTTGGTCGTTTAATTCGAGATGTTACCGACCAAGGTGTCATGGTAATATGTGATGATAGATTAGTGAATCGTCCTTATGGCGAAGTTTTTTTAAAAAGTTTACCTATGATGAAACGCAGTCGAGATATTGAGCAAGCGAGTGAATTTCTTACTTCACTATCAGAGTAATAGTTAATTTAAATAGTAATAATGATAAGTATTAGAGAGAATAATTTGAATTTTTTGGCAATAGACGCTTCAACGGAAGCATGTTCAGTAGCATTAACGTTTAACGACCAAACGATCAGTGAATTTGAGCTAGCACCACAATCGCATAGCTTAGTGTTACTGCCGATGATTGACCGCTTACTTAAAAAAGCCGATATAACGTTAGCACAATTAGATGGGCTTATTTTTGGACAAGGACCGGGAAGTTTTACCGGCGTTCGAATTGGCGTTGGCGTCGCACAAGGCTTAGCTTTTGCTGCTGATTTAAAAGTTGTAGGGGTATCAACCCTGCAGGCTATGGCTCAACAAGCTTACAGTCGGCACCAGCAAGTAGAGGTTATTGCAACGATTGATGCTCGTATGTCAGAGGTTTATGCGGGCTATTATCGATTAAATGAGCAAGGTATTATGGAAGCTGCGCTGCAAGATACCGTATTAGCACCTGAAAAATTAGCTGAGTATTTGAATGAGTCTTTAACTGAAAATCAGCAGGTCTATGGTGTAGGAACTGGCTGGGACGCTTATCAAAATGAACTTGAGCCTTTAAAAATTAATGCGGGAACACCAGAGATACTTTTTCCTAATGCGGAAGAACTACTAGAAATTGGTCAGTATTACTTTTCTCAAGGTAAGGCGGTTAGTGCTGAAAACGCTCAACCGGTTTATGTACGTGATACTGTTTCATGGAAAAAGCTACCGGGTAGGTAATCGATTTTATTTAAGTGAAAATACAAAAAGTTTTGTAATTTGGCAAAACTTTGGTAAATTTAAACTATGCAAATAAATAGTACGAGTTCGTACACGCCCCAATCAAGCGCATCGTTGTCGGTTGATAATCAAAATCAGGTTGCTGAGCAACGTGATCGCTTTCGTGTCCAACAAATTGAGCAAAGTACAGGGCAAGCTGAAAAAACCAACAAAGACAGCACGCAACAAACCCAAGAGCAAGACCAACAAGCGAGTCAAGTTGCACGTTTTGATATCGATGAGCAAGCACTTGCTTTAGTCGAACAAGCTCAATTTGAGAATCAGCAAGCACAACTCAACTCAAGTGCATCACAAACCGTTTCAGCAAGTAATATTTCTTTTTCAGGCCAAACTAACCAGCAAGTCGGCAATAAAAATAATAGCCAAGCAAGTTATGACAGCCCATCAAAGCAAAACCAAACCGCAATTGCAGCATATTCTTCAGTAGATAATATTGCTCAACGTGAAAATATTCAGCAGGTATTTGGTATCGACTTACTTGTCTAATTAACACTAGCCGCGTTTTGTCACATATTCTTCTTTTATCATAATGAAAAATAATCCATGAATAGTAAGTCTTCGTCCTTTTTGAAAAAATATCACTTTTGGTTAATATTGATTACCGCATTAATTATTAGCCAAATCCCCATTGTTTCAATACCCTTCAAATGGCTTGAAAGTTATTTTCATGAAATCAGCCATGGCCTAGCTGCGCTCTTTACCGGGGGGACTATCGTACAAATTCAATTGTTTTCTAATGGGGCAGGGCTATGCACAACTCGTGGAGGAATGAATTTTTTTATTAGCTTTATGGGTTATGCTGGCGCGGCGTTATGGGGAATAGGGATTTACTTTATCGCGAGTATGCACCAACGGGCAGCACAAATACTAAGTGGTATTATCGCATTATTGTTACTAACCACTTTGATTTTTTGGGCGAGAGATATTTTAACGCTAATTATTATTAGTGTTTTGTTAGCACTCGTTTTATTGAAATTTAAATATAAAAAATTAAGTTACTTACAGACAAGTTTGCAAATAACAGGGGCAATTATTTTACTTAACAGTGTAAAAAGTCCTTGGTACTTGGTTGATGGACGAAACTTTGGCGATGGTGCTGCATTAGCACAACTGACTGGCATACCTGAATTTTTATGGGTCGTTATATGGTTTAGTATTGGTGTTGGTGGTATTGTTTGGTTAGCGAATATATCTAGAAAAGGTAAATATGATGAAAAAACGTAATATAATCTTAATGCTACCCTTATGGGTAAGTGCAATATTTATAAGTGGCTGTTCATCAGTTCCAGAAGCATTGCAGGTACCTGATAATACAGTATTAACAGACTTTGTCGTTGTTCGAGATAATGCTAATACAGAACAAGGAAATGCGGCTCGCTGGGGTGGCGTTATCGCAAAAGTAACCAATAATGCGAACAATAGTATGTTAGAAATTGTTCACTTTCCGTTAAAGTCATCAGCGATACCCAAGCAAGGTAATGAAACGTTGGGACGATTTCGTGTTTATTTTTCAGGTCTACTCGATCCCGTTATTTATAAAGAAGGTCGCAGTATAACCGCATTAGGCACTGTCGCCGCTTCAGAAGAAGGGAAAATTGGCGAGCACGAATATAATTATCCGGTCCTAACCGCGACAAAAATACACTTGTGGAAAGAAAAAAAGCAAGTCGATGTGCGCGTTATCCATAATCCATTTTGGTCGTCTCCTTCTTTCTGGCAGCCTCGCTATTCCAATTATCCAAGAAGAGTTGTAGTGAGAAAAGCACCAGCGCCTGTTAAAAAGAAATAGTCACCTTGCGTATCCCCGATAACGTCGAAGAGGTGAGTTTTAACTTAGGTGAACTCACCCTGACAGGTCTAGCTTGTGGTGACAAAAACGACGAGCTAGTCTTGTGTCTACATGGTTGGTTAGATAACGCGGCTAGTTTTTTACCTATGTTACCTTACTTTAAAGGTAAGCGTGTTATCGCCATAGATTGGCCGGGGCATGGCTTATCGTCCCACAGAAGTGCCGATGCCCATTATCATTTTATCGATTACGTTTATGATTTGTTATTGCTGTGGGAAGTAAATCACTGGCAGAAAGTTGATATAGTTGCCCATTCAATGGGTGGAATGATTTCATCAGCATTCTCAGCCGCTTTTCCTGAAAAGGTTAAGTCATTAACCTTACTTGATTCAATTGGCTTTATTAGTGGTGAAGCTGAGGAAGCGACCGAGCATTTACGTAAGGGGCTGTTAAGTCGTTTAACGTGCAATCAACAATTATCGCCTTCAGCAAAAAAGAAAAAATTTCACCCCAGTTTAGATTCTGCAATTAAGGCTAGAGTACAAGTGTCTGATTTAAACTTTCAACAAGCAAAATTATTGGTTGAACGGGGGATTATTGAAGATGGTAATGGCTTTATTTGGCGAACTGACCGTCGTTTAAGGAATACATCGCCGTATCGGCTGACGTTGGCGCAAGCAAAACAGTTTATTGAAGATATTACAATTCCTGTGCAATTAATTTATGGTGACAAAGGCTTGTCATTTGTACAAACTGGTTTGAAAGAATTTGGTCCATTGTTTGATAACTTTATCAGCTATAAATTAATTGGGGGACATCACTTCCATATGGCTGAACCTGAGCAGACTAGTAGACATATTTTAGAGTTTATTGGCTGATTTTTTCTAAATGTTACCGTTTATAAAGAGAAAACGGTAAACGTGGCTAAAATTTATAGACATCAGACCAGTAATCACGTAAAAAGAAAATTCAAACATCCGTTTTAAAAAATAAAAATTCATTCATATAGAGTAAAATGACGATATCGATTAAAAAATAATACGTAAAATATAAAAGTATTAATCGAGTAAAACCAATAATCGTCTACAGTTAAGCTATTATTAGAGGAGTCGCAAAGTGCAACAAACGCAAAAAATTTGGCTTGAAAAAAGTTATCCACCCGGTGTCCCATTTGAAATCGATGCAGATAAGTACTCCTCGTTATCTGATATGTTCAATAAATACGTTGATATTTATGCCGAACGCACTGCCTTTATTAATATGGGCGCAGAAATCAATTACCGAGATCTAGAGATACAATCAAAAGCGTTTGCTGCTTATTTACAAAATGATTTAGGTTTAGTTAAGGGCGATAAGTTTGCCATTATGGTACCTAATTGTTTGCAGTATCCTATTGCATTGTTTGGTGCTTTACTTGCTGGTTTGACCGTGGTTAATGTTAACCCGCTATACACGGCCCGTGAACTCGAGCATCAATTGAAAGATTCAGGCACTAAGGCAATGTTAATCATTGAAAACTTTGCTAGTACCTTAGAAAAAGTCATTGATAATACCTCAGTTGAACATGTCATTCTTACTTCATTAGGCGACCGACTGGGTACTGTAAAAGGTGCGCTAGTTAATTGTGTGGTCAAATATGTTAAAAAAATGGTACCAGCCTTTAAATTATCAAACACCATTAGATTTAATAAAGTTGTCTCTCAGGGGATGCTCAAAGCTTACACGCCAGTAGAACTTTGTGGTGAAGATCTTGCGTTCTTGCAATATACCGGTGGTACAACAGGTGTTTCAAAAGGGGCTATGCTGACCCATCGCAATATGATTGCGAACTTATTACAAGCAAAAGCCGCAATAAAGCCTTTGATGGAAGATGGCAAAGAACTCGTGGTCACCGCATTACCGCTTTATCATATCTTCGCATTAACGGCTAACTGCCTAACCTTTTTAACGTTAGGTGGTACCAACTTATTGATCACCAACCCTCGTGATATGCCTGGTTTTGTAAAAGAGCTGGCTAAATATCCTTTTACCGCAATTACTGGCGTTAACACTTTATTCAATGGCTTATTAAATACTCCTGGTTTTAAAGACCTTGATTTTAGTACATTGAAAATGTCGCTTGGCGGCGGTATGGCAGTGCAACGTTCTGTTGGTGAGGCATGGGAGCGTGTCACAGGCACACGTTTATTAGAGGGCTATGGCTTAACTGAGTGTGCACCCTTAGTAACATTATGTCCTTATGATCAAAAAAGCTATAGTGGCAACATTGGTTTACCGGCGTCATCGACAGATATACGCATCATTAAAGATGATGGTAGTGATGCTGAGATTGGTGAACCAGGTGAGATGTGGGTAAAAGGTCCACAAGTCATGAAAGGATATTATCAGCGCGAAGCGGACACGGCTGAAATTCTAAAAGAAGGTTGGCTGGCGACAGGCGATGTAGCTCTTATGGATGATAAAGGTTTCTTTAAAATTGTTGACCGTAAAAAAGATATGATTATCGTTTCAGGCTTCAATGTTTATCCTAATGAAATTGAAGAAGTGGTCATGATGCATGAAGGTGTATTAGAAGTCGCTGCTATTGGTATAGATAATGACGCAACAGGTGAAGCGGTCAAGGTATTTGTTGTGCTTAAGGATAAAACATTAACGGAAAAAGATCTGATTAAACATTGTCGCGCCAATTTAACCAGTTATAAAGTACCGAAGTATGTTGAGTTTCGAGATGACTTACCCAAAAGCAACGTAGGTAAAATTTTAAGAAGAGAATTACGATAATTCTTAATTGATAAAACATAAAGGCTGTAAGTTTATTCTTACAGCCTTTTTTTTAGCTGCTTATTTTGCTTTTTGCGCGTTAACTCGTTGGCCATTAACAGCCAAACTATCACTCGTCATTAAATACACATAGGCTGGCATTATATCTACCGGTTTTGCTGAATCGTTTTCATGTTCTGCTGGGTAGGCAGTGTTACGCATATTAGTGCGTGTTGCGCCTGGGTTTATCGCATTTACACGTAACGTGGTATTTTCGTATTCGTCAGCAATAACTTGCATTAACCCTTCTGTTGCAAACTTTGAAACGCTGTATGCCCCCCAATAAGCTTTACCACTATTACCAACACCAGAGGTGGTAAAGACCAATGACGCATGATCACTGAGCAGTAATGCAGGGATTAACGCTTGAGCCATTAGATGCTGAGCCGTGACATTAACTTGCATTACATCTTGCCAAATTTGTTGATGTATCTGCGTGTAAGGTGTTAACTCACCTAGCATTGAGGCATTGAGTAACGCGCCATCAAGTTTACCAAATTGATTAACAATGGTCGCGGTCATATCTATGTAGTGCTGTTTGGTCGCACCCTTTAAATCAAGGGGGATAATGGCAGGTTCAGCGGAACCTTGTGCGATGATTTCGTCGTAAACTGACTCTAATTTAGCGGTTGTTTTTCCTAATAAAATAACCGTAGCACCTAATTCAGCATAGGTTAATGCCGCTTGGCGACCAATACCATCGCCTGCGCCGGTAACTAAAATTATTTTATTGGCTAAAGAATTTGCTGTTATTTGGTAATTAAACATAGTATCAATACAAATTATTTGAAGGTAAATAAGGCAGTAATTCTACTACTTTGACCTATTGACTGACGAGTAATATTTAAAAATTTTAGCTAAAATGTTAGTTAAAGTTATAATAAAAGAAGAAACCGCTAGCACTTAGGCAGTTCTTACGGTAAGTTTAACTGGTCGAACAAGTTAGTTTTGTGAGCTACGCTTCACGAAATTACAGATAAATAAAAAATAAAAGCATAAAAAGCTAAATAATATAAAGCTCGTCTGTGGGGAGATAAAATGAAAAAGCTCGTACTTAGTGTTGCTATTGCCAGTGTTCTTGGACTAACGGCATGTGATGATGAATCAATTAAAGATGTTCAAAATGAAGTGGTTGAAAACGGCAGTGCCGTAACACCAACCGCTCGTGTTAAATTTAATCCAAGTGCGGGTGCTGCCGGACTTTCTATTCCGAATGACTTGATTTTTTCTGGTACCGTTGACGGTACGTTAGAAATTCCTGTTGCAGATCCAACTGATGGTTCAGACCCTTTTGTAGCCATTAGTGCACTGGACGGTTGGTCTATTTCTCAGCCTTTTCCTCTTGGAATTGAATTCCCAGCGGGTACATCTTTAGATGCCGCTAGTGCCTCTGAACCTGCGTCGGTAAGAGTCTTCGAAACAATTATGGGTGGTGATGCGAATGACAGTGATTGTACTGCTGTAACTCGTGGCCTTGCCTGTAAAGTTGTTGGTGAACTTGTGTTCATGCAAGATTTTGTTACGCAAAAATCTGGCGATAATGTTTTATTTATTCCGATTCAACCGCTTAAAGCAGAAACGACCTATGTTATGGTAATGACGAACAATCTTCGTGATAACAATGGTAAAGCTATTGCGGGTTCAACTACCTATGAATTAGCACGTCAAGATATTAATACTTTGCCACTAGGCAATGCATCGCAATTAGGTTTGCAAGCTGCAATTAATAGTTATGAGGCTGCTGTAGTCGCAGCAGGGGTTAGCAGTGATACTATTGTTTATACCGCTGCAATGACAACACAATCAACGACGCGTGTATTAAGCACGGTTAAGTCTTTGATGGCTGCTGGCGTACCTCAAATGGTTGCTAATGCTCAACAAGGAATCCCAGCAATTGGCGTAGCCGATACCGGTATTTCAGTTGCAAACGTATTAACGGGTTTAATTCCAGAAAGTTTGATCCCATTATATTCAGCAGCAAACTATATTCGTGGTTCAATTACACTTCCTTATTACTCAGGTGTACCTTCTGCTGAAAACCCATTAGCTCCTGTTAATGACTGGTGGCGTGCACGTTGTGATTCTGGCGCTACACTTGCTGGCTTAGCAGCAGCAAACCCAGCGGCGATCCCTGCTGATGCGTTAGATGCAAATGATGGTTTTTGTATGAATTTTGGTTTACGTGATTTAAGCTCAAGCGAAAATCCAGGATTAGCCACTCTTGATACTGAACGTAATTTAACTAAGTTTAACCCTATCCCAGCAACAAGCGTCATGATGCCGATTGATGTGCAAATGACTACTCCTGATTTAGCTTGGGCTAACCCAGTGCGTGCAAGTATGGATTTAGAGCCATTAGTAGAACCTGCTAACGGTTGGCCAGTAGCAATATTAGTGCATGGCATTACCTCAACCAAAGAGCAAATGTTGCCAATCACTGGCATATTATCTTTATTTGGAATAGCAACTGTTGCAATTGATCAGCCATTGCATGGTAGCCGTGGTTTTGATTTAGACGGTGACGGTACTGATGAAATTAATACCAGTACTGTGTCTACATTACACTATGTTAATTTGGGTAGCATGCTGAGTATGCGTGATAATACTCGTCAAAGTACTGCTGATTTATTAGGTTTGCGTTTAGGCATGAACTTTTTAGGTGGTGCTGACAGCGATGGTAACCCAATTAAAATTGATAGCAGTAAAGTACACCTTCTAGGACATTCATTAGGTGGTATATATGGTATGAATGCTGTTGGTTTAGCAAATACCGAACTAAATCCACAAATTGATGGATTATTCAAAATTGCTAGTACCTCTTTAGCTATGCCAGGTTTAATGTTAGCTAACTTTGGTTTAGACTCTCCAGCATTTGAAGGCTTGGCTAAATCTAATTTAACCATGCAGTTATCGCCTGACTTTGCCGCAGCAGTTGCAGCAACATTACCTGCTGATTATACTCAAGCCGAACTAAGTGCTTTCTATTTTGCTTTCTATGATGGTTTATCTATTGAGCAAAAAGCAACACTAAATGCTGGTTTCGCGCAGTTCACATTTGCGGCGCAAACCGTTACTGATTCTGGTGACCCTATTGCTTATGTACAAGCATTAGCTGCAACACAAACACCTACACACTTCATTGAAGTTGTTGGCGACGGCGCAGACAACCTTTCAGACCAAACAGTGACTAACAGAGCACCGTTTACACCTATGGGTGGCACAGAACCTGCTATTGCTTTATTAGGCTTGGAAGCTGTTAGTGAAACTACTGCTGGCTCTGGTGTGGTAAGATTTGTTCATGGTCATCATAGTTCAATACTTGACCCTCGTGCTAATGCTGCTTCACCTGATGCTGCGTTAAGTGCTAGAGCAACACAAGAGATGCAATCTCAAGTAGCCGTATTCTTTGCGACTATGGGACAATTAATTCAAGTAACAGATACAGGTGTTGTTAAATAACTTTAGCAACAACTAAAAAAACCCTCTTAGGAGGGTTTTTTATTGCCTTTTTATTGCCTTTTTAACTTATTAACTTTATTTATTTGCAATATGCCCCATATAGCTAATAGATAAATTTAAATATTAGCCTCAAGTCAATAAACGATTTAGACATATGAGGTTAATAACAGGAGAATGTATTGGAATTTTTGTATGAGTACGGGTTGTTTTTAGCTAAAGCGATCACCTTAGTTATTGCGATTGTCGCAATTGTCACGGTTATTGCTTCTTCAGCGATGAAACCCGCCGGTAAAAAAGGTGAGTTAGAGCTTAATGACTTATCTGAAGAGTTTATCGATGTTGAAGAAGATATTATTCATTACCTCTTATCAAAAGAAGAATTAAAAGAAAAAGATAAGAAAGATAAGAAAGCAGCGAAAGAAAAAGCTAAAGCCGATAAGAAAGCAGCAAAATTATCAGCCGACAATGAAGGTACTATAGTTAAAGCTGAAGCTAGGATTTTTGTTGTTGATTTTAATGGTAGCATTGACGCAAGAGAAGTGAGTGCACTACGTGAAGAAATATCAGCAATACTAACGGTTGCAACCCCTGAAGATGAAGTGTTTTTACGTTTAGAAAGCGGTGGTGGCATGGTTCACGGTTATGGCTTAGCAGCTTCACAACTTGACAGACTTCGTCAGCATAATATCCCGTTAACTGCATCAGTTGATAAGGTTGCGGCAAGTGGTGGCTATATGATGGCATGTGTTGCCAATCATATTATCTCTGCACCGTTTGCAATTGTTGGCTCAATCGGTGTTATTGCGCAAGTTCCTAACTTTCATAAATTGCTCAAGAAAAACGATATTGACTACGAACAATTTACTGCCGGCGAGTTCAAACGTACAGTGACTATGTTTGGTGAAAATACCGATAAAGGTCGTGAAAAGTTTTCTGAAGAATTAGAAGAAACTCACTTACTCTTTAAAGACTTTGTTCGCGAACGTCGTCCAAGTTTAGATATTGATAAAGTAGCAACAGGCGAACATTGGTTTGGCAGTACCGCGAAAGAGCTTGGTTTAGTTGATGAAATTCAAACCAGTGATGATTTCCTTCAGTCTCGAAGTAAGTCGCACAAAATTATTGCTTTAAGATACGTAATGAAAAAAACCTTAGCGGAAAAGTTTTCAAAAGCGGCATCAATGTCTGTTGATTCTATCTTTAGTAAACTTTGGCAAAATAATCGTATATTTCCAAGTTAACGCATGCGTTTTGAGTGAATAAGATCTAAAAAAGGATGCTAATGGCATCCTTTTTTGTTTCTTTTCGCTGGGTTATTATAGGTTATTATTTAATTATCCACTTTAGAGAAGTTCTAGAGAAACTTCCGTAAAAGCTTTTAAAGTATACCTATAATTAAGATAAGCGCTTACTCAGCAATCAATAGTGACTTTTCAAAGTCACGCGTAGACTTTACTTCTTTATCGCTTATTTGTGTCACTGGCACGTTAATATCAGCTGTTGCTAACATGGTGCTAAAGGTACTCAATTTCATTGAATCAGCGAGACTTTTTTCAGCCGCTAATGTTATTGAAAATTCAGCGACTGTTTCTACTTCTACCAATTCTATGGCTTGAACTTGTGCTACCATCATGGTTGCTGCTACTGTTAATATTGCTACTTTATTAAAAAATTTCATAGGGTCACCCTTAAATTAAACGTTATATCCATATAGATGTTCTGGGACCTTTTCTTACTTAATTCTTGAATATGGGTTGGGAATCACATTCAATAGCTAGCCCAATATGTTTGGGATAAAGATGAAGTCCTTCATCTATGAAACGAATTCTACGTTAACTCTGGTAACTTTTGAAATGACAATTTATAATGTTTATCATTAGAAAAACTAATGAATAATAGTTATTTATCATTGTTGCTTATTTATGCATTTATTTTGAATGCTATTCCATGTAAAAGTTATAATTAAAGGTGAATTTTGTCTAACAGGCTTCCGCCACTAAACGCTTTGAGAGCATTTGAGGCATCAGCAAGACAGTTGAGTTTTACTCGCGCTGCTGAAGAATTATTCGTCACTCAAGCGGCTATCAGTCATCAAATAAAATCGCTTGAAGATTTTTTAGGCATAAAGTTATTTATGCGTAAAAATCGTGCTTTGTTGCTTTCTGAAGAAGGTCAAGCCTACTATCTTGATATTAAAGATGTCTTTAATGCCATTAACGAAGCAACTGAGCGATTGTTTGCCCGTGGTGAAAAAGGCGCGATAACTGTTAGCACACAACCAAGTTTTGCTATTCAGTGGTTGGTGCCGAGATTAAATGCTTTTTATGCTTTACATCCTGACATCGATGTTCGAATTAAAGCGGTAGATCAACCTGAGAATTCATTGACGGGTGATGTTGATGTAGCGATATATTTTGGTCGCGGCCATTGGGCCGATATTGATGCAGAACAATTACAAAAAGAATATCTTATTCCTGTTTGTTCACCTTTATTGTTGCAAGGTAAAAAGCCACTCGATAAAGTCGAAGATCTGATCAACCATACTTTATTGCATGATACTTCTCGCCGTGACTGGAAACGATGGTTCAAACAAGTAAACGTTAAAGCAACCAATGTCAATCATGGACCCATATTCAGTCATTCCGCTATGGTTGTTCAGGCGGCAATGCATGGGCAAGGTGTCGCATTAGCTCATAGTTTCCTGGCGAAACCTGATATTGATGCAGGTAGGCTTATATGTCCCTTTGAAGATGTTTTAGAAAGTAAAAATGCCTACTACGTCGTGTGTCGAGACCGACAAGTTGATTTAGGTAAAATTGCAGCATTTCGTGAATGGGTGCTTGATACTGTTGCCCAAGACCAAGAAGAATTAAATGACCAATAAGATGATTAATCTTACTCCTGATATTTCAACTATTATTAGTACCGTAGCAAAGCCTAAAGCTTTGGTTGTTTTTGCTCATGGTGCGGGTGCCGATAAAAGTCATGAATTTATGGAACAAGTCAGTCTTGCTTTAAACCAAAAAAATATCAATGTATTGAGATTTAACTTTTCGTATATGGATGTTCGCTTGGCGCAAGGTAATCGTAGACCACCCGATAGAATGCCAAAATTACTGGAATGTTTTTCCACCGTTATTGACGGGTTAGATAGTGATTTACCCCTTTTTATCGCGGGGAAATCAATGGGTGGACGTGTCGCTGCGACATTGGCTGGAGATAAAACAGCTAAGTTTTTAGGGGTAATGTGTTTAGGTTACCCGTTTCATCCACAGAAAAAACCTGAAAAATTAAGGTTGGCACCTTTGCAAGAAACACAAATGCCTATATTAATTTTACAGGGCACTCGAGATGCGTTAGGTAGCCAAGAAGAAATTGCACAATATGAATTTTCAGAGCGTTGTCACTGTATATTTTTTACCGATGGGGATCATAATTTGAAACCACGAGTAAAGTCAGGTTTTACCCATGCTCAACATATACAATCGGCGGTTAATGAAATGGTTAAATTTATTGATGAGCATAACCCAGATGAAATATAGTTGTGTTTATAGAAATTACTTGACCGCCATTATGATATTTATTGGTATCAGTGGCTGTTTTTCTGTATTATTCGGCGCTTGGTTTGCTCATGCTGGGGCAAATTTACCAAATGAAGTACAATCACGCCTTGCCAATGCATTGCAATATCAATTTTTTCATACTATAGCACTACTTACTGTGGCCATTTGGTTGCAAGTTCTAATGAGTAAGCGTCATGCGGCTAAAGTTATTAATCTTTTATATTTATCAGCAAGCTTTTTTATAGCCGGGATTTTATTTTTTAGTGGTGTTTTGTATATAAAAACATTTTTTGATTTTACTGTTATTGGAAAAATAGTTCCCTTTGGTGGTATATCATTTGCGCTGGGTTGGTTGTGTATCAGCTGGGCGGGAATTAATAGTACTCTGTGTACTTTAAACACAGACCAAGATCGTTTGTAGGTAAATTAGTTATGACCTCTATTATATTATATTGTCGCCCAGGCTTTGAAAAAGAGTGTGGTGCAGAAATTCAAGAAAAAGCCGCGTGGAATGAAGTGTTTGGCTATTTACAGCTAACTAAAAACGAAGGTTTAGTCTATTTTCATTTAAACAATCCTCAAGACGGTGAAGTTTTAATGGAAAAAATCCCATTGCGCCGCCTGATATTCGCTCGCGATTGGTTTGTTACCGTAACAGATAAAATTGACTTACCTGATTACAATCGTGTTGAAGCTATTACCGAAGTTTTAGGTACCGAATGGCAATATGCTGATTTACGGATGGAAATGCTTGACACAAACGAAGGTAAAGAACTTTCGAAATTCTGTCGTAAGCTGTCTGTACCGCTACGCCAGGCATTACGTAAGAATAAAATTCTTATGGAAAAAGGTGATAACGATGGCGCTATCTTACATGGTCTTTTTCTAAGTGGTAAAGAAGCTATTTTTGGTTTTTCGTTAGCCGATAATAGCTCTGTTTATACTATGGGTATTCCAAGGTTGAAGTTTCCAAGCGCTTCACCGAGCCGTTCAACATTAAAATTAGATGAAGCTTTTCTTCACTTTGTACCTCGCGATGAATGGGACGAACGTTTAACATCAGGTCTTAAAGCCGTTGATTTAGGCGCTGCTCCTGGTGGTTGGACATATCAATTAGTACGTCGTGGTATGATGGTGACAGCTATTGATAATGGCGCTATGGCTGAGTCATTAATGGATACAGGGCAAGTTAAACATCGCATGATGGACGGTTTCAAATATGTACCAATGAAACAAAATGTTCATTGGTTAGTATGTGACATGATCGAAAAACCTCAACGCGTAGCTAAGCTAATGGCTGAGTGGTTATTAAAAGGTTACTGTAAAGAAGCTATATTTAATTTAAAGTTGCCAATGAAAGGCCGTTATCAGGAAGTCACTAATGACTTACAAATACTTAAAGATGCTTTTAGTGAGCATAAAGTAAAGTATGAACTCTACGCTAAGCACCTTTATTATGATCGTGAAGAAATAACTGTTCATGCAAGATTATTATCTCCACCGCCAATGAAAGAAGAATAGCACGGCTCTTCTTGCATTAAAAAACCGACGTAATGTCGGTTTTTTAATGTCTGTTACAAGCGGGTATTACTAACAACTTCTAACCCGTTAGGTTTATAAACGCTCTAATACCGCTTGGGTAAAATCAGTGGTGCCGTGAGTGCCGCCTAAATCACGAGTCGTTCTATCACCCGTAGCAATAACATCTGTAATTGCATTACGGATCTTACTGGCTTTATCACCCATGTTTAAATATTCAAGCATTTGAATAGCGGCTAATATCACTGAAGTAGGGTTAGCTAAATTTTTGCCTGCAATATCTGGTGCACTACCATGCACAGCTTCAAAAATAGCGCAGTCGCCACCAATGTTAGCGCCAGGAGCCATACCTAAACCACCAACTAAACCTGCACACAAGTCAGATAAAATATCACCAAATAAGTTGGTTGTTACAATGACATCGAATTGTTCTGGGTTCATTACTAATTGCATACAACAATTATCAACGATCATTTCTGTCGATTCTATTTGTGGATAACGGGCAGCAACTTCACGCGCAACTTTTAAAAACAAGCCAGAAGTTGATTTCAAAATATTCGCTTTATGAACAGCTGTTACTTTTTTTCTACCTTCTTTGATAGCCGTTTCATAGGCAAAAGTAAGAATGCGTTCAGCACCTTCACGGGTAATTAAACTTTTTGCTTCAGCAACTTCGCCATCATCAGACAATATTTGTCCTAAGCCTGAATACATACCTTCGGTGTTTTCACGTACCGTTATGATGTTTATGTCTTCGTAGCGGGCTTTAGTGCCTTTAAACGATATTACAGGACGAACATTTGCGTAGAGTTGGAAATGCTTACGCAAAGTAACATTGATAGAAGTAAAGCCTTCGCCAACCGGTGTGGTAAGTGGACCTTTAAGGGCGATTTTATTTTTTTGAATAAGCGCTAAGGTACTTTCTGGGATCAAGTCACCATGATTTTCAAGAGCAGTAAGACCGGCGTCAGCATATTCATATGCAAAATCACATCCGGCTTTGTCTAGTATTTTAATTGTAGCATCGATAATATCGGGACCAATGCCATCGCCGGGGATCACTGTTATGGTTTGTGTAGCCATTTTTCTGCCTTTCAAAAGAGTTTGTCAAATTAGGAAACGGGTGCTGTTATAGCACGCGATACTTGTGTAATCTAGGATAAAACCTTTCAGGCACCCTACATCGTTTGGTTTTACCTGATTGTGTTTTATAGTTGTTAGTATAAAGGATCGTTTAATGAAACGTTATTAGACTTTTGTTTTATTAAAGCTGCTTTCAGCGTTAGTTTATAGTTGCTGAAACTGTTCGTAAGCTGTGTTGCCAATAGCGATAAGTGAGCCATTTTTAAATAAAAGTGCGGTACATTCGTCTTGGGTAGTAAATCCATCAGATTTAACGTGTTGAGTACGATAAAAGGTCACTTGAAAACTGTCTTCATTAACTTTTTTCGCCTCTGTTATATCTGGACTGCCTAATTCTTCTATCGCTTGGTCGAAATTAAACTTTTCTAAGGTTAATTTACCTATGTATTGCTTGTTATATGATTCGCGGTCACCCCATTCCATATCAGATGGACTGTCATCATAAAAGTTTACCACTAGGGCAACAAAAACACCGTAAATGGCTAATGCGATTAAGATACGAGAGATGACTTTCTTATTCATTTATTAAAATTTCCGTTAAATTGTTGATCAATATTGAAATATGAAGCTTAACAAGCGCTAATTATTTTAGTTAATTTATACAAGGTTTAATACAAATATTTTGTTCACTCCCCTATGAAGAAAGGCGAATATCTTTCAAATTAAAGCCCAGTGGTATGTCTTTTTTGAGCGTAATAAGCTCTTGGCTGAGTGCAATTTGTTCTTTATGTTCAGCAAGCTTATTGGCTAATGTTGCTTTAATATCAGTTGCTTCAAGTATACTTTTTAATGAGCCATACTGATTTAATAACTGTGCAGCAGTGACTTGTCCAATCCCCGCAACCCCTGGAATCTTATTGGTATTGTCACCGGTTAATGTCCATAAATCCATAAGCTGTTGTGGCTTAACATTGAATTTACTTAGTACAAAGTTAGTATCAAGATGGCGACGATTAAAGTGATCATAAACGCCGATATGTGGACCCAATAATGAGAGGAAGCCTTTATCTGTCGAAACGATCGTAACATTTTGATCTTTTAATGCCATTTTTACCGCCAATGTCGCAATGATATCGTCAGCTTCATCTTCTTCTGGTATTAATGAATCGACTTGTTGCTTCATTAACTCATCTTGAATATCAGGAAGGCTGGCAGCCAAATGTGCTGCCATTTTTTTTCTACCTTTCTTATAATCAGGGAATAGCTCGTAACGCCAACAAGGCTTATCACTATCAAATACCGCTAAAACATGGCTAGGTTGTAGATGATCAAGTATTTTTGTTAACGCTTGTCCGCAAGCGATCTGAGTATTAAACAGGACTTGTTGTTTGGTGTTTTCTGCAAGCTCGTTATTAAAAAGAAAAGGACGCTCTTGTACTGCGTATATTCTCCTAATTAAATTCAACGCATCAATTAATACAAGATGTGCGGACATTCATTTACCCTTAAATTACTTTATAGCATGGTATATATTTACTGCCAGGTAGTTTCATTCGTTGTTGCTCAACAAATGACGCCAGTAAATTATCCATTAGTTTCATTATTTTTTTATCGCCAGATATTTCAAAGGGACCATTCTCTCTGATTGCTCTAATACCTTGCGATTTTACGTTACCCGCTACTATAGCAGAAAAAATACGGCGTAAGTTTGCTGCTAATGTCGCTTTGTCTAAATCATAGTTAATTGGCAGGTTAGCAATGTTCTCGTGCGTAGGTTCAAAAGGCTGTTGAAAGTCGGGCTCAATCACTAAAGACCAGTTAAAATGGAAGGCATCACCCGTTTTTTTGCGATAAGTTATGACTTCATTTAATTTATGACGCATGGCTTTAGCTACCGCAATTGGGTCATCAACAATAATTTCATAAAGGTTTTGTGCTTTTTCACCTAAAGTTGCGCCAATAAAGCGATCAATTTGAATAAAGTATTCTGCGCTCTCTTTAGGTCCTGTCAAAATAATAGGTAATTTTTGAGCTTCATTTTTGCTATTGAGCATAATACCTAAAATATAAAGCAATTCTTCGGCGGTTCCTGCGCCCCCAGGGAAAATAACAATACCATGTGACATTCGAACAAAAGCCTCTAAGCGTTTTTCGATATCAGGCATGATAACTAATTCATTAACGATAGGATTAGGTGGCTCAGCCGCAATAATACTTGGCTCTGTTAAACCAATATAACGACCGTCTTTATTACGCTGTTTTGCATGAGCTATAGTTGCTCCTTTCATGGGACCTTTCATTGCACCTGGGCCACAGCCTGTACAGATATTAAAGCCTCGCAGGCCCAATTGATAACCCACTTCCTTAGTGTACTTGTACTCATTATCGTTTATAGAATGACCACCCCAGCAAGTAACCAGATTAGGATCGCTTTCAGGGATAATAACATTCGCATTTCGTAAAATATCAAATGTAAGATCTGTTATCTGCTGAGTATGTTTAGCATCGGCTTGGTATCGATTATGGGTAAAAAGAATATCGCGTAACACCGCTGATAAAAGCTCTTGTATACCTCTTATTATTTTACCATCAACAAAGGCATCACCAGGTGGGTTTGTTAAAGCTAATTTTACACCACGTTCGCGGCGCAAAACTTGTATCTCAAAATCTTGAAATTTTTGATATATTTGTTCGGCATCATCGGTATGGCTGCCGGCATTTAATACCGCGAGTGAACAATTTCGATAGACTTGATAAGTTTTACTGTTCGCTGATTTTTGAAGTTGCTCTATTTCTGATTGTGAGAGCAGGTTCATATTGCCAACAGGATTTATTTGCGTATTCATCATTGAGCTCCTTCAGAAAAATGTAAAGCTAATAACTTGAAACGTACCAAGGTTATTAGCTTTTTATGGATAATTGCAGGAAAAAACGGAATTTTCAGACGATATTTATAGGTAAACAACGTTGTTTTTGCCTTTCTCTTTGGCTTGATAAAGTGCACCATCTGCTCGTTCAAAAGCCATATGGACATTATCATCTTGTTGGATATGTGTAACGCCAATAGAAATGGTGATGGTCACTTTATTACTTTTAAATTTAAAGGGTAATTTTGCGACTTGTAAGCGCAGTCGGTTAAGTTTATCGATTAAGTTTTCTTGATTGGTACCAGAGAATACGAGTACAAACTCTTCTCCGCCATAACGTGCAATAAATGCGTCACTACCTATGTGTTTTTTTAAGGTACTTGAAATAACTTGCAAGGTTTTATCGCCAGCAGTGTGGCCGTAGGTATCATTAATACGCTTAAAGTTATCAAGGTCCATTACCACAATAGCCAAGTCGAAATTTTTATTATGAAAACGCACCATTTCTCTAGCGAAGTATTCATCAAATGCGGCGCGATTGTTGAGCTTAGTTAAGGCGTCTTGTAAGCTTCTGGCTTGTTGTTCTTGAATACGTTTTTCAAAGTTTCGGCTTTGTTTTTCTAATAATTCGACCTTTTCAGTCATTGACGATAATTGGCCGTGTAAAGCATCTTGTTGTTCACGTTCAAAGGTTGTTTTCTTTAAAAGTGTACCAGCAATAAGTTTTAACTTAGCATTAATATCAACTTTAATATCGGCTAGAGACGTGGCTTTATCTAAACCATTAGCCATATCTACAATCTGTTTTTGCAACTGTTCATTTAATAAACCATGTTGTGATTGAGATTCTTTGCAACTGTTTAGTGTTGTTTTTACTGCGAACTGTACCGTTGTTAAGGTTTCGCTTAATGTTGAAAGAAATACTTTTGCAGTATTTCTTTCATCGTTTAAATCTTCAATGATCACATCAAATACGGCCAAAAAACTGTCTAGTAAGCTGTTGTTTGATATACCTTCATTGAGCTGAGACTTAATCACAGCGATATCTTTTGCATGTTTATCTGAGACAACTAAGTCGGCAATAATTGTTTCAAAACGAGCGATGTATTTCAGCTCGGCATCGTTATTAACTTTAACCGTTTTTGTTGTTGAGTTCTGTTGTCCTAATAATCCCCCCACAGGAGCAGCGTCAATAAACTTTGCTGCTAAGGCGTCATCGTAAAAGGTTAATAACTGACTTAACAAGGGAACATATTGTATAACAGCATCTTTGGGATCTTTTGACTCCGTGATTAAACTACGTAATTTACGTCGTAAGTCAGCAGGTAAGCCATTGATTTTTTGCAAAGCTAAACCAGCGATATGGAATCTTTCGTGTAATTGGTTAAGATTTGAAATGTTTATTTGAGATTGCTGTTGTAGTAAAAGTGAAGTTGCGGCTATGTGTGCTTGAATGTCAGCAAGTGGCGCCGACTGTTTGAGTAAAAGTCGTAACTTAGCCAACTTATTATCTAACGTAATATCCATGCCCTTGCATACAAGAGAAAGCTTTTCAATAAAGGTTATTAACAGTGAAGACTGTGATTTTAGATCTTTTTCTACGTCGGCACGTGAAGTAATGGCGAGTTCGAGTTTTTTCTTCAGTAATGTTATTTCTTTGTTGGCGGCTGGGTTGTTGCTCATAAAAAACGGTCTTCCGTAAAGTACTTTATCGGCTAATGGACTTGATAAATTTGCATTGAGTATAGCTAAATATAGTTAATATAAAAATGAACACACTTTTAAATTATATGACTTAATAGTAAACCTAAGATGCTAAAAAGTCAGCATTGATAATGATTTATAATTGATTTAACTCAAATAGTGTTTATTGTCTTAGCGTTCTTCCGGTTGGTGCGTGTAAGGTAGACGTCGATCGAAATGGATTTATGTCTAAACCGCCTCGTCTGGTGTAGCGCGCAAAAACAGTCAACTCAGTCACTTGACAATATTTCATTAAATCACAATATATTCTTTCAACACATTGTTCGTGAAACTCATTATGTTGTCTAAATGATATTAAGTAAGCTAGCAAAGCGCTCGGTGAAATCTTTTGACCACTGTATTGAATATAAATACTTGCCCAATCGGGTTGATTAGTAATTAAACAGTTAGATTTTAATAAATGGCTGACTAAAGATTCATCCTTGACAATTTCCCCTGCAATATTTGCATTGTTGAGCAGCGTTGGATCAAGTTGATAGTTATCAATATCAAGTTCAACATCATCTATACATAGGGTGTTTTCAGAAAAAATCTGATGATTTATTTCCAGTGCAGGGCAATTATCAACAGGAAATAGCTTTACGCCCGCTTTGCCTTCAGCGGTATTGGATAGATCTTTAATTAAGCAATCTTCAACCTCTTGCCAAGATGAAAACCGACTCTGATTAAAGCTATTTAAATACAATTTAAATGACTTAGACTCAACTATGTTAGTGCTGGTGCAAGGAAAACGAAATTCTGCAACAGCAACAATGGGTTTACCTTTGCTATTGAGCCACGAAAGTTCATAGGCATACCAGACATCTTCGCCAATAAAGGGTAAGCTTTCGGCGTGAATAGCTAAACTGTCTCTATTTAAAGTTCGAGGTACCGCTTGTAAGAGTTCTGGGTTATATTCACTGCAATAATTAGTGGCTTTTCCAAGTGTTAATTGGCTTAATACTTTTGCGTTTTTATAATTTGTCATACAATGGCTAGTTTAGTCTATTGGCTATTTGTCGTTACATTTTAAAGGATCTTTTTAACAGATGAAATCATCACCATGCGAGTTAATGCAATCTTTATCATTATTTTCACAAAAATATTTATCACAATACCAAGAACGTTACCAGCATTTACCGCTTATAGAAAAAGACGAACAATGGCCTTCTCCATGTTTATCAGATGATTATGATGAAAATCATCAATATTGGCAACCTTGTGAAATCAGCGACCCGATTAACTTTGATAATGTTGAAAAAGCGTTAGAAATAACAATAAACGCGGATTTTAAAACCTATTTCACCAGTTTGTACAGCGACACCTTAGATGCAAGCTGTGAGGAAGGCGCTTTATCACTACTTTTTGCTTGGAGCAAAGATGACTTCCAACGTTTACAAGAGAATGTGATAGGGCATATATTAATGAAGCAGAAATTAAAGCAACCATTAACTTTATTTTTTGCCTTGACCGACGACGATAATATGATTTTAAGTGTCAACAATGACAACGGGGAGATCTGGGTCGAAAAAGTAGGTGCTAAAGCGCATAAGAAAGTGGCCGACTCACTGGTTAGCTTTATTAATATGCTCAGCCCTAGAATTCCTTAACTTATATTTTTTTTAGGCTAATGATCAGGGCTTTTAGCTCTGCTAATTCAGTTTCTATTGGCTCTAATGCCGTTGCTATTGCTTTAGTTATCATCATCTCTATTTCTGGAGAGTTCAAGGCTAGCGTTTGATTTTTTTCAACAAGCTTCTTAGTTTCACCGGTTAATGTGATCAGTTTAGGGTCATGGGTCCAATTTCTTAATATTGATATAAGGGTTGGCAGTGGAACTGGTGTTTTTAGTTTGGTTTTAAGCAAGGCTACCGTTGGCTTTTTACCTTGATTAGCTAATTGATTAGCGATGATTGTTATTTCGTCAGTTATGGTCATAAATTTATAATTACTTGTCAAAGAGGCTATGTTTTAGCGAATATCACAAAACATGTTCGCCGTGTTTACCTGGTTTTTATTTTATTTATATATATCAATGTGTTGCCGAGTTGGTTTATCCCTTGCTATTAAGTAAGTTGTAGACCAATAACGTTGTTTAAATTATATAAAATATTTACACATAAAATATTAATCAGGGAAACTTATGAAAAAATCAATTATAGCATTACTTATTGCGGCACCTTTAACTTTATCATTAACGGGATGTGTTATTGCTGTTGGTGGCGGTGATGAAGGGCATTCAATGTCAACTTCGTTTGGCGATCGTGAATATGAAAACCGTAAGAAAATTGACAAAATTCAATTAAATGCCAGCTATAGTGATGTTAAGCAAAAGCTAGGGCTTGGCGACTTCAATGAAAAATACCAAATAGACGGTAAAGAAATACAGGTGCTCTTTTATCGTACTCATCGTGTCCATAAAGATGATTTAACCACTAAGGACGAGTGCACATATTTACATTTTGTAGATGGTGTTTTATTAGAAACGGGTAATGGTGCAGATTATAGACGCAACATTTCAGGTTAATCGTTATTGTTTATAGTGTAAAGGTAACCGCTAGTGCTACCTTTACAACTAAACCCTAATGTTTTTACTATAACGGCACCTGCTATCGACGGTTTATTATTACATATTTGTCTTAAGAAAATAGCTTGAAAGCGTTGGAGTTTTGTTTGACCTTATTCGTTTTTTACTGCTATGGTGATGAAATAAAAATAATAAACGCAAGGATGACAAGGTATGTCAGAAGTAATACGTGATAAAAAAAATCTTGATATAAAAGCTGCTTATTTGTCAGGTGAAGATTTAAAACTCGCTGCCTCTTTATTGTATCAAGCTTATCATGATGATCCTGTTTTTCTAGAAATATTTTCCAATGAAAACAACGATTACGAACAAAAGTTGCGTGCAGCCATTCGAGAAGAGTTAAGTGCTTTTTGGCATGCTAAACAACCTATGGTTGGCTTATACTTGGGGGAGGCAATGGTAGGTGTTGCTTGTTTAAATAGCCCAGATGAAAGTGTTAGTTCAGAGCGATTTTGGCACTGGCGTTTAAAGATGATGCTAGGTGCTGGCTACTTTAGTACCAAACAGATGATTGAAAAAGAAAAAACAGTACTTGCTGCTGTACCAATGAAGAAATTTCATATGCTTGCCTTTATTGCGATTCATCCTTTACATCAACATCATGGCTTTGGTCATTACCTTATGGCAGCCGTCAATACAATATTAGAAGAGCACTCTGCAAGTGAAGGGGTTGCTGTTTATGCGACAACAAAGAAATATCAACAATTTTTTAAAGAAGTTGATTATGAACTGGTTAAAGAGCTCTCTATTGGTAATGTTTCGGGTTCACTGATGATTCATTACCGAAGTAAAAGTTAAACTGAATCTCTTGGTCAACTTTAGATAAATACCAAATTAATATTTGGTATTTTTTTACTTAATTTAAGGTGTTTTTTTACCTAAGTTAAAAATGTAGCGGTTGTATTTTCAAAGTGGCCAATGTTATATTTTGTTGATTAATCAAATTTTTGTGCTTTAACTATCCATTTTAGCTTACAAAAAATGTTCAAACACTAAGTATTAGCTATAGGGTTTTACTCAATATTTTTGTTAAGGATATTATTGTTAGTGAATTGCCGTTAATAGGACATGCATTGCAAAGTTAAGGAGTTTAGATGAAGTTTGAAGCAGCACAGGAAAACATGCGCTTTTCATATTTTGATGGTGGAATTGGTGTATTAGTTTCTGGTTTAATTTGGTGTGCTGCTGGTTCAGTTGCCTTAGTGCATTCGAATCAATTGAGTATGCTAGCATTATTCTTTGGCGGTATGTTTATCCATCCGTTGTCGATGCTATTGTCAAAATACTTTAAACGTCCTGGCAATCACTATCCTAAAAATCCACTTGGAAAACTGGCATTAGAAAGTACAATTATCTTATTTGTTGGTTTATTTTTGGCTTTCTATGTAGCAAAGCTGCAAGTTGAATGGTTTTATCCGATAATGCTGATGATCATTGGTGTACGTTATCTAGTGTTTAATACGCTGTATGGCTTAAAAATATATTGGCTTTTAGGAAGCGTGCTGATATTTTCTGGTATGTTATGTATATTGTTAGGTGCTAATTTTATCATTGGCGCATTTATTGGTGGAGCAACAGAAATTGTCTTCTCACTTGTGATCATTAATCAATCGAAAGGTTTGGTTTTAAACGCCACTTAGTTGCTCATTCCCGCCTCGCCATTATTTGATGATTTGTTGACCACCACTAAGCACGATCTTTTATGCTATAGGCGGCGAACTGTCGTCAAATTATGCTTCATTTACCTTATCATTTTGGAAAAACAATGGAAGAACTCAATAAACAATTAGATTTTATTATTGAATTAGATAGGCTCAAAGGAATTTATCGACAAGCGCTGGTCAAGTCTGATAAAAATAGATTTGAGAACAGTGCAGAGCACAGTTGGCATATTTCATTAACGGCTGAAATACTTCAAGAGTATGCAGTAGAGAAGGTCAATATAGCACGAGTGATGAGTATGTTACTTATTCACGATATTGTCGAGATAGATGCAGGGGATATGTTTGCTTTTTCCGATAAACAAGCACTAGCAGAGCAACAAGAAAAAGAAATTGCTGCAGCAACCCGTATCTTTGGTTTATTGCCGGATAAACAATTTCAAGCTTTTAATGCCTTATGGTTAGAGTTCGAAGAAGCTGAAACTGTTGATGCTCGATTTGCTAAAGCCATAGACAGCGTTTTACCCTTTTTACAAAATATAAAGAATGAGGGGGGCAGTTGGGTTAAGCATAAGGTTAACAAATCACAGGTACTAAAACGTAATAGTTTTCTTGAAGGACTCGCTCCTCAGTTATGGTTATATGTTTGTCAGCAAATTGATAATGCGGTAGAGCAAGGTTGGTTGTTGGACGAGTAATCGGCATAGCTAGTCAGTAAAGTATTACGCTGTTTGATTACACAAGCTATTATTTATATTGTCGATAATAATTGTTCGAGCAATTATTGCACCGTGGCATGCTTAAGGATAATTTAGTGAAAATATATGCGGATATTCAGTCAGGTAATTGTTATAAAATTAAGCTTGTCACCTCAATTTTAAAGATAGAGCATGAGTGGATTAATATTAATATACTTGCAGGTGAGAGTGGCACAGCGTCGTTTTTGAAAAAGAACCCAACAGGAAAAATTCCGTTACTTGAGCTCGATGACGGACGTTTTTTATCAGAATCTAACGCTATTTTGAATTACCTTGCCTCAGGTTCATCACTGTTACCTAAAGATAGATATGAAAATGCAAAGGTACAGCAGTGGCAATTTTTTGAACAATATAGCCATGAGCCATTTATTGCTGTTGCTAGGTTTATTGCTAAATATCTTGGTTTACCTGATAACCGTAAAGCGGAATATCAATCCAAACAAGAAGGGGGTCACAAAGCTCTAAGAATTATGGAGAAGCAATTGGAAATAACACCTTATCTTGTCGGGAGCACATTGACTACCGCTGATATTTCACTTTATGGATATACACACGTAGCAGAAGAGGGTGGTTTTAACCTGCTTGAATATCCTGCGATTCAAATGTGGATCAATAGGGTACAAGCACACCCCAACTATACTGCTATGGCGTAACATCATCGTGGGAAACCATGAAGTTGGAGATAAATGTCACGTTTGTCAATACTGCAAAGCTATGCTTTTTATTACGGTATTCGAAAATTAATTACATAAGGATTAACTATGATAGATTTTAAAAACTCTTCGGTGTTCAAATTAAAACCAATAGAAATCGAAGATGCGAGAGAAGACTTTCACAAGTTTATGATTGAGGGGGAGTCAATTTTTGCGGCCTTTAAAAGTATTAGAGACCAAGTGGTATTCACGAATAAGCGCATTATTGCCGCCAACGTTCAGGGAATTACCGGTTCAAAGGTCGACTATACTTCTTTACCTTATAGCAAAATACAGGCTTTTTCAGTTGAGTCATCGGGCACATTAGATTTAGATTGTGAAATAGAAGTCTATGTCAGTGAACTCGGTATGGCTAAATTTGAGATTAAAGGTTCTTTCGATCTTATCCAATTTAATCAGCATATTAGCCAACACGTACTTGCGTAAATTCAGTGTTATTAACAAAGTAATAATGAATTTATTGGTTAATATTTTAGCTAACTACACCCTACCTATTAATAACTATCACTAGGGCGAAATGATGAAACTGCTTTATGCTCACGAAAACCATTTTATGGTTAACAATGTTAAAAACCTTATTGAAGCACAACAAATAAGTTGCTTTATTAAAAATGAATTTGCTCAAGGAGCCGTAGGTGAAATATCAGCTTTTGATGCTTGGCCAGAAGTCTGGCTTGTTAATGAGGCTGATTTTGAACGTGCGACGACGATATTAACGTCATATCAGCAGGCAAACAAAGGCGAAGACTGGCTATGTAAAAGCTGCGCCGAAACAAATGATGCTTCCTTTGAGATATGCTGGAACTGTCAGCATGAAAATAAAGAGTCGCTTTAAAGAAGCTCTTTAAGTTTGAACATTGTTTTTATAATAATATATTAGCCAACAATTATCAGCGATTTCTTTAGGCTACTCACTTAGGATATTGAAATGACACCAGGAATCAATGTAGCTAAAAAAAATAAAATTTTACATAAAATACATGAGTATTCTCATGATGAAACCGCGGAGTCCTATGGACTCGAAGCAGCCGAAAAATTAGGTGTCATCGAACAACGAATATTCAAAACTTTAGTGGTAATGCTAGATGATAAAAGCTTAGCCGTAGGTATTATTCCGGTTTCCGCTATGCTTAGTATGAAGCTTATTGCAAAAGCTGTTGGAGCTAAAAAAGCTAATATGGCTGATAAGTCTGATGTTGAACGTTCAACGGGGTATGTTCTTGGAGGAGTAAGCCCACTTGGGCAAAAAAAAGCACTGAGAACAATTGTTGACGCCTCAGCTAACCATTACGCCTCTATCTATGTGAGTGCAGGCCGGCGAGGATTAGAAATAGAATTGAGCCCCGCCGACTTAATAAAGCTCACGAATGGAATGCTGACGAAAATATGTCAGTGATATTTTTAATAAGTCATTAAAATCAATAACTTAAGGTTGTGTTGCTCAGTGTTTCACTCAGTTTTACTGGAATACCACTGATTTTCATAGGCTAAACTTCCCCATAAAGCATGGGCTAAAGCGATCTCAGCAAGTTTCGCGTTAATTGCTTTAGGTTCTAGTTTCTTTTTCTTTAAAGAATAGTCAAAATTTACTGGTGGCTTTTGTGGTTGCAGTATTGTGACATTCTCATCGGTCATATAGGCAAAGTTATCGGCATATTGCATCATTGCCCTTCCTTTGACCTGGGTATTATTTAAATCACGGCCAATCATAGGGGAATCGTTAGTTACGCCCATTAAGGACAGCAAGGTCGGAGCAAGGTCGATTTGACTTACAATTCTTTCATCAGATAAATGTTTATTGCCTGAATTAAGAATAACGCCTGGAATATGGAAATTTTTAATAGGAACAAGGTCGTTTCCTAACGCTCTAGCATCATGGTCAGCAACAATAATAAATATAGTATCTTGCCAATAGGGTTGTTTTTTTGCTTGGTCGATAAACTTACCCAGAGCATAGTCTGCATATTGGATCGCCTGATGGCGCAATAGTTCTTTTGAATCGTACAGAGCTAATTGCGCTGTTGAATATGCTAGTGGCGTTATTTTACCTGAGGGTATTTCAAAAGGATCATGATTGCTGGATGAAAAAATAAAACTTAGAAAAGGTTTATCACCTTTGTGTAATTTGCTTAATTCGATATCAGCTTGATTAAACAAGTCTTCATCACTGGCTCCCCACGAACCGACAAACTGAGGGTTTTGTATTTTGTTAAAATCAACAATATCGCTAAAGCCATTGCCTAAAAAGAAACCTTTCATATTATCAAAATGGCTTTCTCCACCATAAATAAATTGCGTGGTGTAATTATTTCTCTCAAGTAAACTTGCGATGGTGAAGAAGCCATGCTGAGATTTATCAAGCTTTACTACTGCTCGAGCTGGCGTTGGTGTGAACCCAGTAATAACCGCTTCAATGCCCCTTACAGAGCGTGTACCGGTAGCATATAAATTTTTGAACGCCCAGCCTTCAGTATTTAATTTATCAATTTCAGGCGTAAGTGGTAGCCCTCCTAATGATGAAACAAATTGCGCACCTAAACTCTCTTCTAAAATTATCACTAAATTTTTAGGTTTTCCTTGGTAAACGGGTGCCCTAGCGCTAAAAGAAGGTTGCGCATTATTATTAAAAACTTGTGTATTTAAGCCAGTTTCCTGGCGAACAAGTTTAATAACTTGTTCTGTAGCCATAGTGCCATAAAGTTTTGATGCATACTTTTCATTACCGAACTGTTTATAGGCATGAGCAACACTATAGATTGAATTTAAGGTTAATGAATTAATCAGTGGGTCGGTAGAAAAATAAACGAATGACGGGTTAATAGGGCGATGACCTACAGTACCTCTGGCGCAGAGAAAAAGCACAATAAAGAGCATGATAAATGATAGGGATGATGATGAGGGCGTTACAGCAATTATTGGCTTTTTGGTACGAGTGAGTTTACCTACCGTACGCCAAATAAACGGACTAGACACCATCATTAAGGAACATAATACAACTATGGTCAATAAGTGTCCGTTGAATAACATTTTCATGACTTCATCAGGATAAGCTAAATATTCGATGAATAACCTGTTAGGTCTAAATCCATATTCATTAATAAATGCAGGTGTGGCAAGCTCAAAAAAGAGCACTGCCATAAAAATAAAGAAAAACATTGCTCTTAACGCGCTAAGCCATGTGCTTTGAAATTTAGACAGCATTAGCAAGGGATGAACTATTCCAGGTAAAATTAATAGATAACCTAGCGTGCTTAAGTCGATTTTTAGCCCATTAAGTATCAGGGTAACCATACTGCTAAAATCGGTAAAACGTTCAATTTGCCAAATCGCAAAGCCAAGCCTAGCGACAAAAAGTGTAAAAATTAATAATAATGCAAACAGTAAAAATGGACGAACTAAAGCGGTTGTAGAGGTAAACATCGTTATTAATATCTCTAATAAAACACGATACTTACCTTAAAGTATAAAACTTAAGGAAAGCTTAACTTAAACTGAAGTTAAGCTTTTATGAGCATTACAGAAGTATTATTAGCCAAATGCTACTGGCGACAATAAGGCTGATCATCACTGCTGCAGATCCTAAGTCTTTTGCAAGCCCAGACAATGGATGAATCTCTAAACCAACCCTATCAACAACAGCTTCGATGGCGGTATTTAATATTTCTGTAAATATAACAAAGAGAATCGCCAGAACTAATATCACTTGTTCTTTGAAGCTTATATTAAAAACAAAAGACAGTGGTATGGCTATAATAAGCAGTAAAAGCTCTTGTCTAAATGCTGACTCATTGGCGTAAAGCCATTTAAATGCGCGTAGTGAATTTAAAGCCGCTAAATAGACTCTATGCAACCCTTTGGGTTTATTTATATTGTCAAACACTAGTCTTGAATCTCCATTGATTTGTCTTGGGTTATAGTGGTGCGTGCTATAGCACCTTGTGATTTACACGCCAGAAAAGGGTCATTATCAATATAATATGCTTTTGTTCGAACTGACATAATACTAAGTAAAGTGTCAAAAACATTGTCATGAGTTATAGGTGATTTTGCGGATGTTTTCAAGCAATTAAGGTCAAAGTCATTTTGCATTGGGTCGTTCCAATAGATCATGGGAACATGGGTTTGCTCCTCTGGAGCGAAGGCGTAGGGCAAACCATGTAAATAAAGTCCATTCTCACCAAGTGATTCGCCATGATCTGAAATATAAAGCAAAGAAGTTTCAATATCATTTTTCTCAGCCACTTGATTTAACTCATTAATAATTTTTGAGAGTACCAAGTCGGTATAAGCGATAGTGTTGTCATAACTGTTAATAAGTTGCTCTTGTGTACAATTTTGAATATCGCTGCGTTGACAATCAGGAGTGAAAATACGTTTGTCTTTAGGGTAGCGTTTAAAATAAGTGGGTCCGTGAGAGCCAATCATATGCAGTATGATCATGGTGTTTTTATGGGTTAGTTCATTAAGCTTACTTTTTAAGGGCGCTAAAAGTGCTTCGTCATAGCAGTACTCACCATCACACAAAGGGTTTGATTTGTTAGTGTCTATTTGTTTCGTTTTTACCCGCGTGCAAACGCCTTTACAACTGCCGTTATTATTACTTATCCATAAAACGTCAGCCCCCGCTAAGTGAATAAGATCTACAACATTTTGTTGTGCCATCGCAACACGTTTGTCATAACCCGTTTTATTTAATCTTGAAAACATGCAGGGGACAGAAACAGCCGTTGCCGTTCCACATGAACTCATATTTGAGAAAGAGACAACACCTTGTTTTTCGGTATATGGGTTAGTCCGTTTACTATAGCCATTTAGTGAAAAACTTTGAGCGCGAGCTGTTTCTCCTAATACCATTACGGTGACATGCTTTTTCTGACTGTCACGCACTATTGATGGTGTTGTATCTAAGACCTTAAATTCTAATGGTGGATAAAAATAATGATTTCGGACAAATTTGAATGACGAAACCACCATTTTATAAGGGATGATGTAGGTAATAAGGTCTTTATTATTTCTGCCAACAGCCGCGTAATTTGAATAGAAAAAGACGCCTATTAAAAAGACCGAGATAAGACTTAGGCCAATGATTTTTAGTCGACTTAACAGTTCTTTGAAAAAGGGCTTATAAATTAATTGTACCGAATAAATAATGAACGAGGGGAGCAATCCAAAAAATATAAAGAATATAATAGCGTGAAAATTTATGTAGGACCACGCTTCAGCCGTGTCGGTTTCTATAGTATTTTGCACCATACCGTAATCAAAAACGATCCCGTATGAAATGGTGCCATAAAATATTAAAGCAGAACAAATCACCGTAGCGATCAACAAAGGTTTAGTTAACCATCTAAATGAAAAAAGCCCTTGAATGATCATGGTTAACGCTAATAAAAATATTGGCAATGATACCAAAAAGAATAAATTATAGTTATCAAGCGCCGTAATAATCGTTGTGGATTTGATCAAAAAAGGTAAATTCAAGATCAGTGCTATGTAGCAACTGGTAAAGAACAATAATTGATTCGTTGTTAATTTTATATTGTTGAAATAAGAGATATATTTAATTATTAAATTCATAAAAACACCTATGGGTTAGTGTCTTCATAGTAATAATACAAACTTAAGGTTCGCTTAGGCTAAACTGAAAATAGCCTTTAAGATAAAAATCAATTTACCTTGGACGTGATTTACGCTAAAAAGAGAACGTTTTCCATGTGATTTTTCTGCATCACCACCACAAGGTACTATTTGGATGTTTCTCTACTCTCATTTTTTACGCTCAACTTATATTCGAACTTATATATTGTCCTGTTTAGTTATGGTCAGTTGTTATGCACAAAGTACAGAGAAACCCACTGTAGCGAATAATGCCACTTTGGCAGAATATACAGCGCATTATACCGTTTATCGAAAAGGTGATAAATATGGAACAGCAGAGCGGATGTTATCAAAAACTGCTGATAATCAGTATAAATTGACATTTAAAACGGAGGCTTCAAAATATTTTTATGTTATTAATACCGAAGAATCTAGTGAGTTTTCATATGATGCTCAACAGATAAAACCAATAAAATATACCAGCAAAGATGAGCGAACATTTAAGAAGACAAAGAATCAAACGATTGAATTTGATTATGCTAACCAACTTGTTTTAGGGAGCGATACCGCTGAACAATGGTCGCTTGCTTTAAAAGCTAATATACTCGACCCGTTATTAGTTATCGAGAAATTGAGCCATGACTTACAAAAAAAAGAACAGCATTTAGAATATTTTGTTTATGATGATAATTCAGTTAAAAGTTATATATTTGAATATTCAGGTAGAGAAAAAATTAAGACACCAATGGGGCTGGTTGATACGTTAAAGGTTTCTCGAGTAAAAACCAATAGCTCAAGAAAAACCCATTTTTGGTTAAGTGTCGAGCATAACTTTATTCCTTTTAGAGTAGAGCAAGAAAAAGAAGGTAAAGAAGTTGCAACACTCGAATTAAAAAAATTGATAATACCTGCCGTAAACTAGAAGAATCTTAAATAGGTGATTCTTCTAGTTTACCTATTCGGTTAAAGCGTGACTAGATTAAAATTCAAGCCTCAGTTTAGTCAAAAGGCGAAGAGCGTTTTTTTTTAAGCTGTCTTTTATAAAGATTAAGATTAGTATTTTTAAATTGAGTCATGTCATCTGGCATTCGCCACTAAATCGATAGTTTAGATAAAAGGTGGCCAGTGTTAAAAAACATATTTGTAACGAAACTGAACGACATTGGCATTTATTTCAATAATAGGTACTTCTTTAGGCATTACTTTTTTGAATAATAACATCGGTTATGCCACCCAATTATATTAGAACTTTCGATTTCTACCATTGACTACTGCGACCTAATACATTGACCAGCTAATGTTATTTAGGTTAACCACCAACTTTCAGAAATAAATCATCATCATTTCTGAAAAAGAGTCGTTAATACTCATTTTTATAATAGTAACTGTTCCGATTAAGCGACGTTAGCATCAATATATTATTAGGCCACTGAGCATAATCATAAGTCATAGATGCGGATTTATCCTAACTGGCAACTAAGCCAACATTGAAGTCATTAGGGTTTTAAATTTGAAAGGCAACCTCTGACAAAGTAGATACTTCAGCAGTATACAAACCATGTAATGCCTTTCAATAACCAGTACGGTATTAACCTGCAATGCCTTGTTGAGTCAGTGCGTTAAGATCAATTAATGCTTGTTCTGCATCCTTAACGGCAATAAAAACATGATCATGATAGTAAGCAGCAACCACATTTGCACTAATATTGGATTGCGTCAATTTAGTAGAAACCGCAGCGGTTAACCCAACTGCATCAAGGCTTGAATGTACATTCAATGTAATACATTTAAAAACACCAGAGTAAGAAATGCCAAATTCATCGGCTTTTTCTTTCGTCAATATAACGGTTAGTCCTTCCTTTTCTTGAAAAGTACTTAAAGGGTTTAGCAACAAAACTTGTTGATAATCGTATGTCTCAAGAGTGCCAAACACATATTCATTTTCGACTAAAACAGGCGTCATTGACGCGATTAATTTTGTTAAGTTTTTTTCACCAGACATATATATTTCCTAAGTTTAATTTTTGTATTAATTAGATATTTTTAGACCAACCACACCAACAAAGATCAAACAAAAGAAAAACAATTGTTGAATTGAAAGTGGTTGATCAAAAAAGTAATGGTTTATGATTGAAATTGATGACGCACCTATAGCTAACCAAACGAGGTATGCTTGGCTAACAGGAATGTCTTTTAATGCTATTGAGAACAACACTAAGCTAAGCGTCATTGAAAGAACAGCGAATATTACATATGGGATATTTGTAAAAGATTCTGATTTTTGAATACCAACTAACCAGCCAGCTTCTAAAATTCCTGCGAGAAATAAGATGAACCAATACATAGAGACACTCTATTAAATTTAGGGGTCGTCCCCTGAAAAAATAGAGCGGTGAGGTCGTCCCCACATCGATACTGATTTAACGCACTGGCACATTAACAAATAAAATTGATAAAGGGAAATAGCTATTATATCTACTTATGATCGTTATGGGGGCATCGTTAAAGTTAAAAGTTTTATATCATCAATGTTTGACAAAATATTAACGGCAGCTTAGTTGCCTGGTAACTGCCTTGACGTTTACGAATTATCGTAGCTTTATCGCAAATATTTAATTTTAAAGCGGTAAACATAAATGCAATTGAGTGGTACTGATGGTCGTTATTTTTCATAACGCCACAAGCTTAGTCATAGGCTAGATAAAATAATACCGTAGATCATATTATAATAGTAAAAGTAATACGTTGGTCAGGTGCTATTGCTACGTCTAAAATAGCCCCTATTCTCTCACAGTAAGATTTAACAATTGCTAAACCTAGCCCGTACCTTTCTTCGGATGTTCTTGATGAATCTTTTTGCCACAAAGGTTCAAAAAACATCGTTAAGTCTTGTTCTGAATATTCAAAACTGCTGACGTTTGAAATATCCAGCCGTATTTTATTGGTATTTTTTTCTGGCCTTACGGCAATAATCACCGGAGTTGTTTCTGGGCTATAGTAGATCGCATTATTAATCAGATTAGTTAGCACAGTAGTGAAAGCAAATTCATTGGTCTGAATATAACCACATTGCTTACTAAAGCTAAGGGTAATATTTCTGCACTGCTTATTTTCAGAGACCATGATTGTCTTGAGTAACAGCTCAACATTTACTTGTTGTTTCTCTAATTCAGCTTGATAAGTACTTTTTTGCAATAAAAGTATCCCATTGACGATATTTCTTAATCGCTGTGTGATCGCAAGTACATCCGTCTTAAAGCTTGCGGCTAACTGCTCTTCATGAGGGAATTTTATTGCAACTTCACTTAAATTAAGTAACTCGGTGATTGGCGTTTTTAACTCATGTGCAATATCAGAGGTAATTCTTTTTTCTCTGGAATAAAGAATTTTATTCTCGCTGATAAAATGGTTAATTCCGTTTGCTATTGCGATAAGTTCTTCGGGGAGTTGGCTAGTTGATATGGTGCTAATTTCAGAATTTAAATTAATCTGTTTCAGTTTGATATTTAACTCATCGAGCGGTTTTAACCCTCGCTCAACAACATTAAAAACGATAATCCTTACCGCGATAACCGCGAAAATCGAGGTCAATATAAAAATAATATCAACAAACCAAAGAATTTGATTTAAGCCCTCGTTACTCGTTGCATAGGCCAACTCCATTGGCTTTTGAGTTTTTGCAAAGAACGCTTTTGTTATTCCGTATTCTTCTCTCACATCACTGTCGATTTGAGGGATGAATTTTGTGAAATACATCCGGCCAGAACGCCCATCGGGTAGCGTTATATTTGTTATTGATGATTTGTGTAGTGTAACGTCTAACTTGGGTAAGTCGTTATTTTCAAAAAGCTTAAGTGTTTCAGAGCGCTCAAATACCTTGTCATCTCGCCATAATTGAAAATATTCAGGATCGTTAGCCCCTGAAAACTCAGGCATAAACTCATCAGCAAAATCAAAATCTACTTTGTCAGGATGCTCGCTTACTAAGGTTTCTAATAAACCGGCTTTATTAATCATCGCGCGGTCAAACTGACTGCTGATCCAACTATCAACACTAATATCAGTAATTAAAAAGAGCGAGACTAACAATATCGATATTGATATTGATATATATCGACTTAACTTTTTCTTAATAGAAGTCATTAATTTTTCTCAACAAAATAGCCGAAACCACGCTTGGTTTTTATGGGTAAATCATGACCTATATCTCTTACTTTTTTTCGGGTAGTTGATAGATGGGCTTCAATGGAATTTTTTGCTACTGCATTGTACTGGCCGGCTAGATAGTCACTTAGTTTTTCAGGAGAGACGACTTTACCTTGATTGGTAAATAAACATTCAACAAGCTTATATTCATTAGGTGTTAAATGGGCATCGATGCTATTGCATAGCAATTGTTTTAAATGGATGTCTAATGAAAAAACGCCAATATTAATTTTGCTGTCATTTATATTTAAGCTGCCTCTGCGCATTAAGCAAAGCAGACGAACATGGAGTTCATCGAATGAAAACGGTTTTGTTAAATAGTCATCAGCGCCATTTAGTAAGCCTGATATTTTATCCTCAGTCAGATCTCTTGCTGATAGTATCAGTACCCTTAGGTCTTTATTGGCTTTTCTTATAGCTTTTAATATTGCAGTGCCATCAACAGATGGCAGCATCAAATCAAGTATTAGTAGCGAGTAATCACCAGCTAAAGCCATACTCAGGCCTTCAGAGCCATCGCCAGTATCATCTACCGTGAAACCTAAGTTTGACAGCCCTATTTTTAGACTTCTTCTTAATGAAGTTGAATCTTCAATAATTAATATTTTCAAGGTAAGCCTATAATAAACAGTTTCTCTTTGTAGAAGATAGCAGAGTTAACTTAAGATTTGCTGAGTTTTTACTTAGATTATGCTGTTAGATATAACCAGTAGATAGCCTAAATAAGCGCTATCTAAAGTGTCATTTAAGAGAAATTACATGTGAAAAAGTAACTTGAAAATCATAGAAATAAAAAATTACATTTACTGACTTGAAAAAATAAACTTGTCACTCAATATATATTTAATAGTAATTTATTTTGAGAACCGCTTGAGTAAATTTATCTTCGCCATACTTTTATTTGTTATAACCAGCTCCCATGGAGAGTTAGGATATAGTATTGGCGATGAAATAAACTCGAACATTGCTCAACAATTCACTCTTGAAGTCTTCACTGATATCGCATGTGATGCAGAACCTGATGTATTGCTTATCAGCAATAAAACAAATAATCGCATCAACCAAGTTACCTATCTATTTAAAATCTCAACAAACAAAAACATCATATTATTGAATGACAAATTTCAATACCTGCACCCAAGAGCTCCTCCCTTAAAAATCGTATAAATTTCATTGCTTTTAATTAGACCATTTAAATATTGATTTTTGACCTAATCTCGACAATTTTTTGTGGAGATTTATTTAAGATGCTATCAACGATATTTTGTTATTAAACGTAGGACGCAAAATTAAAATCCTACGTTAATAAAATCGTAAAAACCTTAGTATACATACACATTTAATTCATTGTGTTCACGTTACTTTTGAGCTTGATAGTTGTCGAAAAGGTCATGCTAAGTTCGGCTGTCATATGTCATTTACTAGGCAGAAAAAACATCAATATAAAAGTGATTTGTAATTATACAAAAGATGCTTTTAATCAAGCGTTTAATTAACTGAGTAACACGATTAAAACCTTGATTAAGCAGCAGGAAAATATCATTTATTTAGTATGTGTTTTTCTGTTATAGACAAGATGATTCTTAATAAAGTGAGTAGTAATTATGACCAGTTTACAGTTATTTGATTTAGATTTAATAGATAAGATTATATCACCAGAAGATTTTCACAATATATCTTTAACATCGCCAGCTACAGATATCTTTACTGATTTTAAAGAACATAAGGCGTTAGTGATTGAAGGGGATACTGATGCTGCTGATACTTTAAAGTTGATGCTCAAAGCACATGTAAAAATGAAAATAGTTGTGTCAACAAACAATGATTTTTTAGGTATAGTGAGTACCAATGAGTTGTCAGAGCAAAGTATCGTAGCAGAAGTTGCGAAGGGCATTGCTAGAGATGAAATACTAGTAAAAGATATGATGATACCAAGGTCTATGCTACACGCACTTGATTACAAAGATATTGAAAATGCTAAGGTTAATGATGTTGTTTCAACATTAAAAAATTATGGATTACGCCATTGTTTAGTTGTTGATAGGAGTAATCACCATATAAGAGGTGTTATATCTTCGAGTGATATTGCGCGGAAATTACATTTACATATTGATATTATTACTAAAACCTCATTTAAAGATATCTTTGAGGTAATTCATGGGTAGATATTAATGACCATAAAGATAAATAATATCTTTATGGTCTCGTTATTTAACAGGTTTATTAACAGTCGTAAGCTATAGGTTGTTTGAATAAGTAAAAAAATGGATACAAGTGAGTATCCATTTTTATTTGGTGGTAAGGTAAGTTTTGTTTTTGAAGGGTGTTTTTATTGTTTTAGTGTTTTTTTTATACCTTATAAAAAAGGGCATAAGCTTAGATCTTTGACTAGTTATTTTTACTTTTCTAGTAGATACATACGATTTTTTATATATTATAATTATGATGTTTTGTAGAGGAAATAGCTTTTTAGGGGATAGTCTCAAATGTATGTTTATCATAAAAATTCTCGCTGTTTAATCGCGTGCCTTCTCTGGGCTTTATCAATATTCTCATTACCCGCTCAGGCTGTCACTGAACAAATTAGAATAAGTTCGACTAATGATGACGTAGAAGAACGTATCACGGATGGCGACATGTACCGGGATAGTACAGATCTTGAATTTGGTTTTGATGAGTTTGTTGGCGGTTTACAAATTGTTGGTATGCGCTTTCAAAATGTCAATATTCCTCAAGGTGCAACCATAAATTCAGCTTATATTGTTTTCGAAACTGATGAGCGTGACAGTGGTGCTACTACTCTAGTTATATTTGGCGAAGATGCTGACAGCGCTAATCAATTTTCCAGTGTTGCTAATAATATTAGCAACAACCGAGCTAAAACCTCAGCAGCGGTAAATTGGACACCATCAGCTTGGAATACTATTAGTGCCCTTCATCAAACGCCTGATCTTAGCCGTATCATTCAAGAGATTGTTGATAGAGCCGGTTGGTTGGCTAACAATAATCTAGTACTGATTGTTGAACCTGGTTCGGGGTGCATATTACCGACTTGCCAACGTACTGCAGAATCATATGATGGGGAACGTAATAACGGCCCGTTATTAGTTGTTGATTACACACCAAAACCGATTAAATTATCTGTATATACCGAGGACGTGATCGGTGAGTATGGTGTTTCTAGTTATGGCGGTTCAAGTCAAGACAGAACCGGAGCGGTAGAGATAAGAGATGCTGGTTTAGGGCTTTACATGGATGGTAATCGTTGGCAAAAGATTGATTTTCCTTATACGGTTACCGTAGATACGGTTATAGAATTTGATTTTCAAAGTACTGTTGAGGGTGAGATACACGGTTTAGGTTTTGATAACGATTTAGGCATCAGCTCAGATAAAAGTTTTAGGGTACATGGCACACAAAACTGGGGGATTTCTAATTTTGCTACTTATACCGGTAACGGTACAACCCATTTTACTATTCCTGTAGGCGAATTTTATACCGGTAATTTTCAATATTTATTTTTTATAAATGACGATGATAGAAGACAAAGAGCTGATAGCTTTTTCAGTAATATCGTTGTTTATGAAAAAACAAACCTGTTAGTTGAGTATCACTTTGATGAATTAAGCTGGGGCGGAAACAGTGGTGAAGTACTTGATAATTTAAGTAACGGCCTTAATGGTACTGCCATTGGTAATAGCACGACCATTAATGATGGACAGGTATGTAGAGCGGGTACTTTTGACGGTAGTGGCGATTACGTCGAGGTACCGGGTATCGATGAATACCTTAGTACGACAGCAAGTCTTTCCTTTTGGATAAATACTCTTCAAGTTGGTAATAATACTGCTTGGAATGCCCCTGGTATTGCCGGTGTTGAGCAAAACGGTGGTGGCAATGATATTTTTTGGGGCTATATAGATGCCTCTGGGCATATACGAATACAAAAAGGTAATGGACGTTCCGCCGTTTCAAACCAACCTATTAATAACGGCAGTTGGCACCATGTTGTATTAACTTGGGACAGCTCAACCGGAGTAGTGCAAGTATTTGTAGATGGAAAGTTAGACAATTCTGTAACCTCTGAAATTGGAGATGTGAGTACAGCCTTCTCTAGTATTGGTCTCATTAAAAACAATGGAGTAAATTTTAACGGTCAACTCGACGAATTGCTGGTTTTTGGTTCAGTGCTATCTTTAAATGATGTGCGTACTATTTATAACAACCAACTTACCGGCGAAAAAAATTATAACGGTAGTCCGCGTACTTGTCCTGAACCCGTTGTTCATCACTACGAAATCGTACATGATGGCCAAGGGTTAACTTGTGCAGAAGAGTCTGTGACCGTTAAAGCCTGTATTGATGAAAGCTGCTCAAGTTTAAGTGCCGTATCAGTGTCATTAGATTTCCTTGCTGATGGCAATATCATCAGTTCACCTACTTTTAACGGTAGTGCTCGCATTGATTTTAGTTATACCAGCGTTGAAACCTTAACCTTCTCAATAGCAAACGCTTCAGTTACCTCTTCTAATCCCTTTGTGTGTGATGATGGCGTTGGCTCTTCTTGTGATATGGCGTTTAGTAATGTTGGTTTTAGGTTCCTCTACGGTGACGATAATCGATTGACATTAACGAATCAAATATCAGGTTCGGTATTTGACGATACATTAAAGTTGCAGGCTGTAAAAGATACTCTTGGAGTGTGTACGGGGTTATTTAATGATGATGTTAGCGTAGCTTTATCGCAAGAAAATATCGATCCTGTTGGGACGAGCGGTCTTAGCTTTACCACTAACAATAGGATTATTGCCAAACATCCAAACACTTCACCTACCACGTTACAGTTTACGGGTGATAGTATTGCCGTCATACCCATGCCAATTTATCATGATGCAGGTCAAATTCGTTTGCATGCTAGTTATACCTTAGGTGAATCAACAGTATTGGGAACGAGTAATACCTTTTGGGTAAGTCCAGCTAAATTAATTGTTAGTGCTAAAGCGGGCACAACTGATATAAATGGCGCAACGTCAACGGCAACTAAAGTACACCCAGCAGGTGCAAATTTTGAGTTAAGTGTAAAAGCATTCAATAGTCTTGATGTTATTACGCCAAACTACTCGCCAGGGCAAATACAAATTAAGTTAAGTAGGACAGGTCCAACAGTAGGTGTAAGTGCAGATGGTAATTTTAATTATGCAACAACAGGTCTATTAAAGGCTTATCTAAAACCTGAATTTGAAAATGTAACGCTTAGTGATTTTTCTTCAGGTGTATCTACTTATAGTGAAGCACAATATTCAGAAGTAGGCTTGCTTAACTTAGCGGTAAAAGACAGTAATTATGGCAATGCTAATATTACTGTTTTAGCTGATGCAATTGATATCGGTCGCTTTATCCCCGATCACTTTATTCAAACAATAGCAGAAGATGGTTATTTTTTGGCGACATGTAACTCAGGAACAACATTTGCCTACAGCGGCCAAAAAGACGAAGCGACTAACACTATTGGTGCAATAACATACTTAACTAATCCAACACTGGCTATTACGGCTTACAATCAACAGGGCCAAATTACCCAGAACTATACCGACAGTTATATGAAGCTCAGCAATACGGGGGTTAGTATCACTGAGCCGACTTTAGACCAAGTGGCGATAGGCGCTGATAGCACTAAACTATTGTTAACGGCTAATATGAATACGGGTATTTTGAGTCAAAATGATTTAACAACATTAATACCCGAAGATAATCCGCTCCCTAAAGGGGTATTGCACTATCAACTATCAAATAGTGATAACTTTTTTTATGACCGCTCTGCCAACGCTCTGGTGGCACCCTTTACCGCTGATATTGATTTTTCAATAGCTTCAATTACCGATTCTGACAATGTTAACGTAATAACGACGGCTGATGCGTCACCGGTGGGAGTCGAAATTCGCTTTGGAAGATTATCATTAGTCAATAGCTTTGGGCCTGAAACTGCCAATCTTAACCAACTGATCAATAGTGAACATTTTGATGGTACAACTTTTATTACTACCACTGATAATAATTGTGTTACTTATAACGCAGATAAAATTTCCCTGAGCAATATTAGTTTAGACCCCGCACTTACTCGTGCAGAAGGACAGGGTGTGTTTATGACGGGTAAAGCTCGGGATATTAAATTGACAGCGCCGGGATCAGGTAAACAAGGGGAAATAGGCGTCTTGTACGATAGCTATGACTGGTTGAAATATGATTGGGACAATGATGGTGAGTATGATGATAATCCTACTGCTGTTGCCACCTTTGGAGTCTTTAGAGGAAATGATCGAGTCATCTCGTGGCGAGAAGTTATTAACTAATCATAGGTGGGCATAGTTAACAAAATAGCTTTGTGCCTTTATTATTTAAAGGATGAAATATAAACCCCATGTTCTAACAACCGCTCTCTAAATCATTAAAGTTTGGGTAGCAAATGTTTATTGCTAGACATCACGATTAAAAATAACCTTTTTAATCGTCTCATTAATATTTTTGGCATACGCTAATTAGTCATATTAAAAATGCTTTTTAAACGACTTTAATACCGCATATACTCCGCGCTGATCCTGTTCGAGGGTCGGCGAGTGACTCGTATCCTCAAACTCTATATATTGAGATTCAACTCCAGGGGATTGACCTTCTCTAAACGTAATTCCCCCTTAAACAATCGCTACATCCTTGTCTGCGTTACCCTGTATGATTAAGGAGGGAGGATCTGCACAATTATGGATCTTCATGAATAATTAGAACTCTCGTTCAGGATTTTCTTGGCTGTAGCTAGATTGAGTTAAATCGATTGAAAAATTTTCGTCAAAAATCGTGAGAAAACTATAAAAAACGTCACAAAAAATAAGGAAATTTAAAAACCTCCTAAGCTATGTACTGAATGGTCACTTATCAGCCAATTGCGGACATTAAGCCTTAGCAAATTCAGGAGTATATTTAGGGTAATATTAACCAAAATTTTCTGCTCACTTGTGGGGCTGGTTTAAGCTCAAAGGACTCTGTGGCGTATCGTCGCTGGACACAAAACCTTTCCACACTGCGGTCTTGATTAATGGAGATATTTAACTCATATGCTGAACGCTTTAAAGCGTATAGCTGATGTTAGTATTAATATTAAACAACTACATTCGTAGATTTACACGCCTTTATGAGCCGCACAAAAACTGGACCTGCGTTTGTCTCATTCCACCATCCTTGGCGATCAAAAAAGCACCTACCTAATTGGAAGATGCTTCTTGGTGATTCTTTTATAAATTACGTGACAACGCTGGCTTACATGGCTTGGCTAATATAAACCAAAGCATTGGGTCGTCGATAATTAATTTTGATATTGAATCAGTAAATTTAAGATTACTTCTTGAACCGACGTGATACTAAACCCATCATTCCTAATGCAAAAATAGCAAGTGTTGACGGCTCGGGTACATTGGTCTGGGTGGTTGTGGCAAATGTCTCGTATTGGTACTCTAAACGTACACTGCTAAAACCGCCGCCTATACAATGGTAATCATCCTCACAGTACGCGTCCCCTCCGCTCAACCCCCTAAACATTGCGTCAGCCCCGCTTCCGAAAATTCTCACATAAATCCATTGAATCCCGACAACGCCTGTGGCCGGCGCGATGTCCATTACATCGCTTATAGTGAATTCATACATCACCACCGACCCGCCGCTTTCCACAATATCAAACGTTGCAACATCGTACGTCTTAACCCCCAAGGCTTCATAAGTCATAAAGTCATCAATACTGACTTCGACGGCCGCGTTCCACTCGTCGGCAGCTATATCGCAACAATCATTCACTATACGTAGCCACATGCTAAGACTATAATGTAATTTAACATTCCTTAACGTGCCTAACGTATCATCAAATTCGTCAAAACTTATAACACTCCCAATATTATGCTTAACGGCGTCTATTGTAATCAAACCAGCGTTTGCGCCACCCGTAATAAACATGGTTATGGCGTAAAACACGGCTAGTATCTGGTTTCGGAACTTAAATTTCATTTGGTGTTTCCATATCACGTTAATTGAAATGCCCATAGAAGGACAATTTATTCCTAAGGTGAGGACTTCATATCAGCAAAAACTCAACACGGGAAGTGTCTAGAATTAGGAAACAGGAAGAGACTACTGTCTATTATGCTTATTCAGCACGAATTACGCCATCATTAAATTATCTATAAAATACAATGTGTTGGTTTGTTCTATATTTATTAAACATAAGAAAATGTAAAGAAACCTGACACTTTTATTTGGATGGAAATATCGAAAAAAAAGAACTTAAGGAGCAATTTACAATTTCAATAGTATCAAATCAAAGCCAGTTAACTATCTTGGATGATCACTGGCCGCTAAAATACTAAAAACAGTACGCAATGCATGACTGGTAAGTGCGATCCACAAGTCAGTCACGACTTATTTATTCATATAACTGCATCTCGCTGAAATTGAAATTTGATAACAACCGCTGACCATCTGCTTAACTGCTATCAGTTGACCTAAAGATTAGCCACTAGGCCATGTCAACAAGGCGCACTTTGAAGTCATGCCATGAAACTTCGTGACTGACGGCAATGGTGGCTTAGATGCCAGTCAGGGATCTTAAGAATCGGGAGCATTATAAACATCGAACGTAAGTTTTTTTAACTCAAATAATTCTAGCTCTAATTTTTTATCTTTTTGACGTCCCAGTCGTAGCATGAGCTGAATATTCTTTTTTTGATCTTTATAAGCCGCTAACTTCAATTTAGGTTTTAAAAACTTAACTAGTATCGCATTTCTAGCTGTAGCAGAAGTATAACTATCATTTGACTGAACTGTGAAGTAAAGATGTAATAAAGCCTCAAAGCAAAGATTTAGTAGATTTTCGTGGTACATGGATAGCCATTAAATATTGTAGTTTCTATATGATAATTTTTTTTGATCATTTTTGCCACAGAGGAGTCTTTAGTAACGATAAATTTTGAAAGCATTTTTGGTCACTGTTGTCGGTTCTCTTGTCGTTAGTGAAGCCAATGCTAACTTCCGCTATCGTATCTTTGCTGACCTTATTGGATCGTTGACGGGTTACAAAATTTTCTCCGGTGTAAATTAAATGTTAAATTTCCTCATCGTGTGAGTCATTTCTTATTATTTGTGACGAACCACGCAATTTATTGCAGACTATTGCATTTTTGATTAAATATTTGTAAGACATATCTTACGTTAATGTAAGATATTGAGTAAGTAGATGTAAAAAAAAAGACGTGTTATATACTTTAGTTGTTGATTATGTTGGTTTTTGTATATTTACATGCTTGTTACATTTTTATATCGTTAAATATAAAATATTATTATGGGTACGAATAAATCTTAATTAACGTAATATTAACCACATCAGGAAGATGCAGGTCAGGAAGACCGATAGAGTAGAGTACTCTTAAAAGGACGCTTGAAGGAATAGGCCCGATGACAGGAGTCATCGAAGGAATTAAACGGATTTAGGTTAAAGGAATAACGGCTAGAGGAACAAGCCAGATGACAGGAGTCATCGAATGAACTAAATGGATTTAGGTTAAAGGAATAACGGCTGACGGAATAAGCCCAAGGATGAAATATCACTATTGATGTGACTCAGGACGAGTTGCAATCACGGAAGATGAATGGAAAGCAAAGGATTATTAGGAAACACTACGGACAGTTCTTTATGGATGAAGCGGGACACATATAATATGCAGGATGCATATAAGCTAGTTCAGGAAATACGGCTCTTAGAGCCGTATTTTTTTGCTTAAAATATAGTAATTTAATTCTCAAGGAATGTTGAATAATATGGGTGCTTACCTAAAATGGCTTGGCTACCCTTAAGAGAAAAGGTATAACCACATAAAGTAAAGCTGCTTCTAATGGCAATATTCTTGATTATCACTTTAGTATCTAGTGGTGAAAACCGCGCTAAATAGTCACCATTATTTTCTTGATTAACGTCCAATGTTCTAATCACTTCACCACTATCATAAGAGATAACCTGACAGCTTTTATCACCTTGTGCGGTCATTTGTTGCCATAAAAAACCACTAATAGATTTGTCACCCTGCCATTTTATAGTAATACCATCAAAAGATGATGCCAATAAAGAAAAGTTATCAGGCAGTGTAACTTCGTGCCTCAGGGATAATTTTGATTGCTCTATGGCTGTTGTTTCATTAGTGTTTGCTGCTATAACGTCATCATCAACTGAGGTAATACTCGATGGCAGAATTATTGCCATTATGATGATTAATATTAGTACTGTTAACACTAATACCTTCTGTTTATTGTTAAGTAGCTTCAGCCTGATCGCTTCACCAATATCATTAGCAGGGGAAACAGGCGAGTCTTTAGCTTTGTTATCATGTTGAGCCAACGTATCAGGGGTATCTTGATAGGAGCTTGCCAATGAATCTTTTACTTCGTGCTGATTAAATGTCGGTTCTATACGTTTTTGAGGTTGAGAACTTCCTTTTTTTATATAGCCCGTTAAATCGACATCACCAGCGTAACCAAGAATATGATTAATTTTTTGGCTTTTGTAGGTCATTAAGAATGTAGAAATAGCTAAAGGGAGTAAAAGTAACCAGTAGCTTATGGTGTTATCACTGATGACGATAATTAACCCAGCAAGTAAAAAGCTGGCTGTAGGTGGCAGCAACCAGCTTATCTTGAGGTTGGCATCATTTAGACGACGTTTTGTTGAAAGAGTAAAAATACCTGCAAAAATAGACAATGCCATAAAAGATAATAAGTTGTTAAAAGAAAAAATGGCGCTAGTAAGGGTAAACAACAAGTAACAACTTATATGAATAGCGATGAATCGACGACGATTATCTGAACCGGTTAAACAAAATAGTGACTTCAACAAAAGCACATAAACTCCTAAAAATATTGTTTGATCTGAAAACTTTGGCAAGAGTAACCAATTTTCTTTTAACTTTCAGTGATATTTTCATATTCCATCACTTATCATCTTGATACCTTCCGACAAAGTCACACCTCTGGTGTAAGCCATTTCGCACAATGACGTCAGTGATCATACAATAATTTGTAAGTGTAAAACGAAACACTTTGTAACTATATGTTTAATAGTAATAAATTTTAATTGTTCGATAAAAAGACAAAATAACGTTAATTTTATTTCGTTTACCTTGCTAGCGACAAAACACATGAATGCTAATATTTATCTTGTCAGGACGACACAAGTTATGGATAACACTACAAATAAGTTTAAGGGATAAATACTATTTGTTGAACACGTATAGGAAGTACGAAATGGAAAGTGGTATAAGTTAATATTCAGTTGATAAAGGATTTACCCGCAAGGACACTAACATTTCCAACGGAATGGAAGGTAAATGGATTTACATGAATGGATGCAACAACAAGTGCTGAAGTTAACTTAATTTACTACGCTTATAATGAATGAAAATTTATGGATGAAACTAGCTGAGAAGGGATACTTAACACAGAGATAATACCTCTGCTTATACGGAGTCATTTAAAGGAATTAAATGAACAGTTAGTACTGAAATGGATGTTAATTAAGGATAGTAATAAAGTTTGAGTAAAGTGATATTACCCAAAAATAATTTCCGTATGATTTAGGAAATTTAAAAATTAGCAAATGGATTTGCAGCATTATAATTAGTAACGAAAAAAGCGACTTTTATGTCGCTTTTTCTTTGTCTAGAAAAAGATTATTTACACACCTAATTTATCTTAATACTTGTCGAAATTATATTGTTGTTCAGTAAAGAAAAAACCTGCTAAAAGCAGGTTTTATTAAGCGAAATTCATACTACAACTTAGCTATTAGATGTTCGGTATGAATCACAAGCTTCTTCATCTTCACACTCACCATATAAATATAAACTATGGTTTGTTAGCTTTATTTTATGTGATTTAGCAATATCTTCTTGGCGTTGTTCAATGACGTTATCTTCAAACTCAACTACTTTGCCACATTTTAAGCAAACAAGATGGTCGTGATGCTTTTTATGACTTAATTCGAAAACTGATTTACCGCCTTCAAAATGATGACGACTAACAATGCCCGCATCGTCAAATTGATTAAGTACACGGTAAACGGTAGCCAAGCCAATCTCTTCATTCTGCACTAATAATATTTTGTAAACATCTTCCGCACTAATATGCTGATTATTCGGATTTTGCAAAATAGTGAGAATTTTGATTCGCGGCAGGGTGATTTTTAATCCAGCTCTTTTTAGCTCTTCATTTTGGTCTGCCATTAACTTTAATTCTCTAATTCGGTAATTTAAACAAAATTATAGGGGGTTCTTCTGCTTGAGGGAAGCCTTAGTTGAAATGAATAGTAAATTCATTGGCTTTGATTTTCGAAATTTGTATAAACACCAATAGCTTTACTGGTACGATGAGCTGTATGAGCGAGTGATTATAGGATCAAAGGAGATTTAGATGTTAAGAAAAGCGTGGTTATTAAAATTACTGCTAAATATTTGGCCGCCATTTTTATTTACGGGTATCAAAGTTACAGAGCTATCTAGTGATTTTAGACAAGCCAAGGTGCGTTTAAAAATGCGAGCATGGAATAAAAATGCTTTAGGCACACATTTTGGAGGTTCACTATTCTCGATGACCGACCCTTTTTATGTGTTAATGATTTTAGCGCGTTTAGATAATCAATATTATGTCTGGGATAAATCAGCTGACATTGACTTTATCAGACCAGGGAAAGGCGAAGTAACAGCTGATTTTTACGTCAGTGATGATTTTATTAATGAGATTATTGAAAAAACCCGTCATGGTGAAAAATATCAACCCACGGTCAATGTTTATGTCAAAAATATTGATGGTGAGCTAGTGGCTAAACTAAATAGGCGTTTATATATACGTCAGAAGAATAAACCGACTTTATTGACCTAATTAGGTAAAAGTAAGACAAAAAAAAGCCTGTCGATACAGGCTTATTATTAGTGGCTTATAAGAAATAAATTAGTCTGCAAGTTCTGCTAAACACATTTCTTCAAATATTTGAGTAACCCACTTGTCAATTCTCGCTTCAGTTAATTCTGGCTGACGGTCTTCATCAATACATAAACCAATAAACGTTTTTTCATCAACTAAGGCTTTAGATGCTTCAAATTCATAACCTTCAGTTGACCAGTTACCAACAATAATTGCGCCTCTTGACTCGGCAATATCTTTTAAAGGTTCCATTGCGTCACAGAAGTATTCAGAATAATCCTCTTGATCACCTAAACCAAAAATAGCGACTAACTTATCGGTAAAGTCTACTTCTTCAAGCTCAGGTAAGAAGTCGTCCCAATCACATTGATTTTCGCCATAATACCAAGTTGGAATACCTAAAATGATTAAATCAAATTCAGCTATTTCTTCTTTTGTACTTTTTGCGATGTCTTTTACTTCAACTAATTTTTTGCCTAACTTTTTTTGAATAGTTTTGCTGACAGCTTCAGTATTGCCTGTATCACTACCGAAAAATAAACCTACAATTGCCATGGTATAAAACCCTTATTTACTAATATTTAATGCTGGTGTCGTCATTGAATTTTTCAATATCGACTCAATAAGTTCTCCGCGACTAACACCTTTAACTTTAGCTAAGTCGTCGAGTTGCTCAAACAAGTCTTGATGTATTTTAAACTCAACTCGTTTTAAGCCATTGTTTTTATCGCGTTTAACTTGATTGCGCTTGTTTATTTTTACTTGCACGCTACGCGAATGAGGATTTGTTTTTGGGCGCCCGGGACGCTTTTCATCACTAAACAAATCAATAGTGGTTAAATCACTTGCTTCTTTTGCCATTGTTAACTCTTACCCAACCCCTTGGCTTTCCCAAACCAGTTGAATAATGCCTTTGGCAATAAAGCCAGCACAACCTAAAAATAGAACCAAATAAACGACCATACGGCCCATTTTGGGAACATCATTTTTTGTCATTACATCATGGACTGATAAGCCAATGAAAATAAAGATAAAAGCAAAAAATAAATTCAAACCAATAGTTTCAATAAGTTCTAAGTTTTCAGCTAACATAATTCACCCTAAAAATTTCAGGCGCACTATAGCATAATCTAACGCTTAAACACATAATTTTTACCACAAATGACAAGGCAATTTGACGCTATTTTTTCAATCAATTAATTGTAGCAAACCTAAAAAGGTTATTTGATTCATTCGTTTTAAAGCGTTTATAAGTCGATATTAAAGGCTTAAATAGTCATTAACAATTTTGTTAAATACTGTCGTTTTCTCTGCATGTAACCAATGCCCCGTGCCTTGTATGATTTTGGCTCGACTATTTGGAAATAATGCTTGGATAATATCACGATGCGCTGCGGTTATATAATCAGAGTTACCACCTTTGATAAAAAGGGTTTCACCTTTAAAATCTTGTTTACCTTCATTTGCCGCCATTATTTGTCGATAACATTGCTGAATATTATCTAAATTGCATTTGAAATTGAATTTTCCATCTTTGGCCACTAAATTACGCAATAAAAACTGCCTAACGCCTATGTCATCAACGAATGCAGACAATTGCTTGTCTGCATCTTTTCTATTATTAATGTCTTCAAGCTTAATACTTTGTAAACCTTCAATAATTAGATTGTGGTGAGGTGGATAGGCAACAGGCGCGATATCAGCAACAATAAGCTTATCCACTTTTTCACTATGGTCTAGTGCAAGCTGCATGGCTATTTTACCGCCCATCGAATGTCCAAGGATATGGGCACGTTCAATATTAATTATTGCCATTAGATCGACAACGTCTTGGGCTAATTCTTGATAGCTCATTGAATTTTTGTGAAAAGATAAACCGTGATTTCTCACATCGATATTAGTTACTCGGTAATTATCTTTTAAACCTTTTGCCACCATATTGAGATTTTCTAAACTACCGAATAAGCCATGTATTAAAATAATATCGGCGCCGGAGCCTTGTTGTTGGTAATGTAAATTCTTAGTCATTGATAGCTCATCGAATGTATATACTTGCTTTAACCTTTATTGTCTTAGCTTTTATTGCACCATGCAATTATTTTGAGGCTTTATCGAGATATTGGCGCTGGAAAGTTTTCCTTAAGCTAAGTATAATCCTGCGCGAATAATAAAATTCTAGGGTAATTAATGAAAAACATTGAAATAGATGAAGAACTTTATCAACACATAGTGTCGAATACCCAATTTATTGGCGAAAGTGCTTCGTCAATCTTGCGTCGCTTACTGAGTTTAACGTTAGCTGAAGATGCGCTTGATGATCTTGTCGAAAGTGTTCAAGATGTTGAAGTCACCACTGACAACTTAGTGCCTGGCGTTGAAGAAAATATCGAAATGGAAGCCGTGATAGTTGAAGAAGTAATGGCAGAACCACCTAGTATTGATAATGTACTCAATTATATCAATAAAGAAGAGTTAGCCATGCAACGTGGTGCAGTTGGTCGATTTTTACTTATTCTTGCCGCTTTATATCGCGTGCACAGTGAAAGTTTTGCTGTTGTCTCTGAGATCCGCGGGCGAGACCGTCTATATTTTGCCAAAAGCAAAGATGAGCTTTCCGCCAGTGGTAGCAGTACCAAACCATTACAAATACCTGATAGTCCATTTTGGGTAATGACAAACTCGAACACTACCCGTAAAAAAATGATGTTAACGAAAGCATCGCTAATGTTAGGTTACACTAACGAAGATGCCGAAAATATTAGAGATCTTTTATAAGCCGTATAAAGTTGTCGACGATAATATTTAAATAAAAAATAAAGGGAATATCATGACTATTCATGCACACGCAGGAAAACCAGTTAGACCACAAGACCGTATCAATATTGGTAAATTAGTCAGTGATTATTTTTTATTAAGGCCAGACGTTGCTATTACCGCGCAAAGGGTAACTTTTGGTACCTCAGGTCATCGCGGTAATGCCAGTAAAACCAGCTTTAATGAGCAACATATTCTGGCTATTTGCCAGGCAGTTGCCGAACATCGCATTGAACAAGGATTGAAAGGGCCATTGTTTTTAGGTAAAGATACCCATGCCCTTTCAGAGCCCGCTTTTGCTAATGCGCTGTCGGTGTTAATTGCTAATAACATCCCGGTCGTTATTCAAGACGATGATGGTTTTACACCAACCCCGGTTATTTCTAGGCTCATTATTGCTCATAATAAATTATCGATAAATAAAGATAAGCAAGCCGATGGTTTAATTATTACCCCTTCTCACAATCCACCAACAGATGGCGGCATTAAATATAATCCAGCTCATGGCGGGCCAGCTGAAGGTGGTGTGACTAAAAAAATTGAACAACGAGCCAATGACTTAATTGCCGAAAAGCTCATCAATGTCAAACAAGTTAGCTACCAGCAAGCTTGTTCGTCCGCTTTATTATCAAAACAAGACTTTATTACTTTTTATGTTAACGAACTTGAACAAGTGGTTGACATGAAAGCTATTGCGAAAGCCGGTGTTAAAATTGGTGTTGATCCGCTTGGTGGTTCAGGGATTCATTACTGGCCAGTTATCGCAAAGAAATATCAGTTAAATCTTGAAGTTGTCAATCCTGTTGTTGATGCCAGTTTTGCTTTTATGCCACTTGATAAAGATGGCAAAATTCGCATGGATTGCTCATCTCCTTATGCCATGGCCGGACTCATTGCTTTAAAAGACAAGTTTGATATTGCTGTTGGCAATGATCCCGATTTTGATCGCCACGGTATCGTCACTCGCACGGGCGGGTTAATGAACCCTAATCATTACTTAGCCGTTGCTATATATTATTTGATGACTCATCGTGACTGGCCTAAAACCAGTAAAATTGGGAAAACGTTAGTGTCTAGTTCACTTATAGACCGTGTTGCTAACTATATTGACCGTCCTTTATCAGAAGTGCCGGTGGGCTTTAAATGGTTTGTCGATGGTCTCAGTGATGCTTCATATGCATTTGGTGGTGAAGAGAGTGCGGGTGCTGCTTTTTTATCTCGTGATGGTAGTTGCTGGACAACAGATAAAGACGGTTTTATTATGGCGTTACTGGCAGCAGAAATTCTTGCTGTTACCGGTAAAGACCCCTATCAACTATACCAAGAGCTTGCTGAAAAATTAGGTGAGCCTTGTTATGGCCGTGTTGAAGCCATTGCAAGTTTTGAACAAAAACAAGTGCTAACTTCATTAAGCGCTAACGACATTACGACTACGATGCTCGCTGGTGAAAAAATTAACCAAGTTTTATCACACGCACCTGGCAACAATGCCGCTATTGGTGGTGTGAAAGTTACGACTGACAATGGTTGGTTTGCTGCTCGTCCTTCAGGGACCGAAGATATTTATAAAATTTATGCCGAGAGTTTTATCGATCAAAAACACTTAGCCCTTATTATTACCGAAGCCCAAGTACTGGTAAGTGCTGCTTTTACTAAAGCCGGTTTATAGGTCGATAGTTAAGATAAAGGTATCAGAATTTTTACCCTGCTATAAATTGAAATAACATAATAATATGGGTTAGTGACCTAAATCATTAACCCATATTATATGCTAGCACTGCCAAACGTCGCTACTTCTCATCACTTTTCTTTATCGTCGCTTTAACTTTTATTGTGATCAAACCAAGCAATAATCTCTATTTTTTTGTACAATATAAGTAATTTTTATTGCCTTAGTGAATGTGGTTTGAATAAATTACAAGTAGTCTTACAAGAACAACAGCAAGCGTTACAATCTACGGGTGACTTTCTCGCCTTAACTCGTGCAAATGAGTGGTCAATAGCAGGACGTTTTTCCTTTCAAGTTAAACATCAAGAAAGTAATAGCGAAACAAACGTTACCGTACTTGATACCGGTCTTATTACTTTTGAACCCGTTGAACTGCAAACATCTAATAAAGACATTGTGCTCTCTAGTGCCGTGCACGGTAATGAAACCGCGCCAATTGAAATTTGTGCTGAGCTCATTAAAAAGCTTATTTTAGGAGAGCTTGCTTGTACCGAGCGTGTACTGTTTATTTTTGGCAACCCAGCTTCTATTAACATTTCTGAGCGTTTTATTGAAGAAAATATGAATCGTTTATTCTCTGGTGGCCATTCTGCTGATCAGGGACAGGGGGCGGGTTTAATTAATAAAGAACGCCACCGTGCTTTATTACTTGAAAATACCGTGCGAGATTTTTTCCAGCAAGGTCAAAGCTTATCCAGTAATAAAGAGAGAGAGCGTTGTCATTACGATTTACATACCGCCATTAGAGGCTCAAAAAACGATAAATTTGCGGTTTATCCTTTTCGACATGGTAAAGCTTGGAAAAAATCTCAACTTCAATTTATGCATGCGTGTGGGGTAAGTACTATTTTACTTTCGCATTCACCCACCACGACCTTTAGTTACTTTTCATCAAATGAATTTAATGCTGACGCTTTTACTGTGGAATTAGGCAAAGTGATGCCCTTTGGTGAAAATGACATGGCTAAATTCGTTCAAGTTAAAGAAACACTAACGCGTTTGATTTCAGGACAAGACTTGTTGCTAAAAGACTATGATGAAAATGACTTTAGTATTTATGAGATCTACCAAACCATTAATCGTCAGGGTGAAAACTTTGCTTTAAATTTTTCTGATAACGTTGAAAACTTTACTGACTTTCCAAAAGGTACCGTACTCGCAATAGATGATGGTAACGAGATCAAAACAGATAAAGTCGGGGAAGCAATTATCTTCCCTAATGCTAATGTTGTTATTGGGCAGCGAGCATTATTAACCGTTATTCCCACATCTATCGAATAATGGTCATGCTTATGTAAACTTTTATGGGCATATTGATGATATTGCCGTATGCCCAAAATTTTACTTAGCTCACACAACTTGTGTTTCAGTTTACGTAAAGGTAAAGTACGTTCGATTATTTACAGCAGCTCATTGCGCAAAACCCAAAAAGTACTAAAACTAAGTACACTTACATTAAGAATAATGGGTATAGCAAATCCTGCAATGAACATATTCCATAAGACAAGAAGAGAAGAGAAGGCTATGAACACTGACGTATATAAAGAAAGTCCGGTGGTACATCAACCCGCTTTTATTGATGGTCATTCAGTTGAAATTCCCATCCTCAAAGTATTACAACAAGACGGCACCGTATATGAAGGTGCTGAGCTTCCTGAAATTGATCAAGAATCAGCAACAAAAATTTATAAAACGTTAGCGTTTCACCGTGTACTCGATGAGAGAATGGTCGCATCGCAACGTCAAGGTCGTTTAAGCTTTTACATGACCGCACTTGGCGAAGAAGCCGCAAGTGTCGGTGGTGCTGCCGGTTTAAAACCTCAAGATATGATCATGGCGCAATATCGAGAGCAAGGTGCATTAATGTATCGTGGTTTCTCACTTGAAAACTTCATGAATCAAATGTTCAGTAATGAAAAGGATTTAGGCAAAGGTCGTCAAATGCCCATTCATTACGGCAGCCGTGAATTAAACTACATGACGATTTCATCGCCACTAGCTACTCAAATACCACAAGCGACCGGTTATGCATATGGCCAGAAGATACAAGGGCTTGACGCGGTAACAATTTGTTATTTCGGTGAAGGCGCTGCGTCAGAAGGTGACTTCCATGCGGGATTAAATATGGCAGCAGTACATCGTGCTCCTGTTATCTTTTTCTGTCGTAATAACGGCTACGCAATTTCAACACCTGCAGATGAGCAATACGCAGGTAATGGTATTGCTTCTCGTGGTGTGGGTTACGGAATTAAAACGATTCGAATCGACGGCAACGATATACTTGCGGTTTTAAAAGCGACACAAGATGCTCGTACTTATGCTTTAGCAGAAAACAAGCCAGTACTTATTGAAGCCATGTCTTATCGTTTAGGTGCACATTCTACATCAGATGATCCTTCTGGATATCGTACGCGTGAAGAAGAAGCTAAATGGCAAGCACATGATCCTATTCTTCGTATGAAAAATTGGATGTTAGCGAATAAGTGGTGGGATGAAGCACAAGAGACAACCTTGTTTGATAAATTACGTGAAGAAGTCTTAGCGGCAGTAAAAGTTGCTGAAAAAATTGATAAACCACCCGTTGAAGATTTAATCACTGATGTTTATGATGAACCACCAACGCTATTAAAAGCACAACTTGCCGAGCTGAAAGTACATATTAAAAAGTATCCAGAAGCCTACCCATTCACCGCGGGGAGAATTAAATAATGGCACAAATGAATTTATTACATGCAATTAATAACGCACTTGAAATTGCAATGACAGAAAATGAACGAGCTGTGTGTTTTGGTGAAGATGTTGGCCATTTTGGTGGTGTTTTTCGCGCAACCAGTGGCTTACAAGAAAAATTTGGTAAATTACGTTGTTTTAACACACCTCTAGTTGAACAAGGTGTTATTGGTTTTGCTAATGGTTTAGCAGCTCAAGGCAGTGTGCCTATCGCTGAAATTCAATTTGCTGATTATATTTTCCCTGCTTTCGATCAAATTGTTAATGAATCCGCAAAGTTTCGCTACCGCAGTGGTAATGAATTTGATGTGGGTAATTTAACGATACGTACACCATACGGTGGCGGTATCGCGGGAGGCTTATATCATAGCCAATCACCAGAAGCTTATTTTGCTCATACACCGGGCTTAAAAGTTGTTGTACCTCGTAACCCTTACCAAGCAAAAGGTTTATTGTTAGCGTCTATTCGCGATAAAAACCCGGTTATCTTTTTTGAACCTAAGCGTTTGTATCGTGCCTCTGTGGGCGAAGTGCCTTTAGAAGACTATCAATTACCCCTTGGCAAAGCTGAAATTGTTACGCCAGGTAGTGATATCACGTTATTAGCGTGGGGCGCACAAATGGAAATAATAGAGAAGGCGGCTGAAATGGCTGCAGCTGATGGTATTTCATGTGAAATCATAGATTTACGTACTATTTTACCATGGGATATTGAAACGGTTGTTAATTCTGTTACCAAAACAGGACGCTTAGTTGTTAGCCAAGAAGCGCCATTAACGGCGGGTTTTGCTAGTGAAATTGCAGCAACGATTCAAAAAGAGTGTTTCTTACACCTTGAGTCACCGATTGCACGCATCTGTGGTATGGATACACCTTACCCATTATCACTAGAAAAAGAATATGTTGCCGACCACTTAAAAGTGTACGAAGCCATTAAACACAGCATAAATTACTAAGGTTTTTGTCATGAGTATTGATTTTATTCTACCCGATATTGGTGAAGGTATCGTTGAATGTGAGCTAGTTGAATGGCTAGTTAAAGAAGGCGACGTTATTGTTGAAGATCAGCCCATTGCTGATGTGATGACAGATAAAGCGCTGGTACAAATTCCGGCGATGCATAATGGTACGGTTACTAAGCTTTATTACGCTCAGGGCGATATTGCCAAAGTACATCAGCCACTTTTTTCAATGACAACCGATCAAGAGCAGGCACCTTCGCCTGTGCAAGCAAGCCCAGTGGTTGCTGCGCCAAGTTCGCCAGTTGCTGAGCATTCAGTTGCGGCTTCGACTCATGGTGAGCCAACACTTGAACGTGAAGACTTTATCTTACCTGATATTGGTGAAGGTATTGTTGAGTGTGAACTCGTTGAATGGTTAGTTAAAGAAGGTGATGTGATTGTTGAAGATCAACCCATTGCTGATGTAATGACAGACAAAGCGCTAGTACAAATTCCAGCGATGCATAACGGTACTGTGACTAAGCTTTACTATGCTAAAGGTGAAATTGCGAAAGTACATGCGCCTTTATTTGAAATAGAAAAACTGGCGGCTAATGGCCATCAGAATGCAGTTGTCGCGGCAGAAACTCTTGAAACGCCAACGGTTTCTGCCGTTGAAAAAGTGGCTTTAACAACTATTGCAGCAGCTGTTGAGAAAAAGATTATTAACAGTAAAGCTGTTGCTAGCCCGGCGGTGCGCCGTGTAGCTCGCGAATTAAATGTTAATATTCATGAAATACCAGGCAGTGGCAAGAAAGGGCGTGTTTATAAAGAAGACGTTGTTTCTTTCACTAAAGCGCCAGTTATAAGCACTGAAAATGTAGCGCCAGTTGTTGCTGTGGCACAAAGTGGCGGTAAACGTGTTGAGCCTATTCGCGGTATTAAAGCGGCGATGGCAAAGGCTATGGTACGTTCAGTGTCAACGATTCCTCACTTTACTTATTGTGAAGAAATTGACATGACGAATCTAATGGCGTTACGCAGCGGTATGAAAGACGCTTATGCGAAACAAGATATTAAATTAACTATGATGCCGTTTTTCATGAAATCGATTTCTTTAGCATTAAAAGAATTCCCGATTGTAAATACGCAAGTTAATGATGATTGTACTGAAATTACTTATTTTGACGATCATAATATTGGTATGGCAGTTGACTCTAAAGTCGGCTTACTCGTCCCTAATGTTAAGCAAGTACAGAACAAATCTATTGTTGACGTTGCTAAAGATATCATGCGTTTAACTGACTCTGCCCGTGCAGGTCGTGTTGGTGCAGAAGATTTGAAGGGTGGAACTATTACCATTTCAAACATTGGCGCGATTGGCGGCACGGTTGCTACACCGATAATCAATAAACCTGAATCAGCGATTGTTGCGTTAGGTAAATTACAAAAATTACCACGCTTTAATGATAAAGGTGAAGTTGAAGCACGTTACATTATGCAAGTAAGTTGGTCTGGTGATCATCGTGTTATTGATGGCGGTTCAATTGCCCGTTTTTGTAACTTGTGGAAATCATTCTTAGAAGAGCCAAGCAATATGTTGATGCATATGTCTTAGTTTGACGCTTTTTGATATTAAAAAAAACCTGCTCATGCAGGTTTTTTTGTTTATGGTGGTATCGGTTCTCAAGGAGACGTTTTATTGAGTGAAGAAAGCATAGATAGAGAGTTCATTATCTTCATTTGACTTTGTTGACGTTGAAAATGATGAGAATTTCCACCATGTTTGTACCGATAAGTCTTTGATAATATTGTCCCAAGCATCTTCTTGTTTTTCAGTCACTAGAATTTCGCAATAGGGCTGTTTACAAATAACTGATATTAAATCTACGTTCATGCCATCATAGTGGGTTTGTACAAAGTCTGAAATATTGTTTTGCATATTATAACCCCAATCTAAATCGTCTTCTTTTTGATGAAAATCATAGATGTCATTTCTCGTTTTACCTCTAAAGGCACTCAGGAACAAATTGAACGGTTCAGGAGCGAGTTTTTCCATTTCTTCGTCGGTTGCTTCACTGCCATCAAATTCACTTAATTGATATTTCAATGATGACACTTTACGTTTAGATTTTTTATACTTGTCTTTTAATTGTTGATGCTCAGCTCTTAAATCAAGGTATTGCTGAGTCAACACTTCATCATTGTCAGCAATAGCAAGGGGTGCTGGCTTGTGATTGATGACTTGTGGTTGAGTTTGTACAAGGGGAGTCGCTTGCTCTTGTAGGTCTACTGTCTTTTTTAAGGTTGATGATGTTTCAACAGCTATTACCGCGGGCAACCTCGAATTATTTTGATGACTTCTTGTGGTCGACGAAATGCCATAACCGAGTGCTGCACCGATGGCCAAAAGTATCAGTGCTTTTAGTAAATTCATATAAATCCTTTTATCTATGTTTTATTATTTTTTAAAGATATTACCTCAATAGAATTATCTTTCAAGCGCTTAAATTTAAGCGGGAGCTTTGAGTTAACATCAAGTCACTTTAAAGATATACTTTTTAGCAGAGCAAGCATTGTTAGGAAATCACGTGCACGAAAATAAACTGCAACATTTTTATATTGCCGAAGAGCAATCGGTTTACTTATTAAACACTAAAGACGCTACTAAATTAAAAGTTTGGGTTGAATTATGTCAGCAGCAATTAAGTTTACTGGGCTATAAAAATATCGCCTTATTGGGAAAGGGCGCCTATGGGTTTGTGTTTAATGGTGATGATGACTTAGGGAATGCCTTTGTTTTCAAATTTTCACGAATGAATTTACCGCAACACGTACAAGACAGACTAGCAGAAGAAGCTGAAATTCAAGGAGAGCTATCGCATCGACGCATCCCTAAAGTTGTTAAATATTACAAAATTAAGCGCCAATCTATCGTGCATATGGAACGAGCGCCGGGCATCGATTTAGAAAAATATTCTCAACAGCATGGGCCGTTAGCGCCTGAACTTGTCGTTAATATCGCGATTCAACTCGCTGAAATTTTGCTTTATTTACGCAACCCTAAAAAACACAGCAAAGGGAAACCCTATGTTCATGGGGATATTAAACCCTCGAATGTTGTTTTTAATGAAAAAACGGGCAAGGTTTACTTAGTCGACTGGGGCTCTGCTGTTGTTGCGCAGCTAGATGCTACTGGGCAAAATACCGCGAATAGTGTCATGGACTTAATGAGTAGCGATTTGCAAAATACTAATGCGCGTTTAGGTGATGTTTACTTTATTGGTCAAGACCAAATAAGTGGCGCAATGTCTTCGCCACGCTTTGATGAGCAGGGGTTAGCGGCAACTATTTATGCGATTGCGTCAGGTCAATCGTGTCGATATGGTCATCAGGTTATTTCTCCGCTTTCATTGGGTTTACCAAAGTTACTGGCGAAAATTATTGATGCTATGCTCAGCGACGATCTAAAAACACGTAATAGCGCCGGTGATTACTTTTTTAAACAGTTACCTTATTTAAAACGCATGGTCATGGCCAAAAAGCATACGGCTTTCGATGCTAAATTACTTATTCCTGTTTGGTTAAAATCTAAAACAGACAAAATTTTTGATACTGTGGTTTACGGTTCGAGAAAATCTTTTTTAAGAGAGTCTACCGAGAGTGATGAGTTAAACGAGATTGATGATGCGCAACTAGAAAAATATTACAAAAACTTTTTGATGGGCATGGGCGATACCGAAAAAGCATTTATTGCCGCAGTTGGCCGGCTAGGTAATTTTCCTGTGGTTGGTGGTTTAGCGATACGTTGGCAGGCCGATGGTGTTTATATTGATTCTAATTTAACCTTGTTTGACCCTAATCTTAATGCTTCTTTTCAAAGTGCTGTCAATAATATGGTGCATCTCGCTCAAGGTATTCACCGCGTTGGTATGTTTAAGAGTTGTTTATTTAATGCCAGAAATACTTTGCATGTCGAAAGACAAAGTAGTGAGCACGACTTCATTGCTGAGTTGGGACAGGAGTTTTCATTTGAGATCAGTGATGTTGCTGAGGTAGATGATATTACACGTTTGCATTCATACTTTGAAGACGGTAAAGACCCCGATGAATACCTCTATCTACCCGATGAGATAATGGCTGTATTAGGACGTTTAAATCTAATTCATCATACTGGCTGCATTATTTTTGAAGTCTTGCCCACTCACTTAAAAATTCATAGTTATTTAATGTTACTTAACCATGAAAAAAAGCAAGAATTTGCCGAGTGTTTAGCTGAAATTATTACGCTATTACCAACAATTCAAGGTCAGGGAATATCAGGCTTTATGAAGTTACCCTATAAAGATACCCGATATTTTGAACATATAAGCACCTTGCCTGAAAAGTATTATCCAAGAAACCCAAAAATAATTGAATCAGTGGAGAAATAAAATGAGTGACAAAATAGGTGAAATGGCTTGGTTAGATTTAACGGTAGACAATGCCACTGAGGTGAAAGATTTTTACCAGCGCGTTATTGGTTGGCAAGTTGAAAACGTGGCGATGGGCGATCATAACGATTATGTCATGAAGAGTCCTGATAGCGGTGAAGCGATCAGTGGTATTTGTCATGCTAAAGGAGTGAATGCTAGTATGCCTGCGACATGGTTACCTTATTTTTTAGTTAAAGATATTCACGCTGCCGTTGCAAATGTTATCGAGCTTGGCGGCGAATTGCTCACTGAAATAAAGCAGGTAGGTAAAGATAAGCATGTGGTGATTAAAGATCCCGCAGGTGCTGTTTGTTCACTCTATCAGCAAGGTTGAATTAAGCTTTATCTATTACGCTAATTTTTATCAGTATCGACCGTTTTACTTTTAGCGCGCACAGTAAACAATGAAGCCGAGTCAATATCTAGCTTCATTTTTTTGCTTAGAGTTAGCGCTCACTTAGTGGGAATGAACCACTGGGCAGGAACAGTCGCTGATAAAGATGAGTAGCATAGTCATCCGTCATCCCTGAGACATAATCAGCAATTACTCGATGTTCGTTCAAGTTATGCGTTTTTGCATAAAGCCAACGCCGCTTGGTATGTTTAGGCAATAATCGAGTGGGATCACTGGCCAGTGCTTCAAATAACTCCATTACTATTTGTTGCCCACGATATTCGAGTTGTTGAATACTGGTTTGTTTAATAACAAATGAGAAGACAAAGTCTTTGAATATCTGTAGTGCCTTCGCGGCATTAACTGGTAGCTTAGCGTTGTAACGTAATAAGGGTTCAGTAAAGCTTATTGTCGAGTTTTCATTTAAATCAGCTAAATATATTTCGGTAATTAAATAATTGACTAAGCCGCCAATCGCTTCTTTTTGAATGTAGTGTTGTTCATTAAAAAGCTTTGCTGTTAAACGTTGACAATAATCTTTCAACCAAGGTTCATCGATTGCTTTAAGTTTAGTGATAACTTCTTGTTCAAAATCTTGCTGGCTGACTACACCTGTAACTATTGCGTCTTCTAGGTCATGAATACCGTAAGCTATATCGTCAGCGAGCTCCATAATTGAACAATCGAGTGATTTAAATATTGTTTTGTTATGTTTGTTTTTGGTTTTTTTTATTGATTGAAAAAGAGCGCGATCATCAGCAGATAATGGCGATAAAACCCAATCAAACATTTCAGTGTCATCATTATATAAGCCTTTGGCAGGATGCCAGTCAGCCGCTTTTAATTGTCTAAAACTGTGCGGAGCAACAGGTAAAGGTAATTGTGTTAACTCGGTTAATAGTTGTGGGTATTTTATTAAGCCTAATAATGTTCGGCGAGATAAATTCATCCCATAAAACTCACTAAAGGGCTCTAAGTGTGAAACAATGCGAAAAGTTTGCCCATTGCCTTCAAAGCCGCCATGGTTACGCATCATATAATTAAGAGCAACCTCACCACCGTGCCCAAATGGAGGGTGACCAATATCGTGGGCTAAACAAATAGATTCAATTAAGTTCTCATCATCAGGAAAAAGCTCAGCAGATAATTGTGCATGCTTGTTTCTTAATTGGGCACTAATTCCTGAGCCAATTTGCGCTGCCTCTAATGAATGGGTAAGACGTGTTCGATAGAAATCACTTTGTCCACTGCCCATCACTTGGGTTTTAGACTGTAAGCGACGAAAAGCAGCAGAATGGAGTATACGCGCACGATCACGCTGAAAAGGGCTACGGTGATCATTTAGACGTTTTGCAACACTAGCTAGTTTTCGCTGCGACCAAAGTTCGTTCATAGACACCCTTTTATCTTAATTGTGTTAAATTTTTTACCTATCATAATCACATACTTAAATAATAAAAGTCACTACCTAAATATACTCTGCAGATAATTAACAGACTACTTATCTCGACAACTTAAGTATTAGCAATAAAAATAGCACGTTTTGGCGCGGGGTAACCTTCTATTGTTTTACTGTTATCGTCAGGGTCAAGGAAATCAGCCAGTGACTCAGTATCTATCCAGTCAGTTTTTCGTTGTTCATCAAGTGCAGTGATATCGGTATTGACCACCCGTATATTTTTAAATCCACATCGCGAAAGCCATGCACACATCGCATCACAACTAGGTAAAAACCAGACATTACGCATTTTAGCATAGCGTTCGCCAGGCACTAAAACGGTATGTTCATCACCATCAACCACTAAAGTTTCTAGCACTAACTCGCCACCCTTTACTAACTGTGCTTTTAATTGGTAAAGAAAATCAATAGGAGAACGGCGATGGTATAAAACACCCATGGCAAATACGGTATCAAAGGCATTAAGCTCAGGTAATTGTTCTACACCTAACGGCAATAAGTTGACTTTAGGGTCATTAACAAAGTGCTGAATAGCATTAAATTGTGTAAAAAATAATTGTGTTGGGTCTATGCCAACAACAAATTTAGCTCCATCACCGCGCATACGCCATAAGTGATAGCCACTGCCACAACCAATATCTAAAACGTATTTATTGTTAAGTGGGCTAATATGCTCTTTTAAACGATCCCATTTGAAATCGGAGCGCCATTCAGTGTCTATATGCAAACCATGGATATGGTAAGGGCCTTTACGCCAGGGTTTAAATTTTTTCAGTAAATTTTCTAAACGCTTATATTCACCTTCAGTAATATCTTCTTTTTTACCGACTGTAACACCGTCACTGATATTAACGACTGATGGTGTCGTCTTTGGTAAAGCGGTTAAGGTTTTTTGCCAATGGGCAAACTCGCCATGCAATTGTTCTTTTTTCCATTGGCTAAGTTGCGCAGGAAGAGTGTTTAACCAATGGCTTAGGCGGTTTTGAGCTATTTCTTGATAAAATTTATTGAATGACATGAATAAAGTTACTTAATGGCGATGAGTGAAAAAAAGTTAAAACATTGGAACCAAGGCGTTTGATGGTTGAAACCAGCATTTTCTAAGCGTGCAATATGTTCGGGTAAGCTATCAATGCGCATAACTTTTTCAATAGCGGTACGTTTTTGGGCTATTTCTAGTTCGCTATAACCGTTGGCGCGTTTAAAGTCGAGATGCAAATCGACAAGTAGTTCATTACAGATCTTATCATCAGCTGATATTTTTTCTGATAATAACAATAAGCCACCAGGTTTTAAGCCCTTGGCTATTTTATCTATTAATGTCGAGCGTATTTCTGGCTCAATAAACTGTAAGGTGAAATTAAGTACTACCATTGAAGCGTTTTCAATCTCAATATCTAAAATATTCCCTTCAATAATTTCTACCGGTGTAGCACCTTTGAATGCACTAACATGCATTTTACAGCGCTCAACCATGGCAGAAGAATTATCAACACCTATAATTTTACAGTTTTTCGCGGTGATCGCTTTACGCATGGCTATCGTTGCGGCGCCGAGTGAGCATCCTAGGTCATACACATGACTATTGTCAGTGACAAAACGCTGACTTAAGCGGCCAATGGTATCAATAATGGTATTATAACCAGGTACAGAGCGGGAAATCATATCAGGAAAAACTTCGACAACATGTGCGTCAAAAGTAAAATCTTTAATTTGGCTTTGTTTTTTTGAAAAAATTAAATCGGGTTCTGATGGTTTCATTAGGCTGAACTTGTCTTGGTATTTAAATATCAATTTTGCGTTATTTTAACCCAAATTTATTGTCATAGGGTAGTATTGCGTACTTTTTAGTAGTTAAAGCTAAAATTTACCCTGCAACTTATGACGAATAAGGTCTATAATCGTTGTTATTTCATCCACTTTAACCATTAAGGAATTGCTGTTGCAACTCAATTATTTTGTTCGTTGTCTAATCTTACTGGTGATGTGTTTTGCTATAACAGTGCAAGCAAACAATGAACGTTTTGAAATCTCAGCAAAGCCACTCACAATAGCGATAAACAAAACCAGCTATCCTTATATGTTCCTCAATGACAAAGGACAGGCGGATGGCTTAATGCCCGATCTTTGGAAGCTATGGGCAGAGCGACAAGGTGTTAAAATTGAATTTATTACCACGGACTGGTTATCAACATTATCACAGGTTCAATCAGGTGAAGTTGACATTCATGGCGGAATGACTAAAACAGTAGAGCGCAGTAAAGAATTATTGCTTACACCGTCATTTTTCTATCACGATTTCTATTTTTATACCCATAGAGATTTTACTAATTTAACTGAAATTAGCCAATTGTCACCTTACATTATTGGTTCGGTTCGCGGGTCAAGTCATGCCGCAATCATTTTAGAAAAATATCCACACCTTAAATTACGTTTATACGAAAATCGCCATGTCTTATATCAAGCGGCATTAGCTAACGAAATAATGGTTTATACGGACGTTGAAAAACCTTCTAAACTTTTTAGTGAGTATTTTGAATTAAATAAACAATACCCACCTTACAAAAGAATTAGTTTCTATCAAGGTGAATATGTAGCCGCCACATCAATAGAGAATACGTTGTTAAAAGACTTTATCGTTGAAGGTTTTGATAAAATTACGGTTGCCGAAAAATCGCTAATAGAAAAAAAATGGTTAGGACGAGAGAAAAGTAGTAAAACATTGTTATTAAGCTTCCTAACACAAGCACCGCCTTATATGGCGGTGTCTCCTACGGGGCAACCGCAAGGTTTATTTATTGATTTATGGCGTTTATGGGCGAAAGAAAGTGGCATTGAAATTGAATTTATTGCTCAATCTCCATCACAAGAATTAGCGATGTTACAAGGCGGTGATGTCGATATACATATTGGTTATTCAGCCGAAAATTTTAATAATAAATTACAGATCGCTTCACAAATTTATGGTGTTGATGCTGGCGTGTTTGTTTCTACCCGAATTGATAATGTTTATTCATTGAAAGACTTACAAGGTAAAAGAATAGGTATTTTAGCGGGGACTACTTATGAAAACACCTTAACTAAGAGGTACCCTAATCTAAAAGTTCAGGTTTACCAGACAGCTAATGAACTTCTTCATCAGGCTGAATTAGGCAATGTTGATGCTATGGTCAGTGCTCAAGAATACCTAAATGCCCGTTTAATAGAAAGCAATTTACAATCTTCATTTTATCAATTAAAAAATGTTACTTTCCCAACACCAGTTTATTCCTTAGTAAAAAAGGGTAATGATAAATTGGTTGAATTGATTAACGAAGGCTTTAACAATATTCCTATTGAGCAACTTATTAGACTCGAGAGAAATTGGCTTATCGATAAAAATAACGGCTATTTTGTTCGCTCTGCTGAAAAAGTGAGCTTATCTCAGTCTGAACAATTATGGCTAGAACAAAATCAAAAAGTAAATGTTGGACTGGTTAAAAACTGGATGCCAATGGAATTTGTTAATGCAAAAGGCCAAGTAACAGGTATCAACCCCGATGTACTTAAGTTGATATCAGATCGCTCTGCTTTAGCGTTTGAATTTACATTTTTTGATAGCTGGAATGACTTATATCAAGGATTAGTCGAGGAAAAAATTGATATGCTTGCCAGTATTTCTGTGACGCAAGAGCGAAAGAAACAGGTTCTATTTACTCAACCTTATTGGAGTATGCCTTGGGTCATTTTACACCAACGTCAATTGGGCTCTCAACTGACACTTAACAGTTTTCATGGTAAAACATTAGCCGTTATTAAAGGCTACTATCTATCGTCTGCTATTAGAAAAGAACACCCATTAATATCGTTAAAACTCGTTGATACTCACAATGAGGGTCTACTTGCCGTTCAGCAAGGTAAGGTTGACGGTTTTATTTCTAATATAGCGTCGGCTTCTGAATTAATGAAACGAGAAAGTCTCAGTGTTTTAGATATGTCAGTGTTGGAAGAATTGCAAAGGGACAGCAGTCACTTTGCCATTAGACCCGATTGGCTTGAATTACAACAAATCATAAACAAAACCTTATTGACTATTTCTGAGAATGAAAAACAGAAAATTTATGACCGCTGGTTTGGAGTGAATATAGAAACAGGGTTTAATAAAGATGTTGTCATGCGAGTCTCAGCACAAATTGGTGTACTTATTCTCATTATTATTATTGCGATAATAATGTGGAATAGGCGCTTATATGGTGAAATAAAAACGCGTAAATTGCTTGAAGAAAAAATGAAACATATGGCGACCCATGATGAATTAACCGGGTTAGCCAACCGAGTATTGCTAAAAGACCGGATCAATACTGCCATTAGCTTCCATCAGCGCCAACAATTACAAATGGCCGTTTTATTTCTCGATCTTGATGGTTTTAAAACTATCAATGATACCCATGGCCATGATGTTGGCGATGAACTGTTAGTCAAAGTGGCTAATAAACTAAAAAGTTGTGTTCGACAGTCAGATACAGTTGTTCGTTTCGGTGGTGATGAATTTGTTCTACTGCTAACAGGTTTGCATCAAAAAAGTGAAGCCGCTTATATTGCCGACAAAGTATTAAAGCTGATGCAGCAGCCTTTTGAATTGTCGGTGGAACGGGTTAATATTGGTTGTAGTATTGGTATTGCTATGTATCCCGATGATGGCGTGACAGATAATGACCTGCTAAAAATTGCTGATACGTTAATGTATAGGGTTAAGGCAAATGGAAAAAATCATTATGTCTTTAACTCAGAGACATACGCAGCTAAATAAATAAAACCAAACTATTTTATCATCCGTAAAATATTTTTTAATCATTTTACGGTCACTATTCCCCTTAATGCTTTTTTTGTCGTCATATTCCTTTATAATGTCGGCAATTTTCCATCCTAACGATTGCCATGCTAATACTTTGCATGAGCTAGTTAGTATTATCAGGACAACAGACATGCGCGATCTTTATTGTGGTGATGTGAACGAATCTCACATTGGCAAAGAAATTACTTTATGCGGCTGGGTTAACCGTCGTCGAGACTTAGGTGCGGTGATCTTTTTAGATCTACGTGATCGTGAAGGTATGGTACAAGTCGTTTATGATCCAGATTTACCTGAAGTTATAGCGAAAGCGAATACCTTACGTAATGAATTTTGTGTTCAAATTAAAGGCAAGGTGCGTGCCCGACCTGAAGGTCAAATTAATAAAGACATGAAAACCGGTGCTATTGAAATTTTAGGGTTAGAGCTGACTATTTTAAATAAGTCTGCACCATTACCACTTGATTCCAACCAAAATAATTCAGAAGAACAACGTTTAAAATATCGCTATTTAGATTTACGTCGTAGCGAGATGACAGAACGTATGCGCTTTCGTGCAAAAGTAACATCGGCAGTGCGAACGTCCTTAGAAGGGCAGGGCTTTTTAGATATTGAAACACCTATCTTAACTGCGGCAACACCTGAAGGTGCACGTGACTATTTAGTACCAAGTCGCACACATAAAGGTCAGTTCTTTGCTTTACCGCAGTCACCTCAGTTGTTTAAACAATTGTTAATGATGTCGGGTATGGAACGTTACTATCAAATTGTTAAATGTTTTCGTGACGAAGATTTACGCGCTGACCGTCAGCCTGAATTTACTCAAATAGATATTGAAACGTCATTCATGAGCAGCGAGCAAGTGATGAATGTTGCTGAAACGATGATCGTTAAATTATTTAAAGATTTGATGAATGTTGATTTAGGCACATTCCCTCGTATGACTTATTTAGAGGCAATGACACGTTTTGGTTCAGATAAACCTGATTTACGTAATCCACTAGAATTAGTGGATGTTGCTGATATTGTTAAAGATGTAGAGTTTAAAGTTTTCTCTGGACCCGCAAACGACGAAAAAGGCCGTGTATCGGTAATTTGTGTTCCGGGTGGTGCTGCAAAATTCTCACGCAAAGGTCTTGACGAACTGACTAAGTATGTTGGCATTTATGGTGCTAAAGGCATGCCTTGGTTAAAAGTTAATGATGTTGACGCAGCCTTAAGTACTGGTATTGACGGCATACAATCGCCGGTCTTGAAGTTCTTAAATGAAGAAGCGGTAAAAGCGTTATTAACACGTACTAATGCTAAAACAGGCGATATTATTTTCTTTGGCGCCGACAAGTACAATGTTGTTACTGAATCACTTGGTGCATTGCGTCTTAAACTAGGAGAAGATTTAGAATTATTACAAGGTGATTGGAAACCATTGTGGGTTGTTGACTTCCCAATGTTTGAAGAAGCTGATGGCGGCATGCATGCAATTCATCACCCGTTTACCGCACCTATTAATTTAACGGCTGAAGCATTAGAAGCTAACCCTGTTGGCGCGCTTTCTGATGCTTACGATATGGTGTTAAATGGCTGTGAATTAGGCGGCGGTTCGGTACGTATTCATAACCAAGATATGCAAGCTGCAGTTTTTAGAATTTTGGGTATTAGTGACGAAGAAGCGCAAGAAAAATTTGGCTTTTTACTTGAAGCACTTCAGTATGGTGCTCCACCACACGCTGGCTTAGCGTTTGGTTTAGACCGCCTAGTAATGTTAATGACTGGCGCATCATCAATTCGTGATGTTATGGCTTTTCCAAAAACAACCACAGCGGCTTGTCCATTAACCAATGCACCGGGTAAAGCAAATCCAGCACAGCTTGTTGAACTGGGCATCGCTTGTTTACCTAAAGCTGAAAAGAAAGAAGAACCTTTAGCTGAATAGTTTATAAATAATCAGCGTTCGATAAAAAGCAGCTAATTAGCTGCTTTTTTTATCTATAGAATGTACGGTCATAACAGTTCTTAGGCAACCATGCCTTCACTGTATTATTGCTTTGTACAGGTCATTTTTGTTCTGGTAAATCATAGACGCTGAGCCCTCTAGGCAATGTTGTGGCGCCATGGATTGCAACGAACGACGAATGGTCACGACCGCATTTATGCAGAAGGTAGAGCGAAGCATAGATGCACGAGCTGAGGATGTACTAGGGCTCCTGTCGTCATGCTGAATTCATTTCAGTATCTGAATAACAGTTCTTATCTGCATAACGTTCATTGTCAAAATGAACGACGACATTGCCATTTAACTGACTTCAACGCATAATCTCGATACTCTTTTAAGCCATTCCTGCTTTCGTTAAAAATACTATTAAATAAGAGAACTCAATTTGACCATAATCCTAGGTATCGATCCTGGCTCACGTATTACCGGTTACGGTGTTATAAAAAAAGAAGGTCGCAAAATCTCATATTTGGGCAGTGGCTGTATAAAAGCATATGCGGGCAATAAAGAGGAAGATGACTTTAGCCTGCGTCTACAAACTATTTTTGCTGGTGTTTCTGAGTTGATCCTGCAATTTTCTCCCGAACTTTTTGCTATAGAACAAGTTTTCATGGGCGTTAATCCTGGTGGCGCGTTGAAGTTGGGGCAAGCGCGAGGAGCTGCTATTGTTGCGGCAACCAATAAAGGCTTACCGGTTGCAGAATACTCAGCCAGACAGATAAAACAATCGGTTGTTGGTACGGGCGCCGCCGATAAAAGCCAAGTACAACACATGGTGAAATCTATTTTAAAACTGCCTGCTATGCCGCAAGCGGATGCTGCCGATGCACTCGCTATTGCGCTTTGTCATGCGCATAGCCATGATACTCTTGCAAAAATGGCGGGGCAGGTTAGTAAAATCGTCCGTGGACGATTACGATAAACCACGCAAGCGACTTTACTGTATAAATATATAGTGGTATGGTTGCCAAAAGTTAATGTAGAGAAGGTTTTAGCTGTGATTGGTCGTTTACGTGGAACATTATTAGAAAAATTAGCACCAGAAGTCTTAATTGAGTGCGGGGGAATTGGCTACGAAGTTACTATGCCAATGACCAGTATTTATGCCTTACCTGAATTAAACGAACAAGCGATTATTTATACGCACTTTGTGGTCCGTGAAGATGCGCAATTATTATATGGCTTTGCTAATAAAATCGAACGTAGATTATTTAGACTGGTTATTAAAGTTAATGGCGTTGGCCCTAAATTAGGCCTTGCCATACTTTCAAGTATGTCTGCAGACCAATTTGTTAGCTGTGTTGCTCATGACGACTTGACCAGCATTGTAAAAATACCAGGCGTTGGGAAAAAAACAGCTGAACGTTTACTTATTGAAATGCGCGACCGTTTAAAAGATTGGCAAGTCACTCATACGGCATCGCCATTAGCATCGGGAACACTTCCGATTGAGCTTCATCATGAAAATACTTTTGTGACTAATGCAAAAGGTGATGCGATTAACGCATTAGTTTCTTTAGGCTACAGTCAGCAACAAGCTGAAAAGTCGATACGAAACGTATTTAAAGCAGAATCAACGAGTGAAGATCTTATTCGTGACGCATTAAAGTCAATGCTTTAATATCTACTGCATTGATAAAATGTAGATAAAGCTAACACGTAAATAACAGGCTGCTAATATTAACATCGGCCTGACAATACTCACTTAGCCGTATTTAAATAAGCAAAGACACAAGAGAAAATAATGATAGAAGCTGATCGTCTTATTGAACCTACTGCCCAGCCAGAAGAAGAAACCATTGATCGTGCTATTCGTCCTAAACTACTAGCCGATTATACTGGACAAGATCATGTCAAAATTCAAATGGAAATTTTTATCGCGGCAGCAAAGAAGCGCGATGAACCACTCGATCATTTATTGATATTTGGTCCTCCTGGTTTAGGTAAAACCACACTTGCCAATATTGTTGCTAATGAGATGGGCGTGAATATCCGCACAACTTCCGGTCCTGTCTTAGAAAAAGCCGGAGATTTAGCGGCTTTACTGACTAACCTCGAAGAAAATGATGTGCTCTTCATTGACGAAATTCATCGTCTAAGTCCTGTGGTTGAAGAAATCCTTTACCCCGCAATGGAAGATTATCAGCTAGATATCATGATTGGAGAAGGGCCCGCTGCTCGTTCAATAAAATTAGACTTACCGGCATTTACCTTGATTGGTGCAACGACCCGTGCCGGCGCCTTAACCTCGCCACTGAGAGACCGTTTTGGCATTGTGCAACGACTTGAGTTCTATAACACTAAAGATTTAACTGAAATAGTTAAACGTTCAGCCTACTTTCTCAAGCTACCTATTGATGAAGAAGGCGCATTTGAAGTGGCCAAGCGCTCTCGTGGCACACCAAGAATAGCTAATCGGTTATTACGTCGAGTCCGTGACTATGCTGATGTGAAAACGCAAGGCATTGTTAGCCAAGCAACGGCCGCTAAAGCACTAAATATGTTAGAGGTTGATGATCAAGGTTTTGATTTAATGGACCGGAAATTATTGCAAGCGATTATTGATAAATTTATGGGCGGTCCTGTTGGTCTTGATAATGTCGCAGCAGCCATTGGCGAAGAGCGTGAAACAATTGAAGATGTTATTGAACCTTATCTTATTCAGCAAGGTTTCCTGCAAAGAACACCGCGCGGGCGTATAGCAACTGAACGTGCTTACCAGCATTTTGGTTTAGATAAGCCGGTTTAATAACCAATCCACATCGTTATATCAAATTTTAGGTAAAAAAAAGCCCACATAAATTATGTGGGCCAACTTATAAATTAAGTTGATAAGAGGAAATAGGGTTCCAATAAACATGTCAGAGAGAAGAGATAAAATCTATTCAAATTGTCTGGCTATCAACTACCCCGTTATATCAGTGAAGATAAACTTGAATAATTATTACGCTAGCTAGAACAACAAGCGGATTTTAGAGTAAGTGTTCTATTTATACAAGATAAAAAAATTAGATATTTCGCATTAGAAAAACTAATGTTACTTTTTTGGTGTGTCTTTAATCAGCACGGTACAAACTGGTAATTCTCCACTAGAAACTATTTTTCAAAATGTTACATTCGATTACCACTAAACGCTTGTCGTCAGAAGTTATTATCATTAATATAGAAGAAATTATAATTGAGTGTCTCGAATTTTATTTTTAACGATAAAAATACAAATAACGATGCACTGAGCGTTTTACATCATACAACTCATGCCAGATATTAAACACGTTTATCCAGTTAGGATATATTATGAAGATACGGATGCCGGCGGTATTGTTTATCATGCAAACTATTTAAAGTTTTGTGAACGTGCACGTACTGAGTGGTTGAGAGAATTAAACGCTAATCAATCATCTTTTTTAGAACAAAACATTGGTTTAGTGGTCAGAAGAGTGGAAATGGATAATGTAGCTTCAGCCAGCTTAGATGATTTACTTATTGTTACCTCATGGATTAGCGAATTGAAACGCGCCAGTCTGGTTTTTACTCAACAAATTAGTGATCAGCAAAATAAGCTTATTTGTGCTGTTGTTGTCCAAATTGCTTGTGTTAACTTAGCACTTGCTAAACCCTGTGCTATTCCCGAAAAAATATTAGGAGCGTTAAAACGTGTCAGCTGAAATTTCTATATTTGATTTATTCCTTCAAGCCAGTTTGTTAGTTAAAAGTGTAATGTTAATTCTACTAGGTTTTTCTATTGCATGTTGGGCGATGATATTTCAACGTCGAAAAGCACTTAACGACGCACAGGCACAAATGAAAATCTTTGAAGATAAGTTTTGGAGCGGAGCAGACCTAAGTAAACTCTATAATGAAGTTTCGTCTAAAGGTCCTGCCACCGGTATTGAAAGTTTATTTGTATCAGGCTTTAAAGAATTTGCCCGTTTACGAAAAAGCAATATGGATTCACCACAAGCGATTGTTGACGGAACTCATCGAGCAATGCGCGTTGCACTTTCACGTGAAGTTGACCATCTTGAAACACACTTGCCATTTATGGCGACCGTGGGTTCTATTAGTCCGTACATAGGTTTGTTTGGTACTGTTTGGGGGATTATGAATTCGTTTATTGCACTTGGCGCTGTTGAGCAAGCAACACTTGCTATGGTTGCTCCGGGTATTGCTGAAGCATTAATTGCCACGGCAATGGGCTTATTTGCTGCAATTCCAGCAGTGATCGCTTTTAATCGTTTTAGCCACCATGTTGAAAAATTAGAAAATGGCTACGGTAATTTTATGGAAGAATTTTCCAGTATTTTACAACGTCAAAGTACCAGTGAACCATCAGCATAAACGGAGTAATATCTTATGTATAAAAGAGTAAGACGCCGTAAAGTTGCTGAAATCAATGTTGTTCCTTACATTGATGTTATGTTGGTGTTATTGATTATTTTTATGGTTACCGCACCATTGATCACTCAAGGTGTGAAAGTTAACCTTCCTAAGGCCGATGCTGAAGCGCTTGATAAAGAGTCAAAACCCCCTTTAGTCGCTTCCGTTGATGCCGACGGTAATTATTATTTAGCGGTCGGTACCAGTAAGAATGAACCCATGTCAGCTGAACAAGTGGCAACACTGGTTGCTGCCCATTTAAAAGTTGAACCTGACACGCCAGTCGTTGTTAACGGTGATGGTGCTGTTTCTTATGATGCTGTGATACAACTAATGGTGTTATTACAACAAAAAGCAGGTGTTCCATCGGTTGGTTTAATGACAGACCCTGGAGCTAAATAATTAATGAGCCGAAAATTTGCTATCGCATTATCGTTGAGTTTCTTATTACATATCGTATTAGCTGCGGTATTATTGATGGGCGATTTTGACAGCGAACCCAAAGTGGCGCCCAAAGTTGTACAAGTACAGACTATTCAGGCAACTATTGTTGATAAAAGTAAAATTGAAGCACAAGTTAATAAAATTAAGCAAAAAAAACTTGATGATGCCCAACAGTTAAAAGACTTGGAACAACAAGTGGCTTCCGCTAGGGTAAAACGTGCTAAAGAAGAAAAACGTATTAAAGCACTTGAGCGACAAAGAAAGAAAAAATTACTAGAGAAAAAGGCAGCTGACTCAGCAGCAAAAAAAGCGCTAAGCAAAGCTAACGCCG